>NZ_JBIWDO010000011.1:0-111515 GCF_044762055.1 Peribacillus sp. NPDC097198 | reverse complement strand
AACCCTCATAAATTAAACCCTGGAGAAAAGAATATGCTTTTTCTAAATTCGGGACATTTTCAAATCCATAATTCCAGTCACTAGTATTATCTAAAGAAAATCTAGATATTATTTGATTTTCTTTAATTGAAAATGTAGGACCTATATTTTGATCATTATTAATATAACTATACCTACGAAGACTACTATCGTTTAGCATTGACCAGCCGATATTAGAGCAATTTATAAGCATATCATAAAAAGCTCCAACTGAATTAAATAAAGTATTCTCTCCTCCACTTAAACCTTGAGACTCACAAAACAATAAAGAAGTTTTTATAAATCCAATCGGTTCCAAAGTACCATCTGAATGGAGTTCTTGTTCTGAAGAAGTATTAAAAGCTTTATGACTTTGATCATGTTTATTTTTAGTTATGAGGTTAAATCCTTTTTTTGAGTAAAATGATTTATTATTGTAAGTACTAGGAATGTAGGCAGCTCCCAATCCTAAAGAGTCAGTAAATTGCTTTAAGGTTTCCTGGTTTACCTCCATATCCATTAACTCAAAGATTGCAAAACCATTATTTGAATAATCATGAATTAATTGATTTAAAGTAGAAGCATTGAAAATATCATAGACTTTCACTATATTTATATCTTTATTAGAGTATTTTTTTGTATATATATTTTCATGTGTTAACTTTTTAATAGTCACATCCATCTACAAATCTCTCCTTATTTGATACATAATTGTTTTCTACGTTACTTATTTTTATGTTTGCTATGTCTAAAAGATCTTTTTAAGAGTTTACATGATACACGTTATAAACACTCACCAAGAATAAGGTGCTGTCCCAGGTGTCATGAAAATGACTTTTGGGACAGCACCTTTATAATAATACAATTTTTTCTTTAGAACCATTAGTAATATAGTGAAGAGAAGAGAAGGTTACTGCAACCGCCAAGTAGAAATGAACACTTGCTTAACTAAAAATGCTGAATAAGACTGAACACTATTTTCCAGTAATGACGTGTCCTTTATTTGGAGAGGCGGGCATGATAGCCTATTTTGGCTGAGCCAGATAAACTTTTGGTGCATCTGGCTTCATGCTGATCATCTTGCCCGTAGAGGCTCCGTGTTAAGTGATAATGTGCATGTTCTAATTTCCAGTAAAGTTTTCATCTCAAATTAGCAAAAAGTCTTCGAATTTATCTGACAGTTACAGTTAGTTCACTTACATAGACATTAATATGGCTATTATGACGATGTTTTTTGCAACCACCTCTGTATATTTACAGAGAAAGATACTCGGTTGAAGTTTTAAAAATAGTTATATCATGAACTAATTCATCATCACAAAAGAGCATCCTACGATGCTCTTTTGTGATGATGCTAATTGTTAACTAATGCTAGTTCTTCAAAAGCTTTAATAGCTGCCTCGGCAACTTGAATATCATTTGGTACGCTACTGCCACTTACGCCGACAGCACCAATGACTTTTCCATCTTTAACGAGTGGGATTCCTCCACCAAAAACGACTATTCTTCCATTATTGGTTGTATTTAAGCCAAATAGTTCAGCATTAGGCGTAGTGGCATTAGCTAATGCTGATGTTGGCATTTTTAATGCTACAGAAGTCCAAGCTTTGTTTTGAGCTATACTTATACTGGCTAGCCAAGCGTCATCCATACGATGAACAGCAAGTAAATTTCCACCTTCATCTACAATAGAGATTACCATAGATAGATTAAGGTTATTTGCTTTTTGTTCTGCTGCGGCAATTAAATGCTTTGCTAATTTTAAATTTAATTTTTTCATGAGAATCCTCCTATTAATTCTTAAAATATAATGGATTGTTACACTAGTTCTTGATCAATCTTAAGGATGCTTTGTAACATTAGGTTACCGGCTTTTTCAATGTCATCAGCATGACTATATTCTTCTGGACAATGACTTTTTCCATCAATACTTTTAACGAAAATCATGACTGACTTTGCAATTGCTGACATATGTGCAGCATCATGTACGGCCATGCTCGAGAAAGTCATATATGGTTCAGACATTTCCTGTGCTGTTTTCTGGAGAATCTTAACAAGGTCGTAATCTAAAACAACGGGTTTTTGATTCAGGAAAACTTCCTGATAAACGTTTACTTTTCTTTTTTTAGCGATGGATTGCCAAATCTCTTGAATTGTTTTTATTGCTTTCTCTATTTGTTCTTCTGAACTTCCTCTTATTTCAAAGATAAAGTTAACTATTCCAGGGATAATGTTCGCTGTATTTGGAAATACATTCAATGTTCCGACTGTTCCGACTACACCATTGTCAATGTTATTACAATAACGTTCAATTGAAAGAATCATTTCTGCTGTAGCTGTTAGTGCATCTTTCCGATCTTCCATCATTGTTGTTCCAGAGTGATTGGATTCTCCAATCACTTTTACCTTACTTCGATACGTCCCAACCACTTTATCTATTACTGCCACGGCCATGTTGTTTCTTTCTAATCTCTTACCTTGTTCGATATGAAGTTCAATAAAAACCTTTTTACTTCTTCGCATTTCCTCCATTTTTGCAAATTGATTAAGATTCCCGCCAACTTTTTTAAGTTCCGAATGAAGTGAATTTCCTTTTGTGTCATAGATATTCTGTAATTTGTCAGCTGTTAAGCTCCCCACAAATGATCGACTACCAAAAGTGGATAGATTAAAATCGTTTGTTTCTTCTGCAGTAAAAGAGACAATTTCAACATCATGATTAAGCGTAATATTATGGTCAATCAATGTTTGTATTATTTCTTTTGCCATAAGAACACCTAAGGGTCCATCATATTCCCCTCCATTGGGAACAGAATCTAAATGGGAGCCGATAACAATGCTGCCTTTTTTCTTTTGATTTCCTTTTTTTATTCCCCATATATTGGCGGCACCATCTATGTTTACTTCTAATCCAATACTTTCCAATTCTTGGATAAATAAAGTTCGTACATCTTGGTCAGCTATAGAGAAACTAGGTCGTGTCACACCACCTTGAAGGTTTTTTCCATATTGTGCATATTTATGGATGTCAGACAATAATCTATTACTATTTATCTGAACATCTACTTTGTTTGTTAAATTCCTCAAGTGTTTCACCTGCAATTCTCCTAATCTATTTATCACCTATTACACCGTAGGAAGGGGCTTGTTCTGGTTGGATTGCTCTTGTTTTATAGTCTTCGGCTTGATGTTTATAAATATCCCATAGCTTTTTTAAATCATTAAGAGGATGGTCGCTGTCATCGACACGTAAATCTATATAAGCAAAAGGGATATCCGGTAGATAAACAAGAAGGGAGATGGAGCGTTCTTGATCTAACTCACCCCCCATGTCAAAACCAACTTCGAGTGATGCTATTAAGCGATCGGCTAGAGAAAGGTCTGTCCTTTTTATAAAGTAATTCCCCATCGCTGTTGGTATTACCGCAACACTTAAAAGATTTCCAATACATGCTACGTTTTTTGCATAAAATTCTCCGTGAATCCCGAGGGCTTTTTCACCAGTAAACACACTAGCTTCGCCATTAGAGTCTACGACAGCTAGTTGTCTAAACTCTGGAAAATCTGAGGCAATTTTCATTGTTCGAATTGCGGCATGTGCATTATAACCTTGCTCTAAAGTTGAAAGTCCAATGTCCGCTAGACGAGGGTCTGTTACATTTTGGGTTAGTACTATTCCTACATTGGATTTAATCCAAGGACATCTGGCTCCAACAGCTGGACTACTTGAGGTAACGATAGCGCCTAAAGCGTTTGTAGACTCGCAACGTCCTGCAATTGAAAATGTGCTAGTTATTTTCATGGAAAATCCTCCTTCCAATAGAAGCAAGAAATGATTACTTCTCTTTTATTCGTAAGTTCTATAAAATTTTTCTATTTTACTATTCTTTATCGCTAATTACGGCTTCAACATCAATTTCTACCAACATTTCTGGAAGTGCTAGGCCTTGAACGACAAGGCCAGTACTAACTGGATACACACCTTTAAAGTGTTTGGCAATCACACTGTATACTTCTTTTCGATAAGAACGATCTGTTACATAGGTAGTTAGTTTACAAACATCTTCCATCTTTCCGCCAGCTTCTTCAAGAAGCTGCTTTATACAACGACAGGCGTTTTCTGTTTGTTCTACAACATCATTTTCCCCATGAAAATTACCTTCTAAATCAAAAGCTGTTTGACCTCTCATATAAATATGATTTCCAGCACGGACGACCATACTAAATTCATTTGTTACATGGTGAGATTCTTCACCCATGTTGGAAGGATAAAATTTATTTGTCTCGAATTTATGGTATCGTTTAATTTCCATTAGATATTCTCCTTTCTATTTTCAGAGGCTATAAGTTTTTATAGGATAATGCGTAAAGTATCCCATCCAAGCAAATCTTGAGCTTGAGAATATCGACCTTCATCTAATAGCTGACGGATACGTGATGAAGATATCATTTTATTATCTATACATTTAAGAGGGGGTAGAACTTCCACTCTAAAATAGCGTCGTAAAACGTCATTATTTCCTTTTCGATCTTTACCGAACATAAAGTTAGGTCCTTCCCATATTTCAATTGGATGAAGTCGTTTTACTTCTTCAATAAATATGGGAACTTCCTGTCTAGTAAAAGCCTCGTTAAATTTTCCGATTATGACATGCTCAGCTCCTAAATGTTCAAGGAGCTGAAGTTTTTCTTCTAACGTAGTTAAAAGTGAACAATCGGTAAAATAGACTTTCGGAGGTGGATCAAAGGTATATACAACAAAGGGAACGCCAAGTTTTTTGGCGCGTTCTTTTGCTGTGTTTAATAGTAATTGGTGCCCTTTATGGATACCATCTAGCGCACCAATAGTAAGAATGGATTCGGGAAGCTTGATATTGCCTGGATCATGAATTTCCACTGGACACCGTCTCCTTTCGGATCCCATTCGATTCCTAGGCGCTAGTCACGGGGATAGAGGGGGTTAAGTCTGCTGCTTTACGAACTAATTCACGTTGTTTCTCCATATCGAAATTAGTGAAAGCTGCTAGTTGTTGTGCGAATGGAGGACTTTGAGCAAATAGTTCAAAGGTTGTTCTGTGACCTGCATAAGAGGAATTTAATAAGTCTCTCGCAAAGTACAATAACTTCCCTCTTTCTTGTGCACCCCAATCGCCCACAGCGTAATATTCATCGATATAATCTTTGATGACGGGATCAGACATAGTATTGTAGTCCGGTGTAACAGCTAATTGGCCGCCTACTAGTTCTCTAGTTAAATGTGCCATGGCAGGGAATTGTGATAAAGCGAATACTCTACCGTTATATAGGAGTGATTGATTTGGCATCATTAATCCGCCAGGACTTTGTTCTGCATTTGCGACAGCTGCTGTTAGAAAAGCATTGATTCCTTCTCTATAGCCAATTAGTTGAGAGAGCTTTTCTTTTACTGCTTGCAATTGTGTGAGCCCTGTTTGTTCTACATTTAATGCAGCTGTCCCAATTAAATAATCAGCTCTTCGCAACATTCTAAGGACGTAGTTAAAAGCTGAGTAACGATGTAGCGTGGAACGGATATAGGCGGCAGATGCTAATGAGCGATGAAATAAGACATTTTCCCAAGGGATTAGGACGTGATCAAAAATGAGTAATGTGTCGATTTCTTCAAATTTTGTAGAGATTGGATAGTCTGTAGGGTTTTTATCTTGACCAAGAGAGGTACGACAAATATGTTTTAATCCAGGAGAGCCCATGTCGCAAATGAAGCCGCATGCAAAAGGTGCCATTGTATCTTCACCGGCATTCCAATCTAATATAGTGGGTTTGACGAATGCTTGATGAGCATAGGCAGCAGCAGTCTCAAATTTAGCCCCTTTGACGATAATCCCTTTATCATTTTCTTCCACGACATGAAGGAGTGTACCGCCATTTTTTCCAGCAAATAATTTACTTCGATCCCCTTTTGGATCTGTATTGGCTGATACATGGAATAAATCTTTTCTTGCTACACGATCGATATGGTATTCGATATTTTTAGCGTAGGTCGGATCAATTTCATTCAATTTATCCTTAGCATCGTATAATGACCACATTTCGCCAATTGTTTCATCACCGACTCGATAAACAACTCCACCAAGGTCATCAAGAATGGTTTCTACATGTGTGCGGATGGCTGATAGATCATCTTTTGTCGTTGGGGCTTTGTACGCCCGTGAAACTATTTCGCCGTCTTTTAATGTAGTGGTTAAGATGTTTTTATGATGTGGCTCATATGCCATGTCATACATTCTGGCTTTTACATCAACAATTGGTTTAAATGCTGGATGTTCAGCTACGTTTGTAACCTTTTCGCCGTCTATGTAGACTTCACGGCCGTCATTTATAGTTTCTTTGTAATCTTTTCCTGTCATTAAAGTCATACTGTCTCCTCCTTCGGTTTAAAAGTTTCTTGTTTTAGATGTGTAAATTCACCAAATTGACCTTTAAGGTAGAGTAATGGATTTTCTGTTATCGACTTAGCTGAATGAACTTTTCCTAAAAAGACAGAATGTGTACCTCCAGACATCTCTTTATGCAGTTGACATTCAATTTGAGCTACTACGTTAGGTAAAAGAGGATTTCCCAAATCGCTATATGAGTATACAAGGTCTTCAAACTTGTCAGTATGGGATTTTGAGAATTTTAATGCTAAGTCTCCTTGTTGCTTTCCTAAAATATGAACATTAAACGATCCGGCCTCCATAATAGCTTTTTGTGTTCCGGTATTTTGATTGACACAAATAAGAAGCATGGGAGGATCCAATGATACGGAACAAACAGCGCTTGCTGTTAGACCGTAATCTTTTTTATTATGTCGTACTGTAATAATAGAAACACCAGTTGCGAAATTACTTATTATGGGTTTAAAAGTTTCGGAAGTAACATTGCCTGTTGCTTGGTTAGCACTCATGTACGTTTTTCACCACTCTTTCCATTTATAATTATTTAAGGAATAATTCTCTAATTGTTCCTTAAATTAAATATATAAAATTCTGAAAATACAGTCAATATAATTCGTGTTAAGTTTATTAATTTTTAAATGTCATAAAAATTAACAAAATTATTTTATATGTTATAAAACATTACAAATATGATTGACAAAGCAGTTTTGAAGAAGTATAAATAATTTAAGAATATTTCCCTTTATGTTCCAATATTGGAATATACAATCTGGAAAATCTGCATCAACAGTACTTATAGCCTATTTGTAAAGGAGGTTGTTTATTTTCCTGTTTTGTAAATAATGTTATTAAATATTACATGTTTAGAGTGACGCTAGTTAATACAGCAGTTTGTGAAGAATTCTACTAAATCTAATGATTTTCAACCTTCTCTGTATTTCAGCTATAGTAAAAAGTGGATTCGTGGTCGGTATATTTCCTTTTACGAATGATTTAATTTAGAGGGGGATGAAAGAATGAATAAATCTTTTCTATTCATAACATTGATTGTATTACTGCTAATTAGTGCCGGTTGTCAATCTAGTAGCTCTTCAACAGAAAAAAAGACTGAAAATTCAGTCAGTCATGAAGAGGAGCTTAGTATCGCTTTCTCAACGTGGGTTGGGTATGCTCCTTTCTATATTGCAGAGGAAAAAGGATTTTTTGAAAAAAATGGTGTGAATGTTAAGATAACGCGGATTGAAAGCTCATCAGATCGTTTGAGTGCATTAGCAGCTAATAGAATACAAGGAATTGGTGGAACGATTGATTCTCAGGTAGTAGCTGCGGCACGTGATATCCCACTGGTGCAAGTAATTAGTACGGAAGAATCAAGTGGTGGTGATGGTATTGTTGCCAAGAAAGAGATTAAAAGTTTTAAAGATTTAAAAGGTAAGAAGGTAGCTGTACAGACAGATGGAGGAGCTAGTTTCTTTTGGTTTAATTATTTGCTGAAACAAGAAGGTATGAGCATGGGTGATATGGATATCCAAAGTATGAGTAGTGGCGATGCGGGTGCAGCGTTTATCGCAAATAAAGTAGATGCAGCTATTACTTGGGAACCGTGGTTAACGAATGTAAAGAATACAGATTTTGGCCATGTGTTAATGACTAGTGCAGAAACACCTGGAATCATTGCTAGTTCCTTTGCTCTTCAGCAAGATTATGTAGAGGAAAATCCAGATCAGGTAAAAGGTTTTGTGAAATCTTGGTTTGATGCCATTGAATACTTCAAGAAAAATGAAGAAGATGCTATTTCGATAATGGCAAAAGCAATGGGACAAACTGATGGGGAATTTAAGGAAGCTTTAAGTGGCGTTACTCTATACGATAAAGAGAAAGCACGCGAATACGTTGGTACAAAAGAAAATCCAGGTCAACTTTACGAATTAACAAAATTGGGCGCTGAATTATGGACAGAACAAAAGATTATTGATAAAGAGCCGAACATTGAAGATTTAATAGATTATTCTTTTATTGAATGAAGGAGGTGGTAGACATGCAAAGGAACAAGATCTTGGACATGGATACTGTCATATTAGAGGAATCTGTGAAGACGAAAAAGAAGAAAAAGAAAAAATTCCGTTATTTTGAACCGCAAAAACCGATACCCAAAAGCTTATATTTTAAATTGACTATGAGTAGCTTCATCTTATTGCTAGGCATCTGGTCTTTATTGACCTATACAAATATTGTAGATGCACTGTTTTTACCAACACCCACAAGCATTATAACCTCTGGTATTACTCTTTTTACACAATTTAACTTTGTAAATGATATCTTCGTAACGTTTAGTCGGGTACTTGTAGGATTTGGATTAGCGTTACTAATTGGTGTCCCCCTTGGCATCTTCGTGGGAAGCTATAAAGTAGTAGAAGCCTTTTTTGAACCTATCATTTCATTTGTGCGTTATATGCCTGTTTCAGCATTTATCCCCCTCTTCATCTTATGGATTGGTGTAGGTGAATTAGAAAAAATATCCGTCATCTTTTTCGGTAGTATCTTTTCCATTGTGTTAATGGTTGCAGTAGAAGTTAGTGGTGTTCGCCGTGAATTATTAGAAGCTGCGTATACACTGGGTTCTTCTAATATAGGTGTTTTACGATCCGTCATATTGCCAGCCTCGATGCCCGGTATTTTAGATGCAATTCGCCTCGTTTTAGGATGGGCATGGTCCTATATCATAGTTGCTGAATTAATTGCGACGGCTTCAGGTATTGGTAGTGTCATCATTGAATCACAAAGGATGTTTCGAATTGGCAATATCATTTTTGGGATATTAACAATTGGTATGCTTGGACTACTATCGGATTTAATCTTGAAATTTTTTGGTAAAAAAATGTTTTCTTGGAATTACGGGAGGTGAGGAGATATATGGAGATTTTAGTGGATGTAAAAGATGTTAGAAAAGTGTATGAAGGAACTGGTAAGAAACCCGATGTCCTCGCTGTAGATACCATTAACTTAAAAATAATCAAAAATGAATTTATTACAATTTTAGGACCTTCTGGTTGTGGGAAATCGACATTGTTACGGATGATTGGAGGGTTAGAAGAACAAACAGAAGGTGCAATCTACTTGCAAGGGGAAGAAATTATTGGACCTTCTGCTAATCGAGGGATGGTGTTTCAGGCGTATTCCTTGTTCCCTTGGCTCAACATAGAAGAAAACATTCAATATGGTTTAAAGATCAAAGGAATGGATCCTCAGGGAAGAAAAGATATTACCAAACGATATATTGAGCTAGTAGGCTTACAAGGTTTCGAGCATCACTATCCAAAACAATTATCAGGAGGGATGCAACAACGTGTGGCTATTGCTCGTGCCCTTGCAAATGATCCCGAAATCTTACTATTAGATGAACCATTTGGGGCACTTGATAATCAAACGAGATTGATTATGCAAGAGCTACTCCTTGAAATATGGGAGAAAACACATAAAACGATTTTATTCATTACACATGATGTAGAAGAAGCTATTTTTCTTGGTAGTCGTGTTATCACAATGACATCAAGACCAGGAAGCATTAAAGCAGATATTCCGATAAATTTAGAGCATCCTCGTTCTTATAAGATTAAAACAGAAGGAGAATTTCTTACTTTGAAAGCACAACTGACAGAATTAATTCGAGATGAAAGTTTGAAAGCAATGGAATTAGAAGTTAAATAATAAGGGGGAATATACATGGTAACGAAAGAGGATTTTATGGTTGAGTTTAATCAAATTAAACAAGAGCTTAAGGAACATGCACACGTGAGGGCTTTGGAATTCTGGACAAGGGAAGATCTTACGCATGAGGAAGTATTTGAAGCTATTAGGGAGAGAGATTGGCTTGAAATGCAGTATGTTATATTCCTCGGAACAGAGATCATTAAATACTGGAACGAGTTTGATAGAGAGATTGTTACAGCTTTATGTAGACATATGCTAGAAGAAGCAAATCATTATGAAATTCTTAGTCGTGTTTTAGAAAAACATGGTTATAAAGCACCTGTTGCAACTTCAGAATTGAACAAAGGGTGGGAGGAAATACATTGGGCAGCCCTTGAGAAAGATGCAGTTTGTGCGATTGCTGTTTGGAACTGCTCAGAGACATCCACGACAACTACACATGATGTCGTTATTGAAAGTTGCAGACGGATTGGTTTGGAGGATTTAGCGAAGTGTTATGAAAAGATAAAAAAGGATGAAAATTTCCATGTGGGATTAGGAGAAACCATCATTGCAAAGTACATGGTTACAGAAGAACAAATTATAAACGCAACGGAAGGAATTCGTAGTTTTCGAGATGAAATGATGAAGTTTTATAATGATATTTATGAAACCAATAATCAAACTGTTTGAGAATTTTTAAATACTAAGTAACTCTAAATGGTTCAATCTGTTGAAACCCTTTAGGTATAAATAATATGAAAAGGAGAAATGTGTATGTCGAATGTTACGTATTTAAATCCCATAAAGTTTGAAAATATGGAAGCGGAACGTAAGCATCGGAAAGAAAGACTTGCAGGTGCTTTTCGACTGTTCTCAAAGTTTGGTTTTAGTGAAGGTGTGGCAGGACATATTACTGTACGAGATCCAGAATATACAGATCATTTTTGGGTAAATCCGTATGGTAAGCATTTCAGTGAGATTACTGTATCTAATTTGATTCTTGTAAATGAAAATGGTGATATTGTGGAAGGAGAAAAATCATTAAATGGAGCAGCATTTGCTATTCACTCTGAAATTCATAAAGCTAGACCAGATGTTATAGCTGCAGCTCATGCACACTCCTTATATGGAAAAACGTGGGCTTCTTTTGGAAGATTATTAGATCCAATCTCTCAAGATGCGTGCCAGTTTTACAACGATCACGCGCTCTTTGATGACTATACAGGATTAGTGTATGAAACGGAAGAAGGGAAGCGCATTGCAGAAACATTAGGCAAGTATAAGGCGCTTATCCTGAGAAGCCATGGCTTACTTACAGTGGGGGAATCTGTTGATTCAGCAGCTTGGTGGTTTATTACAATGGAACGATTATGTCAGTCGCAAATATTAGCAGAATCAGTTCAAAAACCAATATTGATTGATGAAAAAAGTGCTTTAATAGCTGCTGAGCAGACTGGAACAGAGTATGAAGGATGGCTTAATTTCCAACCTTTATGGAACAAAATTGTAAAGGAAGAACCTGATTTATTGTTGTAAAGTAAGTTTCGTGAAAATGGTGTGTTTTTAATTTTTTTGTATATTTTGGTATAATAATTTAAATGAGAAGGCTTCTTTCTAAATGTATTTCAAGTAATATTGATATACATTCAAGAGAGGGTGCCTTTTTTAACTATAATGACTATGTGAATGTTGATATGCATAGTGATTAGAGGAAGGCAGGGAAAGAAAATTGATAACAAGAGCCGGGATAGTTGGTCCATCTAGTACAGTAAAAATGGTAGTAGAACTTGCAGAGGATTATAAGGACCGTTTACAGGTCATTCCTTTTATTTATAAGAATCCTGAAGAAACAACATCCATAATACAACAAAAACAAAGTGAAGTTGATATTTGGGTGCTTGGTGGACCAGTTCTTTATCCTTTTGTAAGAGCAAGTGGGTCTAACCAACCTTTTTTCTTTCTTCAATTGGATGGTGCGAGTTTGACAAAGGCAATGATTGAAATCGGTTATAGTGATCAGCGACATTTGCAAAATATGAGTATAGATATTATACCTAAACGTGATGTATATGAGACTTTTGAAGATCTTAATTTGTCGAGTCAATCTATTTATTCTCAGGAATTTCATGAGGGTATTTCTATAGAAGAGCTACTTGATTTTCATAAAAAATTATATAACGAAAATAAAGTAGATACTTGTTTAACATGTTTGTATGCTATATTTGAAAATTTACAATCGGAAGATATACCTTCATATTGGATCACACCTACACGTACTAATATTCGTGAAACATTAACAAATGCGATTCAATATTGGGAAACAAAGTATTTTAAGGAATCTCAAATTTCCGTTATTTTGATTAAGATTACTGATGGAGAAGAAAATGATAAACTTACATTATCTTATAATCAGTATCGATTGAATTTACAATTACAGTCAGTCATTGTTAATTTTTCTGAATCTCTTTCAGGTTCAATTGTAAACCTTGGAATGGGTAGCTTTATCATTTTTTCAACGAGAGGCTCTTTACAGGAGTCATCAGAACATGTAGTAGACTTATTGGATAAGGTCTCATTAGTAACCGACTATCCTACACATATTGGTATTGGATATGGTGATACAGCCTTAGCAGCAGAGAAGCACGCAAGAATAGCCTTACTTAATGCGCAAACGTATGCTTCTTTTTGTGCATTTCTTGTTGACGATCAAGGAATGATAGAGGGACCCCTTCAGGAACAGGAAAGCATCTCTTTTAGTTATAGAATAGAAGACCGAGAAATGAGTGGAAAACTTAAACTGTGTGGGGTGACAATTACTACATTTAATAAGATATTGTCAGTTCAAAAAAGAACCGGTAATCATTCTATAACAGCATCACTTCTTTCAGAATGGCTAAAAATGACGCCAAGAAATGCACGACGTATACTTAATAATTTGGTAGAACAAGATATGGCTGAAATAATTGGAGAAGAAGCTCCCATATCAAAAGGACGACCACGGAAGATATATAGGATTAATAGTATGTAAACTATAATTTTCAAAACTACTAGGCTACTTGAAGAAGTTGACCTTTATATTCTCTTCTTACCGCTTTCATATATAAGAGTGCCCCGGCAAGTCGCCGGGGGGGGGGATATGTCTGGAAAAAATATAAATAAAAGTAATGAATTGGAGATAGAAAAGCTGCTTATCCCGTATGATGCGACAATTCCATGGTTTACGCTATCTTTAGGTTGGGATATTTTTAAAGAATAGCAGAGACATTCATATAGTAGTTACTTATAAATGCAAATGTCGTTTGTTTAGACTCATATGGGTACAAATTCAGATTGCTGGCTGTTTCTTGGCAGGCCGATGTCAGCCATGGTAAGTAACCCTGGTTTTCGAATCGCATCAATTTGTTTAGCTGTATTAATAACCATGGAGGCAGTAGCAGTATCACCGAATACTCCATTTGGTATGATTAATCTTTGTGTTTCGTTTCCTTCAATTATAATCTCATCCTCTTGGTTAATTCCTACAGACATGTTCAAGTCCAAGCAGATTTCCTTTCCGGTAGAGGTCAAAGCTCTTGATACTTGGTGTAGCCCACTAACCGCCCCTTTTTTTAGAGACGTAAGTGGAACGGTTATATCTTCGGTGGCAATTGTTGGCTCAATGGTATTATTTATACTGGTAAGTTCCCAATCTAGCCCATATGCAATTAATCTAACAGATTCTTCAAGCCCAACATGCCCGATCTTATCCTGTTCAGCCAGTGCCTCAAATTCTCCTTTTGTCATACCGATTCCAACTTTTCTTTGTAAGGGGAGGCGGCGTTTCGAAACATCCACTTTACGATTGACAAGGACTCTGTTTACCGTTGTAACAACCGTTGAAAAACAGATTGCCATGGTATCCATGATGAAACCTGGATTAATGCCAGTCCCGATGACACTGAGCCCTTTGCTCTTTGCATATATATCTATCTCCTTTGCCAGCTCAGGATAGCGCTGCCACGGGAAAGAAAGCTGTTCACAGGTAGAAACCACTGAGAACCCATGATCTAAAAGTTCCTTGATTTGTGGCCAAACGTGGTTTGCATTGGAACCGGTCGCATGAAGGGCAATTGGATGCTCTACACTGGTTTTTACTTCATGAATACTGGAGACCACATGTACATCCATTTTATTTTCATTTATGATCAGCCCAATATCCTTTCCAACCTTTTGGGGATCAATATCTACAGCACCAATAATCGATTGAGGATTTGTAAGATATGCACTACGCAGAATTTCCATGCCGATAGGACCCAAGCCAAATACGGAAAATTTCGAAATACCACTTACCATTTATTTATCATCCTTTCAAATGTTGTATAACCAAATGCTAACATTGAAGGGAACATAACAAAAATAGTAAATTTTTATATACATATAAACCTTGATTATAAAAGGGACAAGTTGTACTTACTTTAGTTCTTTATCCTTATAACTCACAACGAAGCATTGGATTGGAGGGTATGTATGATTTGATTTATCAAGAAAGGTGTATGTTCGCTACTTTTCCAAACAGCTGATATTGAGCTAGACAGATTCATATTTTCGATGTTTAAGGCCTTCACCTTTTTAGCCCCTAACAAATCAATCATATCTTTGGGCATGAGGGCAACACCTAAATTATTCGAAACTAGGTTTGCAATCGTTAATAGCTCAGATCCTTCACATAATTTTTTTGGAGAAAACCCAGCAATCGAACATGCCTTTTCCAAAAGAAATTGAAGAGAGTGGGCTTGTACTGCATGATAATGAATAAAGGGTTCATTCTTTACCTCAGTTAAATGTATGGATTCTTTTTGAGCTAACCGGTGTTCAAAAGAAACGACTAATTGCAATGGAGATTTGTTGAATTCAATCATATTTAGCCCTTCATTTGTCAGTATATTGGCATGTATGGGTGTTCGGATAAAACCAATTTGATATTTTTGCTGTTTGACTAGCTTGACTGCTCTTGCGGAGGTTGTCTCTTGAAGATCCACTTCTACTTCAGGAAATTCAATACGTATCTTTTTCAATAAATTTGGTATATAAATACTTGCTGCTGATGGTATTGTGGCAATTTTTATTTTTGGTTTGGGGACAATTTTGTTTTCAACGATATTGCTAACTGTTTTTTCGATGTCATCGAAGGAAGGAGCGAGCTTCTTGTAGATATATTCCCCTTCTTCAGTCAATGTGATTTTTCTTGTTGTGCGATTTAGAAGCTTAAAACCTAATTGTTTTTCAAGTGATGAGATTTGTTGGCTTAAGCCAGGTTGGGAGATATGAAGGACCTTGGAGGCTTTGCTGAAACTAAGGTGGTTTGAAACCTCAATAAAATAACGTAGGGATAGGAAATTGATAAAATCACTCCTTTTGTTTAAGTGGTATCAGAATAACTGGATACAGCCAATAAGAAGGTATTTTATAATCAATAGTTATAAGTTTATAACAATAATATATTTCTCAAATGCAAGAGTCAATATTATCTTTAAAGAAGGATGTAAAAAAACTGAAAATTTAGTAAAATATAAAGTTGGTTAAAAAACGCGCGTTTATGACTGTAAGGATATGGGTTAAATTCCCATATGTAAAATGAAGGAAATTAGAGTTGGTCACAGAATACTATTAATATCGTCGCATTTAAAGATGATGAAATTGAAAAAGGAGGGATTTTTGTGAAGGGATGTAAAAGCCTTTTTTTATTCGGAATGATCATGTCCTTACTACTTATTACTGCTTGCAGTAAGGGGAATGAAGGGGCCTCTGGAGACGAAAGACAAAACTTGAGTCTATTAACAGGTGGGACTGGTGGTACATATTACCCACTCGGTGGTCAGATCGGAAATATCATCACGGATAATACCAATGCGAATATTACACCACAAACCTCCGGGGCTTCTGCAGAAAACATGGAAACCTTAAGAGCTGGAGAAGCTGAGATAGCTTTCTCGCAAACGGATATTGCTGCATATGCAGTTGAGGCCAAAGAAATGTTCAAGGGGAACCCAATTGATAATATCCAGGCAATTAGCTCTTTATATCCAGAAACTGTACAGCTTGTAACAACAGCTAAAAGTGGGATTAAATCAGTGGAAGATTTAAAAGGAAAGAAAGTATCGGTCGGTGCCCCTGGATCAGGTGCATATATTAATGCCATGCAAATTCTAGCACTTCATGGGTTAACGGCTAAAGATATAAAAGCCCAAAACCTCTCCTTCGACGAGTCAACGGACGGAATACAAGCTGGGAATATTGATGCAGCATTTATAACAGCAGGTACTCCAACTGGTGCAGTAGAGGCACTTTCTGTTCAAAATGATATTGTTGTCCTACCAATTGCGGATGAAAAGATTAAAGAGTTGGTTAAGAAATATCCTTATTATGCGGAAGATACCATTCCGAGCGGCACGTATAAGATTAAATCAGATGTAAAGACCGTTGCCGTGAAAGCCATGTTGGTTGTAAGAAAAGACATGGATAAAGACTTGGTGTACGAAATGACTAAGGCTATTTATGACAATACAGACAAAATCACGCATGCAAAAGGAAAATTAATTACGGCAGAGACGGCACTTGAAGGATTAGGGGAAATGGAGTTGCATCCTGGTGCAGCTAAATATTTCGAAGAAAAGGGAATTACCAAATAAATGCTACGATAATCGATAGTTCGCTATCGATTTCGTTGTTTCTTGAAGTTTGGAGGTTTCGATGAGCAGCAATTTTTTTAAGAGATTCGTGTTTTTTATTATCCCTCTATTTCTGTTCAGTGCTTTACTTGGTTTCATACCATATAAACAAGTCCTTGCGTTTTCCTATCAAGATCAAGAAGAGTTGTTGGCTTATTTACCTTTGAAAAGAGAAAAGACGTTTCAAATAGAGTATACACATTCCATTCACCTCTCGGACGTTCTTGAAACCTATCAGCTATCAAGGGACTCCATTAAGCAAACCGAGCTGGCATATGAAGACTTTGCTGTAGGCATGCCTTCTAATGCAGAGGGAGAGGAAGTCTTTGAAGAAAAAGACGGTGTATATCATATCAAAAATATGAATCGAACATTTGAATATATTGATTTAAGAATAGGGCAGGTTGGAGCCAATCATCGCTTAATCTATAGAAAACAAACTGTATTATTATCACGATTTATTAAGCCGGGAACATGGATCAGAATTTCAACGAAAAAAATTTCCTTTTGGGAGCAATTGGATGGGGTGAATATCAATGGATGATGATAAAGGAAAAGTGCAGTACTTAACGGAGGAAGAGCAGCAGAAACTTTTAGAGAAATACGATCCTGAAGCAGGGACGAGGAAATTAAAAGGCATATTGGGGTATATTGCTTTTTTTGGTCTCTTAGCATTTTCTTTATTCCAATTGTATACAGCCATCTTTGGGGTTTTTACAGCACAAATTCAACGGACGATTCATTTAGGTTTCGCGCTATCTTTAATCTTTTTATTATTTCCTGCAAATCGGAAGAAACGCCAAAAAGGCAAGCTTCAAATAGCATGGTACGATATGATTCTAGCAGTATTAAGTATCGGAGTCGGAGCGTACTGGCCCTTGTTTTTCGACGATTTGGTCATGAATGTCGGTCGTTTAGGTACGTTGGATTTCACGGTTGGTTTACTGGCCATTTTACTGGTGTTAGAGGCAACGAGGCGTGCAGTAGGGATACCTATAACGACAATAGCGGTGCTATTCATTTTATATGGTCTATTTGGTCAATATATGCCTGGTTTCCTTTCGCATCGCGGTCTAACTTTTGAACGGATGGTCCAAACGATGTTTTTCTCTACAGAGGGGATTTTAGGAACACCGCTGGCGATTTCATCTACCTTCATTTTCCTATTTTTACTATTTGGTGCCTTCCTTATACGAACCGGGGTTGGTCAATATTTCAATGATCTCTCAACTGCGATTGCAGGTAGAAGAGTCGGCGGACCTGCGAAGGTTGCCATTTTTTCAAGTGCATTACAAGGAACAATCAGCGGTAGCTCGGTAGCGAATGTTGTCACTTCAGGGTCATTTACGATTCCCATGATGAAAAATCTGGGTTACAAAAAGGAATTTGCTGGGGCAGTAGAGGCATCTGCTTCAACAGGTGGACAATTAATGCCACCGATAATGGGAGCGGCAGCGTTTCTAATGGTGGAGTTTATTGGGAATGGCATCACGTATTGGGATATAGCAAAAGCAGCCACCATTCCAGCCATTCTTTACTTTACAGGGATTTGGATCATGACCCATTTTGAAGCAAAAAGGCTTGGATTAAGGGGATTGACGAAAGAAGAAATGCCGAACAAGAGAGAAGTGATAAGAAAAGTTTATTTATTGATACCAATCGTTGCTATCGTTCTCCTACTGATGTCGAATATAACAGTTACACATGCCGCATTGTATTCCATTCTTATCTCGATTATTGTAGGGTTCATTAACAAAGATGTACGGATGAAATTTAGTGATATCATTCATGCCCTAGTAGATGGGGCTCGAACGGCATTGGCAGTAGCGGCTGCAACGGCTAGTGCGGGTATTATCGTAGGGATTGTCACAAAGACAGGGCTAGGTCTAAAGCTGGCGAATGGATTAATCGATTTGGCTGGTGGCTACTTAATACCAACACTTATGCTTACAATGGTCGCGGCCTTAGTATTGGGAATGGGGTCACCGACAACTGCTAACTATGTAATTACCTCTACCATTGCGGCACCTGCCATCATTTTACTGGGTGTACCGGATTTATCCGCGCATCTATTCGTTTTCTATTTTGGGATTATTGCAGATATAACACCACCAGTGGCATTAGCCGCTTTCGCAGCAGCCGGGGTTTCTGGTGGAGATCCCTTAAAGACGGGGATCCAATCGTCTAAATTAGCCATAGCGGCCTTTATTATTCCTTACATTTTCGTACTATCCCCACAAATGCTGATGATTGATTCAACTTGGATGGAAGTGGTATGGGTCGTTTTTACGGCAATGACTGGAATGATTGCTATCGGGGCCGGGGTCATCGGTTATTGGATACGCGGAATGCATTGGTTAGAAAGATTCCCAGCCATTATTATCGGCTTACTATTAATCTATCCTGAAACCATTACGGATATCATTGGATTAGCTTCCTTTGCCGTCTTGCTTGCTTTCCAATATTTCAAGAAGCAAGACAAAAGGAATATGCCGACCATTTTAGATAATAATCATAATATTTAGGTAATGGACTGAAGACACTAGACGGTGGCTTTTACCCAACTACATCATTTATCAGTTAAGGAGGTGAGTGTGTAATATGAGGTTGAGCCACCGTCTTTAATTTATATAGTTTATAATTTTGATGTTTAAAAAGTCTGAAGTCTACTTGAGTTATCTCCATGATAAACATAGGAACTGTCTCCAACTTTAGAATCTTAACCAGAAGAAAGGTATAGGTTTTTCTAAGTGAACAGGATTAATATCCGTTTTGAAAGGGGACTTTATATGACCTATTTTAAGAGTTTAATTATAGCTGTTTTCAGTATCTTTTTAGTTGTCTCTACCGTTATTGCAAGTGTGCCCGGGGTAGATAAGTCAATGAAGCAAGGAACAAAAAAGGGAATCGTTTCGGTTTCCCATCCCATAGCAGCGGAAGCTGGTAGAAAGATTTTAGAGCAAGGCGGAAATGCTGTTGATGCAGCAGCAGCCATTCAGCTGTCATTAAATGTAGTGGAACCGATGATGTCGGGAATTGGCGGAGGGAGTTTCATCATGATTTACAGTAAAGAGGAAGATAAAATTACGATGATTGATAGCCGTGAAACGGCTCCAAAAAACGTTACACCTAAACTTTTTCTAGATAAAAACGGAAAAGTTGTACCTTTCAGTAAACGTCATATTACAGGAAAGGCGGTAGGGGTCCCTGGAACTTTAAAGGGAATGGAAATGGCTCTTGAGAACTATGGCACGATGAGTTTATCAGAAGTAATAAATCCTGCAATCAAACAAGCGGAAAAAGGAGTGAAAGTAAATTGGTCCGCAGCTCAATATATTGATGAAAATAAAGCGAAGCTTCTAAATAATCCTGCAGCTGCCAAAGTGTTCATTCCCGGGGGAGAACCATTAAAAGAAGGTGATAAGCTCATCCAACCGGATCTTGCCAAGACATTCAAAATTATTCAGAAACAAGGGCCGGATGCACTTTATTCAGGGGAAATCGGTGAAGCGCTTGTCAAGGAAGTTAAAAAACGAGAGGGCGTCATGACCACGGATGATTTGAAAAGGTATGAGGCGAAAGAAAGGGAACCGATTCGATCGAATTATAGGGGATTTGAAGTCGTGGGTGCCGCTTCGCCGAGTTCAGGTAGTTTGACGGTCCAACAAATTTTAGAATTGATGGAAGGGTATGATGTGAAGAAGATGGGAATTAATTCCCCTGAATATCTTCATTATTTAACGGAAGCCATGCATTTGGCATTTGCTGACCGTGCAGCATACATGGCTGATGAAGATTTTTATGAAGTTCCTAAAAAAGGGCTTTTAGATGAGGAGTATATAAAGGAAAGAAGAAAACTAATTAATCCTAATAGATCAACTGCAGAAGTAAAAGAAGGAGATCCATGGGAATATGAAGGAAAAGAACCTTCTTCCATGCCAACTGTGGTGGAGAATCATCCTGAAGGTCAAACCACCCATTTCTCGGTGATGGATAAGTGGGGGAATATGGTGTCATATACGACTACGATTGAACAAGTGTTCGGTACTGGCATAATGGTACCGGATTATGGTTTCATGCTAAATAATGAAATGACAGATTTCGATGCTACACCGGGGGGCGTTAATCAGGTAGAAGCAGGAAAACGCCCTAGAAGCAGTATGTCACCAACTTTTGTCTTAAAAGATGGAAAACCTTTTCTTGCCTTGGGCTCTCCTGGGGGAGCTACCATTATTGCATCCGTGTCTGAGACCATCATGAATGTAATCGATCATGGGCTACCAATCCAAGAAGCCATCTTATCACCTCGTATATACTCAGCGAACTATCCCACTGTTCGATGGGAGCCGGGAATTGAACAAAATACAAAATTGGAGTTAATGGCAAAAGGTCATGTCTATGAAGAAAAACCTCAGCATATTGGAAATGTGCAGGCCGTCGTATTCGATTATGAAACGGGAAAAATGTATGGTGCGGCGGATAATACGAGAGAAGGAACAGTTCTTGGAGTAGATAAGGGATACTATAAGTCGAAAAAAGCTCCAGAAATTAAAGAAGAGAAGCCAGGTCCATTCACATTAAAAGTAAATGGTGTACCTTTTCCGTATACAGCTAAACAAATGAAGATAATAGATGGTAAGCCTTATATTCAATCGGATAAATTGCTACTTGGTTTAGGCGTAATAGGCACAAAAGATTTAAAGACCTATAAACCAGATCAAAAATCATTCCTACCCGTTTTAAGGGTCGGAAAAGTAACAGGATTTAAAGTGGAGTGGAACGAAGAAGATAAAGTAGTATTATTGGAAAAGGATCCAACTGATTACGAGGATATAGACGATGATGGGTCCATCACCAACTAAGTTTATTAAGAAACCCTCCATTAAAGCCAGCCATGCTTTTATGGAGGGCTTTTTCATGCCCAATGATAAGGAATGGGTTCTAGTAACATGGTCATATAATTGTCCAATTTGAAAAGGAACAAGGAGCAATGAAACAAGGGGGACGATCACTAATTCGTTTTGTTTTTACCTTTGGTGGATAATGTATATAATACGGGTAACAACCAATTGAAGGGAGACTTATTATGAATGAATATAAAGTGACAGTGAAGAATGGAAGTATGGTAATTCTGACGGATGTTATCAAAGCTGAAGATGAAAGGGAAGTTCTAGGTACACTATTGATTAACAGTGAATTGTTCAATCAATCATTTACCGATATTAATATTCTAGAGCGTTAACATAAAATACAGTAGGTGATAGTATGTGTGGACGGTTTACCCTTTTTACGGGCATTGAAGAAATCATTGATCGCTTTGATATACAGGCTGCTTTTAATGAAGAGTACCATGCAAGCTATAATGTAGCTCCGACGCATTCCGTTCTATCTGTCATTAATGATGGTAATAAGAACCGGTTAGGGTATCTCCGATGGGGATTAATTCCGTTCTGGGCTAAGGATGAAAAAGTTGGCTACAAGATGATAAATGCCAGGGCCGAGACAATTGCCGAGAAAGTCAGTTTCAAGAATGCTTATAAAAAGAAACGGTGCTTGATTCTTGCCGACTCCTTTTATGAGTGGAAGAAGGATCCTGAACGTAAAATACCAATGCGGATTAAACTTAAGAATAATGATCTATTTGGAATGGCAGGTCTATGGGAATCATGGAAATCACCGAAAGGTACGGTTTATTCTTGTTCAGTTATCACCACGACGTCAAATGAATTGATGACAAGCATTCATGATCGTATGCCTGTCATTCTTAATCCTGAAGATGAAAAGGTTTGGCTGGACCCAACCATTCAGGATACGAACTATCTCCAACAATTCCTAAAGTCTTTTGATGCCGAACAAATGGAAGCGTTTGAGGTATCATCAGATGTGAATTCTCCTAAAAACAATTCTTCCAACCTAATAGAACGGATTTGTTGAGAACTTTTATTATGTAAAACAATATACGGCATATTTTGATAGAAATCGGTCCATAACAATTCTAGCCTATTGAATTGCTGAAAAGTTGATATAGTTGACAGAAAAAATAAATAATTATCATGCGACAATCCGGTTTAAACCGGTAGTGTTTTCTGTTTCAATAAGATAAATGGGAGTTTAGATCATTACTACATTCATCATTCATATCTAGTTAATTCAACCTTAACTCTTGCAGTTAGGGTTTTGTTTTCGCCTATGTAGTAAAATTCAAATCAAGGATGTTCACTGTAATTTAGATACCACACACATATTGAAATGAGTTGTATATGGGACAAGCCTTTAAAATACACTTAGGGAGAACCTCATTAGAATCTTCAAGTGTAACTCCTTTACTTTTGTTAGAGGATGGAAGAGGAGACGGGGCTATTTCCAGTGATGGTAAAATCATGGGCACCTATCTTCATGGCATCTTTCATAATCGTCTGTTTACTAGGTCTTTATTCGATCAAATTTGTCGGGAAAAAGGGTTGGATGGTGTAGAGGATAATGTGCAAAGTGATTCAGAGTGACGAGAGGAAGCGTATGACCTCTTGGCTGCCCATTTGGAAGAAGATATTGATATGGATACAATCTATCAATGGCTGCAAATCGAAAATTAAAAATGACACCTGGAAATATAGATGGTTACATACTCTAGCAGAAGAGAGTCTAGAGTATGTAATTTTGTAATGGAAAGAGCTCTGTTGCCTATACATAGATATAAAACGTTTTATTTTACTGATAGCTTAGTGGTTCTTGGTTATGTAAAAGTAAGTTATGCAGCTTATCAAGTTCTTGGCTTATATGTAAAGTTTTTGGAGCGGTGAATCCATGGTTTAAAGCTGTATAGATTAATTCCTTCCTCAAAATTTCTATTTTTGTATGTAGTAGTTCCATACTTTCCAATGAAAATCCCTCAAGTTCTTATACTTTTTTGTCATGTATCTATTATTACATAAATTAGGATGACTTGCCGGTATTTTGCTTCAAATTGATTTCTACCATCAAAATGCATAAAATAAGGATTAAATTTCCTTTTTTCGGCCATATTAAGTGACAGACCTTTAGTTAATATGGTATGGTGTGTTTTCTACATACTTTATAGAATTAAAAGGATGAGGTGTTTTAATATGAATAAAACAGAATTAGTCACAACTGTAGCAGCACAAGCAGAATTAACAAAAGACGACGCTAAAAAAGTAGTGGATGCATTGTTTGAGACAATCACGACTACGCTAGCTAAAGAAGAAAAAATTCAATTAGTTGGATTTGGTACATTTGAAGTACGCGATCGTGCAGCACGTACTGGTAGAAATCCGCAAACAGGTGAAGAAATACAAATTGCAGCTAGCAAAGTTCCTGCATTCAAAGCGGGTAAAGAATTAAAAGAAGCCGTAAAATAAGGGGTTCCCTTTATTTTCAAATCTCTGGAGTTAGTTAGTCTCCAGAGATTTTTTTGTTTTTTAATTGCTACATAAGTGGATTTTATTGATTTAGAGCATAAAAACAGGCCCTGATTTTCAGGGCCTGTTTATTAGTTTAATTAAAGTTTGTTTACGTTTGTTGCTTGAGGCCCACGTTGACCTGATTCTACTTCAAATTCAACTTCCTGGCCTTCTTCAAGAGATTTATACCCTTCCCCTTGAATAGCTGAGAAATGAACGAATACGTCGTCTCCATTTTCACGCTCGATAAATCCAAATCCTTTGTCACTATTAAACCATTTTACTTTTCCACGTTCCATTTAAGTACCTCCTAGCATGGTAAAACCTGCATTATTATCTTACATCATTATAATATCCATTTTAAAAGCATTTAAACTTAAAAAATAAATTTCCTTCAAATAAAGGTAGATCATTTCTTTACTTTTTCTTCTTATGATGAAGTATTTTTTTGAACGTTATAAAATGAAATGTAATAAATTCCATTCGTAACTGATTTGATAAGTGGTTTAACACCATTATAAAATGTAAACGTTGCCTTGGTATTAGATATTAATAGCGATTCTTGGCAATGGAACAGTGACATTAGCAGGTGACGTCTTATTAAATGCTGGAGATTTCGTCGGATTATTTTATGAATCTGATGGGGTAACTTTAGGAATTGATTTAGGCCGAGATGATAATAGTATTGTTTGGTCAGCTCATCGCCTCATTCAAATTAGAGAAAGACCTTGTTAATAAGCTTCTAATGTTAGGATGATATCCCTTAGTGGGCGATCTTCCTTTTTGTATTTAGGCTAGATAGTATTGGAAAATAGCTATGAATGTGAAAAATGAATGACAATATATAAAATATAAGCAGGAGAAGTAACCCTCTCATTTTGCTTACATATTATACATAATTCAGAGAAATTCAAATTTGCTCTTTCTATATCAGAAGAGGTAAATTGTCATATCAATGTGAAACGTTTTACACTAAATGTCTATAGGAGTGAAAGATTTGCGCCTTATTTTATTATCTGGAGGTTCGGGAAAGCGCCTCTGGCCTTTGTCGAATAGTTCCCGTTCTAAACAATTTTTAAGACTATTGCCATCTGAGCAAAAAACAAATTCAAAAGTATCTATGATTCAACGTGTGTGGAACCAACTGGAAAACGTCAATCTAGCTGATCGTACGATTATCTCCACAAATAAATCTCAGGTTGATATGATAATTAGCCAATTAGGTAATGATGTACCTCTGATTATGGAACCAAGTCGAAGAGATACTTATCCGGCTATTGTTTTAGCCTCTCTATATTTATATTCAGTAGAAAGTGTAGACCCTGAGGAAGTGGTTGGAGTTATGCCCGTCGATCCTTTTGCAGGAGATGAGTTTTTCGAGCATATGATTACTTTAGAGAAGGTTTTGCAACAATCAATGGCTGATTTAGCTTTAGTAGGTATTGCACCTACTTACCCATCAGAAAAGTATGGTTATATAGTTCCTATTGCCTCACAAAATACAAAACATGAAGAAGCTTTTCAAAGAGTGAGTTATTTCACAGAAAAGCCAAATCATGACAAAGCTAAGCAATTGATAAAAGAGGGAGCATTATGGAATGGTGGGATTTTTGCCTTTAAGCTGGGATTTTTATTAAATTATATTAAAACGCAGGGACTTCCACTTAGCTATGCTGAAGTATTTAACCAGTTTAATCGGTTACCGAAAAATAGTTTTGATTATGAAGTGGTTGAAAAATCAAATAATATTATTGTTGTCCCTTATAACGGTGAATGGAAAGATCTTGGAACCTGGAATACTCTTACAGAGGAAATGAAAACGCCGATAGTTGGCAAAGGAAGTATTGGTCCGGATTGTCGAAATGTCCATGTGATTAATGAATTGGATATACCTGTATCTGTTTTGGGTGTTTCAGATCTTGTTGTGGTGGTTAGCCCTGATGGAATTCTTGTTACAGATAAAGAGGCCAGCCAAAGAGTCAAGGAAATTTCTCTTCAAATTGAAGAGCGTCCGATGTATGAAGAGCGTCGATGGGGTTGGTACCATGTATTGGATTATACAAAATTTGATGAAGCCAATGAAGTTCTAACTAAGAGAATTGGTATAACAGCTAATAAAAACATCAGTTATCAGAGACACTTCCATCGTAGCGAAGTCTGGACAATTATCAATGGAACTGGGTTATTTGTTCTTAATGATATAATCCGGGTAGTGAACCCGGGCGATGTTCTTGAAATTCCTTTAGGGGCTGCCCATGGTATTAAAGCACTTACTGATTTGGAAATTATTGAAGTGCAGTGTGGTACGGAACTCATCGAGGAAGACATCCTCCGTATTTTTATGACTTGGGAGGAAGTGGAGGCCAACTGTACACACCTAGAAAAAGAATGACCTCTCAGTTTTGTACAAGTAAATAAACTTCAGATTAATAAAAACGTTAATGGAAGGCTGTGTTTTATTAAATGGAAACTAATGAATTTGTAACCATTGCCATTCTAGCCAAAGAGAAAGCTCACGTTTTGCCCATGTACTTGGACTTAATTGAGAAACAAACTTACCCAGCATCTAAAATTAAACTTTATATACGTACAAATAACAATCGAGATCAAACAGCGGTATTACTAGAACAGTGGGTAGAAAAAGTAAAAGACAAATATTCAGAAATCCATATCGACTCGAGTGATGTAGTGGAGCGTGTACAGGATTTTAGACCACATGACTGGAACCCGGTGAAATTGAGTGTGTTGGCACGTCTCCGACAAGAATCGATTGAATGGGCTTTAGCTAGAGGGACGCATTACTTTGTAGTGGATTGCGATAACTTTATTATCCCGGAAACACTTCAAACGCTTCTAGATACGAGATTGCCAGTAATAGGTCCCCTGTTAAGGAATGGCGATGACCAATTAAGCAATTATTCAAATTACCATTACCTTGTAGATGAAAATGGTTATTACAAACATTCCCCTTTATACTACGATATATTAACTGGGTCAATTAAAGGACTTATTGAGGTCGAGGTAATTCATTGTACGTACTTGGTTCGAAAGGAAGTATTGAATCAAGTCAGTTATTTGGATAATAGTGGACGATTTGAATATGTAATATTTAGTGACAATTTAAGAAAAGCAGGAATCCCCCAGTACATCGATAACCGTCTGAATTACGGAAAACTCACTTTTTGTGATACTGAAGAAGAATTCAAATCAAAAAACATTTCTTTATAGTCCTACTTCCATTCAAAGCAGAAGGTTAATGGTTAGTATGGACGTCTCCCCTCTCCTTAATTAAACTCCAGATATTCAACAGTAATAAATTCATATATAAAGGTTACCTTCTGCTTATTTTTATTGACTGTTATCGTTAAAGCCGAATGATTTTTTTATGTAAACTAAAAAAGCATACGATTTGTAGAAGAAGCAGATGAAAAGTGCAATAATTACTGGGCAGGATGGAGCTTATTTGGCTCGCTTTTTATTAAACAAAGTATATGGGCTAATGGCTCGGAGAAGTACAAGTACAATTTGGAGATTAGCATTTCTGGAAATTCAAGACGAAGTGGAATTAATTGAAGGAGATATGACTGACCTAGCTTATTTAATAAAGGCGATGGAAATTTCCAAGACAGATGAATTGTATAATTTAGCAGCATAGAGTTCTGTTGGAAAATAATGGTAATAACCTATGCTTACAGCAGATGTAACAGGGGTGGTGTCGTCAATTTATTGGAAGCGATATGGTTTACCAATCCTGCCGTAAAGTTTATCAAGCATCGACAAGCGAGATGTTTGGATTGATCCAAGAAGAAAAACAATCCGAATCCACTCCTGATTGCATCTAAATCCACCTTATTTAAAATTTCTTCGATACTATTTGAATCCATGAAATCCAATGACTGTATAGCTTTGCTAATCCGTAAGGACTTCTCGGATAGAAAGCTGGTGAAGTGGGGCTGCAATTAGCGAAGAAAAACAAACTAGCATTAGTACATGTTAGACCCTTTAATCGTTTTGGGACTGGTCAAGCGGAAGGGTTTGGTGTGAGCGATTTTTCAGCTCGAATTTCCAAATAGAATATGGTCTAGCCTAGCCTGTTATTTATGTAGGGGATCTATCTTCACGACGGGATTTCACCGATGTTCGGGATATTGTAAGGGCCTATGCATTATTATTGGAGAGCGAAGTGGAAACAGGAATTTATAATGTAAGTTCAGAGATTCCAAGAAAGGTTGAGGACATTTTGTTGAACTTAATAAGTATTTCGGTACGTGACAACAACATTCAAGTAGATCCAAACAAGTTCAGACATTCCGAAGTACCAATCTTTATTGGCGATTCTTCGAAAATAAATAACTCTGTTCATTGGAAACAGGAACGTGATTTTTATGCTAGTTTGAAAGAGACTTTAGATTGGTGGAGAGCTAAAATTAGGGGGAAAACTGACTTTCCATGGGTTTTCTAAGTGTTCTAATATATCCGCCAAAATAATCGTATCAAAGGTAGCGGTTGGATATGGAAGGTCCGATGATTCAATATTTAGCGTATCGACACGTTCATAATGATTCTTGGCAGTACGAGATTAACAATTTCAGGTCTTGGATGAACGTAATAAGTTAGATCAACTTTCCACTTATCAAGAAATCTCTGCCGATTTAAATGATATAAATGTTGGATGTTGATATCTTGATTTGCTGTAAAGGTGGCATGGCCATGATGATGTACAAATGAATCATAGGCTATTCTCAATTGATAACCTTCTATAAGTGTACGAAGACATAAATCGTCATCTTCAAAGGACCCATATTCAAACCGTTCGTCAAAACCACCGATTTTATCAAGCACTTCTTTTTTCACTAGTAAGCAAAATCCTACTAAACGCATGACTTGCTTAGACTTGCCAACATTTTTTTGACAGAAATCCGCTGAAAAATCATCGATACCGTCAATGTCGCTATAATCCACTGCAATTTGCTGTGGGCCACTTACATAATTACTTACGGGTCCGACCATGCCTATTTTTTTGTCACTATAAAGCAAGGTGAGCATGGATTGTAGCCAATTTTGTGTCACGATTGTATCATTATTTAAAAATAAAACCGTATCGCCCGTTGCGATATCAAGCCCTTGGTTACAGCCTTTTGCAAACCCGGCGTTCTTTTCATTGAAGATGGTCTTTAAAGAGGGAATACTTTTTAAATGGTCGACTGTCCCATCTGAAGAGCCATTATCAACGACGATAATTTCTATATCTTTGTCATCGGTATGTTCTTTAATGCTGGTAAGGCACTGTTTGGTTAAAGGTAATTCGTTATATGTGAGAATAACAATACTGGTTTTCAGTATTACCTCCACCTTTCATAGTTAATATTCAATTAAATATATGTGGGCGTTAAAGATTTAGTGAATCCTTCCAGGTGTTCGTTAAGCGATATAGGTGGAAAAGATAGAAATTTCTTAGGGCAAGATTCATGCATCCACCTATAATTCGCACTTGACAAATGGGTTTAATGAGCTTAGTATTTACTTACAATTACTAAGACTGCTGACCAGATTACTGGAGGCTTCCCATTCAAGTGGATGGAAAGCCTTTTACATTTTTATGCCTTTGAATGATTAAATTCATATGGGAACAAAGGACGAATCAAAGGAGGAAAGAAATATTGGGGATATTGCTTGAAAAGACTTTAGAAAAGAAAAAGTTTCTAATTGATCAATTAATAAGTAAAGGCATTTATAAAAAAAATAATATACATCTATATGAATTAAGGTTATGTGAATTAGAAGAAGAGTATCTTAAAATTCAAATCCAAGAAAATAAATAGATTATAGACGTGGAAATACATGTAGGTATTTTAAATATGTGATAAAAAAGGAGAGGGTTGTGTGGGGGATACGATAAGGAAGGGTATGGAAGAAAGACGAAAAAAGTTAATTAATAAACTGAGTATCGCTTATCAAGATGAAAGCATGGAGAAACTGTTGAAGTTACCTTTAACTGAATTAGAAAATATGCATAGCAAACTTTTGTTAGAATACCATCCACATAATGATGTAGGTTCTCTTCGCTGGTCGAAAAAGAAATAAAGTCATTTTTGTAAACGCTTTCTTACTGTGCCTGGATAGGTAGCATCCATTAAGGATGCTGCTTTATTATTTGTTCGGAACGTTGTAATTTGCATTCTATTTCGGCTTTCCTTTGTTTTTAAAACCATGTATAGTTATCGTTATATATAATTGAATATTATGAAAGTTCAAATAGAAAGAAGGGGAAGTATGAACTTATCGATTTCTGAAATGTTCATCGGGCAGATTGCAAGGTTGCAACGTACATTTAGTATTTCAGACGTAAGGATATGTAGTGAATTAACAAATGACAATAGCCCGATTTATCAATTGAATAAAGAGGAGTGGAAAAGCAATTACGACCAGCCAGTCATTCCTGGTCTGCTAACGGAAGGGTTAATCACCCAAGTGATTAGTGAAAAACTTCCGGGTAGTGCCTGTGTTTTATTACAAAAGGAATTAATCTTTTATCATCCAGTGCACGTTGGTGATTTAATTACGGCGGAACTTGAAGTAATTGATATTAATATCGATAGAAATTGGGTTACACAAAAGGTCACTTGCTATAATCAAACGGGAATCGAAGTGATTAAAGGACAAGTTGTGATTCTACTCTTAAAAAACGATCAAGTTGTTTTGTGATGTATATGGAAAAAGTGATACATGAATTAAAAAGTTGGGGCTCAATAGAAGTGAACCTAAAAGGGAAAGTACTTGGTGTTAGTCCAGATTTTTTAGAACATTTTAGTGTCATGAAGGATGATGTAATAGGTAAATCAATCATGAATATCATTCAAACCTCTCCGAAAAGTCCTCTAGAAAGTCGTGATTCGAGGAATGTCTTCTCTGGTGTCATTTTTGGCCAGGCGTGTTTTATTAGGATCACTAGAAAAGATCAAAATAACGTTTATCACGTCATCATACGGCAAGAAGAGTTAGAGCATGCCGATTTATCATTTTATGCAAATGCATTGGAAAAGTATAAAAATAGGAAAAAATCCAGTATTGAAACAAATAAGTATGACTTCGAAGGGATTATAGGAAATAGTCCTGCAATCGAACGGATTAAGGAACTGGCGGCTAGAATTGCAATAAGCAATTCAACTGTACTCATAACTGGGGAAACGGGAACAGGAAAAGAACTGTTTGCTCAAGCAATACACGGTTTGAGTACAAGAAAGGCCCACCCTTTCATACCCATAAATTGTGCTGCCATTCCGGACGAATTATTTGAATCTGAGGTCTTTGGGTACGAACCTGGTGCCTTTAGTGGAGCAAAAAAGGAAGGGAAGCCAGGGAAAATAGAATTAGCTCAGAACGGTACGCTTTTCTTGGATGAAATATCAGAGCTTCCTTACCAGGCCCAAGGAAAGCTTTTACGTGTTTTGCAGGAACGGGAAGTAGAAAGACTGGGTGGAACAGGGAGTAAAAATATCGATGTTCGTATTATTGCGGCAACGAATAGGGATTTAAAAACGCTCATACAAGAAGGAAAGTTTCGTCAGGATTTATATTATCGTTTGTATGTGTTTGAATTGAAACTTCCATCATTGAGAGAGCGAAAGGAAGATATTCTTCCATTAGGCTATTATTTTATCAATCACTTCAATAAGATTTTAGGATGTGATGTAAGGGAGATAGATCCCACGCTTCAAGAATGGTTGACTTCCTATAATTGGCCTGGGAATGTCCGTGAGTATCAAGCATTTATCGAACGCGGGATGAATTTTGCTGAGGGGGCGACATTGAAAATGGATTCTTCACTTCTGGCTCCTCACATGAATGTGCGAGACTCATATGACGGCTCAAAAGAAAACGCTTACTTTGGGAGTTTGGATGAAGTGGTAAGAAATGCTGAAGCATTGGCTATCCGGCGTACATTAAAGGAGTGTGGCGGAGATCGTTCTTTAGCCGCTCAAAAACTTAAGATTCATATTGCGAGCTTATACAGAAAAATATCGAAGTATAACCTGAAATAGCATGGTTATTAAATGGTTTTTACACAAAGGGGCTGTCTAATAAGTCCTTATGCCAGTGAATTTCGCAAAAACAAAAAGGCAGAAATGTTGTTAAATCAACGTTTCTGCCTTTTACTATTTATTCAATTTCGGTGTAATTACACCTTTTGGGACAGCCCCTTTGTGTTTCAGTTTTGTATTTCGCATTTCTGTTTTGCAAGTTTGCGAAAAGTAGTAAAACTGATAAAATACTTTTCTTTTAAAACCCTCTAAAGCACAAATCCATCTTGGCACGCATCTTGCAATATAGAATAACAACAAGGGAGAATTCCCTCTTCCTTTTAAGAGGCATGAAACGATATGTAGATTCGTTTTGAACAGTTGATGTTCTTCACCAGACTTACAATTCTGAAAAAAAGGGAGGAATAAGATGATGGATTTTACATTTACGGAAGAACAAGAGCATTTTCGAAAAATGTTGAAGGAATTCGCCAAAGAAGAATTGCTGCCACACTATACTAAGTGGGACCGAGAAGAAGTCACGCCAAGGCATTTGTGGAAGAAGCTTGGTGAATTAGGGGTAAATGGTTTGCGCATCCCCATTGAGTATGGGGGTAGCGGAGCTGACTGCGTCACCACCGGGATTGCTGCTGAAGAGATAGGGCGTGGGGATTTCAATCTAACCTATGCAGTCATGCTGAATGCATTGATTGGCGAAATTATAACCAATCATGCTAGAGAAGAATTGAAAAACGAATGGTTACCCAAGATTGCAAGTGGGGAGAAGATTGTTGGCATTGCCATTACGGAGCCTTCAGCGGGTACAGATGCCGGGGGAATCAAAACAACTGCGGTACATAATGGAAATGTATATGTCCTTAATGGTGAAAAGTCGGGAATAAGTGTAGCGACTTGTGCAGATGCTTTCGTTTTATTCGCCAAGACAGAACCTGATTTGGGGAATCAAGGAATAAGTGCATTCATTGTTCCATCCGATCTTCCTGGAGTGGAATGCAAAGGGTACAAAGACATGGGGAATATACCAATTGGCAGGGGCTCCATTTATTTGAATGATGTTGAAGTTCCAGAGGAGTATATGATTGGACTTCAAAATAAAGGTTTTTCCCAAGTGATGAATGGGTTTGACCTAAGTCGTTTATTAATCGGGCTGCAATGTGTAGGGGCTGCTTCGCAAAGTCTCGATGAGACGATTGAACACGTTAAAGTAAGACAATCTTTTGGTAAACCATTGGCGACATACCAAGGGGTTTCATTCCCCATCGTGACTCATTTTACCCAATTGGAATTGGTGAAATGGCAGGCTTATCGTGGACTTTGGCTTCGTGATCAAGGTTTGAAACATAGTAAAGAATCTGCTTCAGTAAAGTGGTTAGGCCCCAAATATAGTGTGGAAGCCATTCATGAATGCTTATTGTTGAACGGGCACTATGCTTATACGAAGGAAATGCCCTTAGAACAACGTTTGCGGGATGTGATTGGATTAGAGATTGGTGATGGAACTGCACAAGCCAATATGATGGTCATTGCAAAAGACATTATCGGAAAAGAATTCCGGTCTTATTAGAATAGAGGAGGGAGGAATGGATAATTTAAATCGCTATTTTATTGGTCAAATCGCCAGAGTGCAAAAAACCTTTACAGAAGATGATGTGACAGGGTGGAGCTCTCTGACACATGATTACAATGATGTGTATGGTCTTGATATTTCTAAAAGGGATGGAAGGCCCTCAATGGTCCCAGGAATTTTAAGCGAGGGGCTCATCACGGAGGCAATCAGTAAGGAATTACCTGAAGGGCCATGTGTCATCATTCAAAAAGAACTGGTGTTCATTCAACCGGTACAAATGGATAGCACGATTACTGCCGAGATAGAGATCATTGATGTCGATGTACAGCGACATTGGATAACGATGAAAGTGAGATGTATGAATGAACAGCGTATTGACGTCATTCAAGGGAAAATCATGATAAAACTATTAAGTTAGGGAGGAATTAAACGATGGAATTAACTGATGTTTTATATGAAAAAACGGAGGGCATAGCAAAAGTTACGATTAACCGTCCTAAAGTCTACAACGCTTTTCGTGCAAGAACGATCCAGGAACTAATCTGGGCTTTCCGTGACGCATGGGATGATAACAGAATTGGTGCAGTAATTTTGACAGGGACCGGTGAAAAGGCGTTTTGTGTCGGTGGTGATCAAAAAGAAAAAGGAGAAGAAGGAGGGTATGATCATTCCGGTGGCTTAGGAGGTGGGATGGGATTAGAAATTGAAACCCTGCACCAAACCATTCGAAACATCCCAAAGCCTGTCATCGCGGCAGTGAATGGATATGCCATTGGAGGAGGCCATGTCCTACACGTCATCTGTGACTTGACAATTGCATCAGAAACGGCAAAATTCGGGCAAAGTGGCCCAAAAGTAGGGAGTTATGATGCAGGATTTGGTTCTGCGTATCTTGCCCGGATAGTCGGTGAAAAGAAAGCGAGGGAAATTTGGTATTTGTGTGAACAATATTCCGCACAGGAGTCAAAAGAGATGGGACTTGTGAATAAAATCGTCCCTGCAGATCAGTTGCAACATGCGGCAAAAGAATGGGCGATGAAGATTCTTGAGAAGAGTCCGACTGCATTGAAAATGCTTAAGTATTCCTTTAATGCTGATAGTGCAAACATCCAAGGGATATCCCAGTTATCGATGGGTAGTTTAGCGATGTTTTATAACACACCAGAATCAGAAGAAGGAAAAAATGCTTTTCTTGAAAAAAGGCCAGTGGATTTTAAACAATTCAGAAGATGATGAAGGGGATGAACTCTATTGAAATTCGATACGATTTTGAGTTAGGAATATGTGGAAAAATACCAATCTATTTGGCCAAATCGAACGATTCTGGATTATTTACATGATGTGATAGAGAACAATCCGGAGAAGACGGCAATCATTGATAAAAAAAGCCGTTATACGTATAAGGAGTTAGGAAAGCTGGTCGATCGGGTCGCTTTAGGTCTCATTCATATAGGAATGGGAAAGGGAGACGTCATCTCTTTTCAACTACCAAATTGGAATGAATTCATTATTCTCCATTATGCCGTCACTCGGATAGGGGCGATAAGCAATCCCTTGATTCCCATTTATCGTGATAGGGAAATTGGATTCATGGTGGAGATGGCGGAATCTAAGATGATTGTGGTTCCGGATCGTTTCCGTGACTACTATTATCCTGACATGATTGAGAGGCTAGCTCATCGGTGGCCTTCATTAGAGCATGTTTTTGTGGTCGGTGAAGAAGTACCGAATGGAATGAAAGCGTTCTCTTCCCTACTTGAGGAACCATGGGAAGAGCGGATGGATGTTTCCATTCTAGATGCCATCAAGCATGATCCGAACGATATTACAGAAATCATCTTCACCTCGGGAACGACCGGGAGTCCAAAAGGGGTCATGCATACACATAATACGCTTTGTGTATCAACAAATTATTGGATTGACCATCTGCGTTTAACATCGGATGACGTGCTCTTCATGGCATCCACCTTTGCCCATCAAACGGGATTTGGGTATGGTGTGCGGTTACCTACCCATTTTGGAGGTACTGGTGTCTATCAAGACATTTGGAACCCGAATGAGTTTATTGAGTGGATCGAGAAGGAGAAGATAACGTTTACTGCGGGTGCAACACCCTTCCTGCAAGATACCGTTCAATTGGAAGGGATAGAAAGGGGTCATATTCAATCTCTTCGAGCCTTTGTAGCTTTAGGTGCCCCAATTCCTAGACAGCTTGTGAGAGAAGCGAAAGAAAAAGTCCCATTCAAAATATTGTCGGGATGGGGACAAACGGAAAATGGTTTAGTGACATTGACAAGACTTGATGATTCGGAAGAAAAGTTAACGAGTACGGATGGAGCCCCTTTTCCCCATATGGAACTCAAGATAATCGATTTTAAAGGAGAAAGTTGTCCTCCTAATGTAGAAGGTGATTTACTCGCAAGAGGCCCTGCGATGTTTGTCGGGTATCTCAAACGAATGGAAGACACCATAGCGGAACATAAGAATGGTTGGTTCATTACCGGTGACCGGGCGGTAATGGACGAGGATGGATATATCCGAATTTCCGGTAGAAATAAAGACATCATCATTCGAGGCGGAGAAAATATCCCGGTTGCATATGTAGAAAACGTATTATACGAACATCCCGATGTTTCAACCGTACAGGTTATTGCTGTACCTGATACACGCCTTCAGGAAAAAGCATGCGCTTGTATCAGCATGAAACCAGGGAAGGTTCCCATTACAATGGATTCAATGAAGGAATTTCTCTCGAAGAAAGGCTTAGCTAAACAATATTGGCCAGAACAGCTAGAAATTTTGACGGAATTCCCACGTACCCCAAGCGGGAAAATTCAGAAGTTTCGTCTGAGGGAAATGATAAATGAAAAGATTGGAGATAACATTTAAGGCCAGGGTAAATGATCGATTAAAAGAAAATGAAAAAATGGAGGGATTGATATGACTAAACGAGTCGCTTTTATCACGGGGGCAGGAAGTGGCATTGGCAGAGAAATCGCAAAAAAACTGGCTTCAAGAAATATGAGAGTGATTGTGGCAGATATCAATAGTCAGAATGCGGATGAAACGGTTACTTTAATCGAGCGGGAGGGGAATGAAGCTAAATCCGTTTATTGTGATGTAACGAATTTGGATAGTGTAAAAAAAGCTGTGGAAGATTCGGTGGGCCATTATAAAAAGATTGATGTATTGGTCAATAACGCAGGGTGGGACAAGGTAGAACCGTTCTTAAAAAGTGATCCAAGCACGTGGAAAAGACTCATCGATATTAATTTACTCGGCCAAATTCATACGTGTAAGGAAATTTTACCGCTTATGATAGAAAATAATTATGGGAAAGTAGTCAATATTGCTTCAGATGCTGCAAGGGTCGGCTCTAGCGGGGAAGCGGTCTATTCCGCAGCAAAGGGTGGTGTCATTGCTTTCACGAAGACAATTGCAAGAGAAATGGCCCGTTATAAGCTTAACATCAATTGCATTGCCCCAGGACCAGCGGACACTCCATTATTTCAAGAGATTGGTTCGTACAATGAAGGGATCACAGGGGCCTTGGTAAAGGCGATACCATTCCGTCGTTTGGCTCAACCGGAGGATATTGCGGGTGCTGTTGCGTATTTTGTTTCGGATGAAGCGGGATACGTCACAGGGCAAACCCTATCTGTCAATGGAGGATTAACGATGGCTTAACAAGCCCAATGAGTAAGGGTTTTCCTTGTAGAGTTGAATGACCTATAAAGAATGCATGTTTCATAGAATGGAAGGAAACTAGATAGGGAATGACTTATGAAGGGAGTGGATTTTTTGGATTTTGAATTTTCAGACGATGTTACCTTATTAAAACAGGGTATCCGAGAGTTTATTGATAATGAGGTAGAGCCACATGCTATGTTAATTGAAGAAAGTGATGAAATTCCAGAAAGCATTTTACGGAAATCCAAAGAAATTGGTCTATTTGGTCTTAGTATTCCTGAGTCATATGGTGGACTGGGAATTGATATGGTGGGAAAATGTGCCATTCTGGAAGAGCTGGGGAGAACGCATAACGGCTATACCACTGTCATTGGCGGACATACGGGGATCGGTGGCGTCGGAATAGTAGAGATGGGAAATGATGCACAGAAACGAAAATATCTTCCCGATATGGCATCGGGTGAAAGAATCGGGGCTTTTGCTTTAACTGAACCCAGCGCAGGATCGCATGCTACCAATCTTAAAACGACCGCGATTAAAAGAGGTGATAAATATATCTTGAATGGGAGCAAGCATTATATTACCAATGCGCCTATTGCGGACATTTTTACAGTCATGGCAGTTACGGACCCATCAAAAGGGGCAAAGGGCATCACTTCCTTTATTGTCGAAAAAGATTTTCCTGGATTCCACATAGGAAAAATCGAGAAGAAAATGGGTCTTCATGGATCGCATTCTTCAGAGATTTTTTTCGAAGATTGTGAGGTGCCTGTTGAAAATGTTTTGGGTGATGTAGGGCAAGGGTATGTTAATGCATTGAAAATTTTAGCAAATGGACGTGCGGGAATGGCAGCAAGAAACTTAGGTTCGTGTGATAAGTTACTTGAGATGTCGATTGAATTTGCTCATATGCGAATTCAATTCGACAAGCCAATCTTTGAGCAGCAAGTCATTCAACATTACTTGGCCGAGATGGCATTGGATACGGAAGCTCTCCGTTCAATGACTTATCGTGTAGCGTGGATGGTAGATCAAAAAAGGAACGTTATTAAAGAAGCAGCCATGGTTAAATTATTAGGGTCGGAAACGTATAATCGGGTGGCAGACAAAGCTCTCCAAATACATGGAGGGATTGGCTATATATCTGAATATCCAATCGAACGTTTTTATCGGGATGCACGTATTACCAGGATTTATGAAGGGACTTCTGAAATTCAAAAAAATATCATAGCGGCACAGCTGCATAAGCAATACCAAAGAAAATCAGGGAGTCAAAGGATAGGGGTATAGAGCTATGGATCTTAACCTTAAGGGGGAAAATGTTTTAATAACGGGTGCAGCCAAAGGGATAGGTAAGGAAATTGCTTTAGCAGCGGCAAGAGCTGGTGCCAATATTGCTCTCCACTACCATGAATCACAGAAAGAGGCAGCAGAAACAGCAGAAAACATTAAAAAATGTGGAGTGAAACTTGTACTTGTACAGGCTGACCTTTCCAGGTTAGAGGAAGTCCAAGAAATGAAAGTGGTCACTAAACGTGAACTGGGAATCATTGATGGTGTCATTAATAATGCAGGATGGACACAATTTAAATCATTTTTTAAATATGAACCGGGTGAATGGAAAAAGGAAATGGAGGTTTGTTTTTATGGAGTCCTTCATTTGGCACATACATTTATGCCGGATATGATGGATAACAAACAGGGCAAATTCATTAATATAGTGGGAGACTCCGCCCGGACTGGTGATAAGAACCTAATCATATCAGGTGCAGCGAGAAGTGGGACTATCTCTTTTCTAAAATCCCTATCCCAAGAAGTAGGCAAGAGCAATGTTCAGTGCAATACCATTTCACTAGGATTAATCGATCAAGGTCAATCATTTGATACCGTCATGTTAGAAAAGCTAATCAAGCAATACCCGATGGGACGATTAGGAAAGGTGGATGACGTGATTGGAATTACCCTCTTTTTGTTGTCCAATTGGTCTGATTGGATAACCGGTCAGGTTATTCCTGTAAACGGAGGACATAGTATGATCGGTTAGAAAATATGCGGGTAACTCTGTATCCTTTAAAGGTGTTCATAAAAAGCAGGCTTCATCATTTTACTAGGGAAAAGAAAAGCTGTCGAGATTTTCTCGACAGCCTGACGAACTTGCTGGCATAGAAGTTCGTTTTTCTATTTAATGGAGTTATGATCCTGTTATTGTTACATGCTTTTAACTAGTAAATAAATAAAATAAGGTGCTCCCAAAATGGAGACAACGATACCTACTGGAAGTTCCATAGGGGCCAGGATGACTCTGCCTATCGTATCAGCGGATAACAGAAGAAGACCGCCCAATGCTGCCGTCATTGGCAGTAATCTCGTATGCCTTGGTCCCACTAATTTTCGGGCTATGTGTGGAGCAATCAAGCCTAAGAAAGTAATACCGCCACCAACGGATACACACGCGCCTGCTAAGGCCACTGAAATAAGCAATAATAGTCTGCGTTCTTTTTCGATAGGGAGACCAACCCCTATGGCAATTTGGTCACCTAAACCCATAACATCAAGTATTCTTGATTTATAGAAGGTTATCGGAATCAGGATGAGCAACCATGGTAATAAAGCCCAAACAAATGTCCAGTTCGTCCCCCAAATGGTCCCTGCCAGCCAAACGATGGTCTTCATGAAATCATTTGGCTCCATTTTCATCTGAAAAATGACCAAGCCTGCCCCAAATGCTGCATTTATACCGATACCGACCAACAATAACCTTACAGGTGTCACTCTTCCATTTTTCCACGATAGTACATAGATTAAGAAAGCGGCAAGAAATGCACCAAGTAAAGCGGTGAAAGGCATGATGAATATGGATGCCCAGCCCGTTAAGAAAGTAGTTCCCCGAAAGAAGAACATATACAATACAACGGCAAACCCTGCGCCTGAATTGATTCCGATAATCCCGGGGTCTGCTAAGGGATTTTGGGAAAGTCCTTGTAAAATGGCCCCTGAAATGGCAATTCCCATTCCGACAAGTATTGCCATGACTATACGCGGCAAACGAAATTCAAAAATGGTTAACTCGTTCTGAGGGGTGCCATCGCCCAATAGAGTTTTGATAACATCCCCTAAAGGAATTTTTATGTAGCCTGCATTAATGCTGATGAAAAAAACAAGTACGATTAAAAGGATGCTTGTAATAAGCAAAGACTTAAAGTGATTCCCCTTTTTGTACATTACATTCCGCTCCCTTCTTTACGAGCTAAATATAGGAAGAAAGGGACACCTATGATGGCCGTTATGGCTCCAACAGGTGTTTCAAACGGCGGGTTAACCAAGCGTCCTAAGATATCCGAAATTAGCAATAAGGTTCCGCCCAAAACAGCAGAGCAAGGAATGATCAAACGATAATCATTTCCTACTAAAAATCGCACAATATGCGGGATGACCAATCCAATAAAGCCGATCATTCCGGCAATCGATACTGCTGCACCTGTTAATAATAACACCACAATCGTACCAATGAACTTTATCAGGGGAATGTTTTGCCCAAGCCCTCGTGCCACTTCCTCACCCAGGCTAAGGATGGATATGGAACGTGAAAGGAATAAAGCCAACAAAAGCCCTCCCAGAATAAAGGGTAGAGCAAATGAAATGTGCTGTGGTTGGACGCTCGAGATGCTCCCTACAAACCAAAAGCTAATATCTTTTGAGACGTTAAATTTGATACCAATCGCTGTGGAAAGGGAACTTAGTAAGGAAGCAATGGCTGAACCGGCCAACGCCAACTTGACTGGAGTACTTCCACCCCTGGAAAGCGATGTGATTCCGAAGACAATGGCAGCACCCAATCCTGCACCAGCAAAAGAAAACATCATTAAACCTATATAGGTCATGCCAGGCAGAAAAGCGAGGGCAATCGCTATTAAAAAGGAAGATCCTGCGGTTACTCCCATAATGGAAGGATCGGCCAATGGATTTCTTGTCATACCCTGCATAATGGCTCCAGATACGGCTAAGGCAGCTCCTACGCATACTGCAGCAATGGCCCGGGGAAATCTTAATTCTCTAATGATGACATGAGATGAATTATTCTGATCAAATTCAAATAAGGCATTAAACACATCGCGATAATTTAAATCTGCAGCTCCAAAATTAACGGACAAGATAATGGAAATGGCCATACCGCCCAAACCTACTAGTAAGATAACCATACTCACAAAGAGATTCTTATTCGTATGAAGCAATGTGGTGTGTTCCTTTAGTTTTGAATCCATATTAACAACTACTCTCTAAAAAATGATTGACAATATTACCTTTCTATAATTAAATTAGTTGATAACAATTATCATTACCAAACAAATAATAGTCTATCATATCTCTAGGGGGATTCAAATGTATAATGTCATGAGTAAGAAAAAAATCATTCAATTACTAGGCGCCGGCCTATTAGCAATATCTTTAGCTGCATGTGGTGACGATGATGCAACTAAAGACGATGTTTCGACAAGTCAAACAGATGAAACATCAAGTAAAGAAGCAGTTAAATCAAAAACACTGACGGATGCCATGGGAAATGAAGTGGTCATTCCAGCTAATCCGAAACGTATCATCGCTTCATATCTTGAAGATAATTTGGTGGCTCTTGGTATCAAGCCAGCCGCTCAATGGAGTGTAAGTGATGGAGCAGAAGTTCAAGGATATCTACAAAGTGAACTAGAGGACGTTCCAACCATTCCATATGATCTTCCATTTGAATCCGTACAAAAAGTGGAACCGGATTTAATCATTATGGATTCTGCCACCATGGTTGAAGGCGGTAAATATGACCAATATAATAAAATTGCACCTACATATGTAATCGGAAACGAAGTTAATAATGACTGGCGAGATGAATTGAAACGCGTCGGGGAAGTATTCGGCAAAGAGAACGAAGCCAAAAAGGTTTTGACGGATTATGATAAAAAAGCAAAAGAAGCAAAGGGAACCCTTGAGGAAAAAGTGGGGAATCCTTCTGTAGCTGCAGTTTGGTTAGTTGGCGGGAAATTCTTCATTGTCAGCGATAACCTTTCAAGTGGAGCTGTCATGTACGGTGACTTAGGGTTAAAAGAACCGGATGTTGTGAAGGAAATCTCCGCTAACGCAACTGGGAACTGGAGTGAAATTTCTTTAGAGAAACTAGTTGAGTTGGATGCTGAACACCTATTTTTGATCAATAGTGATGATTCCGCTGGTTCAAAAGCTTTAAGCGATACGTTATGGAAAAGCGTACCTGCTGTCAAGGCTGGGAATGTTCATGAGTTCTCTCCTAATGAAAGCTGGTTGTATACAGGTGCCATTGCTAACGGGCAAATCATTGATAATATTTTAAAAAGTTTAGTAAAATAGTATAGTGTAATAAAGGCTATCACTTTTGCGAGGATAGCCTTTATTTTTTGCGGAAGTGTGTAATTGCTCTTCCTGTTTTTGTGAGTGAATATCTACTGAAAGAAGGTCATGATATGGGCCACTTATTAACAAAAGATTTGTATGTAGGCTACCAAGATCACATCATCGTCGATAATATGAATCTTCAATTCAAGAGTAACGAAATCACTACTATAATTGGGCCGAATGGATGCGGAAAATCTACATTGCTTAAGGCTATCACTAGAATCATTCCTCATATGAGAGGAAGTGTGTTGCTAGATGGTCAGTCGATAGCAAAGGAAAATACTAAAGAATTGGCAAGGAAAATGGCCATCCTGCCGCAAACCCAAGATGCTCCTGTTGGTTTAACTGTCCAGGAGCTCGTTTCTTACGGGCGTTTTCCATACCAAAAAGGGTTTGGTAAATTATCTTTAAGAGATTATGAAATAATAGATTGGGCCCTGGAGGCCACGAATACGGCAGAATTCAAATTTCGCCCCGTCGATTCTCTTTCCGGTGGACAGAGGCAACGTGTCTGGATTGCGATGGCATTAGCTCAGGAAACGGAAATCATCTTTTTGGATGAGCCGACAACATATTTGGATATGGCACATCAACTTGAGGTACTCGAGCTGTTGAAAGATTTGAATGAAAAGCAAAATCGGACGATTATAATGGTACTGCACGATCTAAACCATGCCTCGCGATTTTCACACAACATGATTGCATTAAAAGATGGTGTCCTTGTAAAAGAAGGGCTGAGTGAAGAAGTGATGAAAAAAGAAATATTGAAAGAAGTTTTCAATATTGATGCGGAGATCGTAGAGGATCCTCGTACAGGAAAACCATTATGCATGACGTATGATTTAATTCGGAATAAATGAGGTGATAGCATGTTTTTGGTCATCAAGCGTTTTTTTGCTTATTATAAACCCTATAAAGGATTATTCATCATTGACTTTTCAAGTGCCGTTTTCATCGCCCTTTTGGAATTGATATTCCCTTTGGCCGTAAACCAGGTTATTGATGAATTACTACCGAGCAATAACTGGAGGATCATCATCCTATCTTGTGTAGGGCTCCTTGGTATCTACTTGTTGAGTACAGGGTTGCACTATGTCGTAACATATTACGGACATAAACTTGGAATTAATATCGAAACGGACCTTCGGAAAAATTTATTTTCAAAACTTCAAAAACAATCTTTCACATTCTTTGATAATAATAAAACGGGTCATTTAGTTTCTAGGATGACGAGTGATTTAATGGATATAGGAGAAGTTGCCCATCATGGTCCTGAAGATTTATTCATTGCATTCATGACCATTTTTGGTGCATTCTTCGTCATGTTTCAAATCAATTGGCAGCTAGCGGTCATCGTATTTGCCGTTGTTCCTTTTTTAATCGTTTTGTCGGTATACTTCAGCCGTAAGATGACTAAGGCGTTCCATTCCATGTTTGGTGACATTGCAAATTACAATGCCCGTATTGAAAATAATATTAGTGGCATTCGTGTTGTTCAGTCTTTCACCAAGGAATCTCACGAAATAGAGTTATTTAACCGCTCAAACTCAGAATTCCGTCATACAAAATTGTTAGCCTATAAAATCATGTCATGGAGTACCTCGATAAATTTCCTTCTGATGAAATTGGTCGCCCTAACAGTATTGGGCTGTGGTGCGTGGTATGTGATTCACGGGAAAATGACGTACGGTGAATTTGTAGCCTTTATTATGTTATCCAATATTTTCGTAGCGCCGATTCAACAAATAAGCGCCATTATTGAAACGTTACCAAAGGGGTATGCAGGGTTCAAGAGGTACCTCGAATTGGTTGATATGCTGCCGGACATCCAAGACAGGGATGGGGCAGTAACCATCGAGGGGGTTAAAGGTGATGTGACATTTGAAAATGTTTCTTTTGGGTATGACTCAAATAGAAACATCCTAAACGATATTACCTTCAGTGTGCCAGCTGGGGAGACGATTGCCATGGTAGGACCATCTGGTGGTGGAAAGACCACGATAAGCAGTTTATTGCCTCGCTTCTATGATATTCAATCAGGTAGCATAAAAATTGATGGCATGGATATCAGGGATTTCACATTAAGTTCTTTACGAAAGCATATCGGAATCGTACAGCAAGATGTATTCCTTTTTGAAGGAACGATTCGTGAGAACATCATGTATGGGAACACGAATGCTACAGACAAACAATTGAACAAGGCAATCGAGGATGCTCAATTAATGAGTGTGATTGATAATTTGCCTGAGGGGTTGGATACGCTAATCGGGGAGCGCGGTGTGAAATTGTCAGGTGGGCAAAAGCAAAGGGTTTCAATAGCCCGTATCTTCCTGAAAAATCCTCCCATTTTAATACTTGATGAAGCCACCTCGGCATTGGATACCGAAACAGAGAAGGCCGTTCAAGAGGCATTGGAGCGTCTTTCTATAAATCGAACGACCATTATCATTGCACATAGGCTAGCGACGATTAAGCATGCTGATCGGATAATCGTCGTCCAAAACGGCCAAATAAAAGAACAAGGAACTCATGAAAAATTAATTCATCACGAAGGAGCATATAAGAAATTGATTCTTGCTCAAACCGTATAATATAGCGCTCTAAAAAAGGGTTCACCAGGATATTGGTGAATCCTTTTTTTTGATTGCAAAGAAAAAGCATTTTGTAGTAGAACATTTAAATGGGAATCACTTTGATTCCTATTAAATATGCGGATTATTGAAAATAAACAGAAATTAAGGTTGTAATTTTGAATGCAGTATAATAAAATAACTTAAAACCAACTAAACTAATTGGAATATTTATATATTTTAGGAGGATAGCTCTTGCAACAGCAAATCATTGAAGTAACCAATGTAAATAAATCGTTTTTAACTGATAAACAAACAATTCATGTTCTTGATCAAGTCTCTTTCCATGTGGAAAAAGGGGAAATCGTCACGTTACTCGGAAAAAGCGGATGTGGAAAAAGTACACTTCTCAATATGGTTGGAGGCTTTGAAAAGCCGGATGAAGGAAGCGTGATTCTAGATGGTAAATCTATAAATCGCCCAACTAAAAAGTGTGTCATGCTGTTTCAACAAATCAATCTCCTTCCGTGGCGTTCGGTTCTGAAAAATGTCGAGCTTGGTCTTACCGGAGAAAAGCTATCTAATGAGGAAAAAAACGAACGGGTGATGGAAGCATTGAAGTTAGTAGGGCTTGAAGCACATCTGCATCAGTTTCCACATCAATTATCTGGCGGGATGCAACAGCGTGTTGCGATTGCACGTGCACTTGCCATTGCACCTGATGTCATTTTAATGGATGAGCCTTTCGCGGCACTGGACACATTCAACCGGTATCATTTACAAGACGAACTTCTTCGAATACAAGAAAAGAAGAAGACGACGATTTTACTTGTTACTCATGATATAGATGAAGCTGTCTATTTGTCGGACAGAATATTGATCATGGAGTCACACCCAGGGAGAATATTTAAAGATATTCCTATTAAGCTTGTAAAACCACGTGATCGGGCACATGGGGATTTTCATTATTATCGAAAGAAGATTCTAGAAGAATTCAAGTTGAGTGGTAATCAATTCGTTCCGGAGTATAACATCTGAGAGGGAGTGGGGTTTTGAGCAAGAAAAGGTGGGGTGCTTCGATACTAATGGCTTTCATTTTGCTGTTTACGACTTCATGTGCACAGCCTACACAGCAACCAGAAGGTAAACCAACTATTAAAATTGGCTATCTTCCCATTACTCATGCTGGTGTTCTCTATATGGATAACCACCTGTATGGTGGGGAGTTTGCAGAGTACAATATCGAGCTTGTTAAGTTCAGCTCCTGGCCCGATTTAATGGATGCCTTAAATACGGGTCGGGTGGAAGGTGCCTCTGTTTTAGTGGAGCTAGCTATGAAGGCGAAAGTGAAAGGTATTGATTTAAAAGCTGTTGCACTCGGTCATAAAGATGGGAATGTTATCATTTCATCGAAGGAGATTGAAAGTACAAAAGATTTAATAGGTAAAACATTTGCGATTCCTCATAAATACTCGACTCAGAATATTTTGTTGAATAAAATGCTTAAAAAAGAAGGATTGAACTATGAGGATGTGGACGTTGTCGAGATGCCTCCTGCTGAGATGCCGGCAGCACTGTCCGAAAATCGAATTTCGGGTTATGCAGTAGCCGAGCCGTTTGGAGCGATGGCCGTTCAACTTGATAAAGGGAAAGTGCTACACCAATCGGATGAAATATGGCCTAATTCGTATTGTTGTGTACTTGTTTTGAGGAATGACTTTATTCAATCCAACCAAACCGCCACCCAATCACTGGTGACACAATACGTAAAAACCAGTGAACAGGCAGAACATAAAGATAAAGATTTATTTAATTCATTTGATCAATATATGAAGGTAGAGAAAGAAGTACTCGACTTATCACTTGAATGGATATCATTTGATGGATTACGCATTGAAAAAGATGAATACAATAAGCTCCGCAATTCAGTGATCGAGATGGATTTATTTGAAAACCCGCCATCTTTTGAAGAATTCGTGGACAATACATATATTGATAAAGCGATGTGATTATGATGATGGAACTATTAAAAAAACTAATGAATTTTTTTATCGGAATGGTTGTATTAGTTCTACTATGGCAATTGATCATTTGGATAGGGGGGTATGAAGAAGCCCTCTTACCTACACCTTTAAGTGTTGGTAAAGCGATCGTTGCTCTCATAGTTAATGGAACGTTATTTGTCCACCTAAAAGTGAGCCTCGGGAGGTTTATTGCAGGTTATTTATTGGCGGTCATTCCAGCGGTTCTTTTAGGAATGTTCCTAGGTAGATCTCCTCGTCTCTGGAATATAGTGGATCCCATCGTACAAGTGCTGAGGCCGGTTTCACCGGTAGCCTGGTCCCCATTTATCGTCCTATGGTTTGGCATCGGAAACATGCCAGCAATTGCGATCATTTTCATAGCAGCGTTTTATCCTGTACTATTAACGACTGTAGCGGGGGTCAAGAAAATTGATCGTTCTTATTTGAAAATCGCGGAAAACCTAGAAATCAAGAAGCTGCAATTAATGATGAAGATTATTTTTCCAGCGGCTTTTCCTTCCGTCGTGAGTGGTCTTCACCTTGCGCTTGGTACGGCCTGGATTTTCTTGGTTGCAGGTGAAATGGTAGGTGCCCAATCAGGTCTTGGTTATTTAATCGTGGATGCAAGGAATACATTAAATCTTGATTATGTATTGGCTGGAATTGTCTTCATCGGTATTTGCGGCTTTCTATTGGATCGATTGATTGGTTTGTTTGAGCTCTGGGTAGGCAAGCACTGGGGAAGCTTTTCAAATTAAACAGTGATTATAGTTCAAAAACTGAAAGAAACGCTAGCCCAGTGCTAAGCCTTTCTTTCAGTTTTTTCGTCTATGATATTCTTAGTGATGGTGCTGCTCAATCTTTTCCTTTTCGTCATACGTACCTAAAGTTGTAGCTACTGTGGATACGCCTAGTATTAATACAGCCAACGACACGGTCACAATAATTGTGGAAGGAATGGCTTTCCTGAAAATGGGGTATTCTTCTTTATTCCATAGCCCGATTGCCATGATTACGCTCGCAATATAGATTGTTGTAAAAAATACAATACTTAGTTCTAGATAATTTGTTGTCATAAAGCTAAGCATTGCTCCCATCATCGCTCCCATAAATAGTGCCCCTAGGCTTTCGATGAATATTTTTACAGGCAACTTATAGGTTAATGCTATAACTAAAACCAAGCTTCCTATCATAGCGATTATGGTGGATAGCACCATGTCTGGAATCCATATAGCTACTAAAATTCCGATAATTGTACTCATGGTCATTGTCACAAACATAGCTAAACAACTAGCCATATGATTTTGTTTATAATGTTGTCGAAAGGTGAAGCCAGTTAACACCGTTAAAATTACAACAATACTAAGACTGACTAGTCCTATCATAAACTTCCTCCATTCAGTTTGTGTAAGAAGTGAAATAATGGTTTCTTAATGTGAACAGGTTGAAGAAGTATTCTTGACGGAACATGAATTTTGTTTTGCGGCACGCGGTACATCAAGCGCGGGGTTACGATCAAAGAAGCCAACAGGTTTCAATTGGAAATTTATATAGGCAGTAGGCATAACCGGCCAGTCTTCCGGACGTGTAATATGATGATGTCCCATTGTATACCATACAACGATATCCTCATTATCGATCGATCGATTTGCTTGAATATATTTGGGAAGCCCGTCTCCACCTTTATGTTGATTGGGGTAATTTCCTGTTGCATACAATTCATTACGGTTAAATTGTGTTACATGTAAATGATTTTTGATAAATCCTGCGCGCTTGATGACGCTTGCGCTTTCATGCGCAAATGGAAGGCAGTTCTCACCAGCCATAATTTTATAACCAACCGGCTGATTAACGACATTCTTTGAGTTTTTATTGATGATTTTCCATGTACGCTGGGTTGGCATATCTAAAATACGTACAGCTTCTTTTTCATGTTGGAATGTACGTGATACTGGATAAAATGCATTTGAATATGGATTGTTCGGACCTTCTGGTTCAGCAAGTGTTTCGGTTTCCACCACTGAATTTTTCACACCATCGAGCAATGTATCCAACCGGAAGTTAAAGAAATGTTGATGATGTACAGCGTTTAAGCCAGGGGCAATTTCCGTACCGTATTTTGATTGCCCGGTTTCGTTAAATGTACCGGTATTTAATATACCTGTTAGCTTAACTTCAACCTCAATCGTACCATCTTGATAGAAGCTCCAATAGAAACCATAATCATAATTTCCTACTGTACAGAAGAATGAAATGACTAAGCGCCGTGAGCGACGTACCTCTACATGGTCAGTACGCCAGTCTGTATGTTTCCATCCGATTCCATAATCTTCTTCGTGTAGGCAAATTGCATTTTTAATCGTACGAGGACTGCCAGCCCCATCCGTTAATACCGCGTCGAAATAATGAATGTGTCCTAAACAATCACAACCTAGCTCAAGCGAATTAGCTAATTGACCCATTCCATATTCTCCGGCATCAAAAGCATTTTGTGTGTTATGTGCAAAGGATGCATCTCCATAAGGAACGACCATTTCAGACAATGCTCCGCGATATAGGATGGGCCGGTCCTTTCCTTTATCATTGTAATTCACAGTGTAAAGCACAAGTCCTTCGCGAGGGGTAAACCCGTATCGGAAACTCCATTTTTGCCATTTGATTAAATTTCCTTCTACCGTAAAACTTGCACCTTCTGGCTGAATGATCTCTAGTGGCTTCAGGTCCGTTCTAAACTCTATTGAATCACTTGTTTCAGGATAATAGTTAGCATCAACAGTAGGTATCTCACGTACACCGTAGTCTTCGATACGATCAACTTCCATTTTATTCAAATCAACGTACGCGACAATTCCTGTTAATGGATAAGCGTACCCATTATCATCCGCGAATTTTTTCTGCCAACAGATAGCACGAGCGATCCGTTTACCCTCATTTTCAGGAATATTAAAGTATCCTGCCGACCATGGGTCTACCATGATTAAATCTGGGTTATCAATTCCCCGTTTAGATAAAGCTACTTTAAAGTCAGGGTCTGCCTTAACCAAATTCTCGCATTCTAAGAACTCATCAAGCATTATTCCCGGCTGTACACCTGGGATTTCTTCAAATCGAACAATGGACGATGTATTTAATGAGACAACGACTTCAAACGTTGTCTTTAATTCGTTATCTAGTAATACTATAAAAACTTCTCGTTCGAAGTCATCTCCATCAGTGTAATTTAATACTACTTCTTTTAAAGGCTCATGTAATGTTACTGTTGGGAAGCGCACCTTTTCGCTTAAATTCTTCTCGATTTTCACTATGCTCACAGCTTTTTGAATCTCTTCAACGGTAAGTGGTGCTAACGGGTGATTTACCTTTAAAGTTTTTTCTTTTAAAATATCCACATGTAACATCTCCTTTCGTATATAAATTTATTCTATAGTCAGAATATTTAGTTTACAATGTAAAAAACGGAACTAATAGTATCTAATAGTAGATTGAAAATCCCAAAGAAAATAGTCAGTATTTTTGACATGAATATAAAATTTCCTTAAAAATATATTTCTAGAGGGGTATAACCTATGGATACAGTATTTAAGCCTATTCAACCTGAGTGGAATCAAAGATTACAACATATCAACTTGCTCGAACCTACATTATTTTTAAAAAGTTCTGTTGCATATGTATACCAATTTAAAGTGTCATCAAATGTAGAACCAACCGTTTTATTACCCGGAATACCTGATGGGTGTGTCGATATTATCTTTAATATGGAGGGGGATCAGGGCGATTGTTTCTTGATTCCAAGTCCCAAAATAAGGCAGGCCTATAGCTTTAAAACAAACACGACATACTTTGGCATTCGTTCACTTCCACTCCAGACATTGTTTTCTTTTGTATTATCTATGAAAGAAATCAACCAGTATATTCAGTTAGCCTTATTTGAGGTTGCCCCTTCCTTTTCCGTACTTTATAATCAACTCCTAGAAATTTCTACATTAAAGGAAAAACTACACACACTCGAATCATTTCTTCTAAGTAACTGTACTTCCCATTCACCTAATAGTGCTATTGTGAAATGTTGCATGGACATTAGCATACGTTCGAAAGGTAATATACACGTCAAGGATTTTGAAGCGCATACAGGGTACTCTGAGCGTTATTTGCGTACGCTTTTTCAAAATGAGGTCGGGATACCACCAAAACTTTTTTTGGAACTGTTGAATTTCCAATACACGCTTCAAGAAATCTATAGTGGCACATTTAATCTAGAAACGCATATTGTCGAAAGCGGTTCCTATGATACTTCTCATTTCTATAAGAAATTTAAAAAATTCACCCAAATGACGCCTTTCGAATATAGAAAGCTACTAAAAGAAGTTATTTCTTAAAGTGGTTCTTTCAAAGTGTTCTATTATTCTTTTTTTATGTAAATGAAGTCTAGCGTGTTATACAGCACTTAAGTGTTGTAGAAGAAAGATAAATTGAATGTATAGCGGGAAAATAAAGGTTGGATTAAGCCAACGAGAGATTGGCTATTTGGGGAAGATAAAAAGAGAACGTCCTGATACTTTTCAGGTGTTAGGACGTTCTCTTTTTTATGGTGATGGATAGGTGCTTACCTTTGAAATTCTTTCTCTACTGGAACAACTTTTATGTCCTGAACTAGTTCTCCCGTTTTTTTAGAATAATAGCCTATGCTCACTTCGTCGCCTGTTACAGGGTCGATTAGTTGTTTATAGCATTTTTGCAGATGGTGGCTTCCCCAAATGATAAGTGAATTGAAGACATCTTCTAACTCTTCGCCACTTTTAGTCAATGTATAACGGTAACGAGGAGGGTGGTCCGTATAAAGTTCTGCTGTAACGAGACCTTCCTTTTCTAAGTACTTCAACCGTTCTGATAAAAGATTGGAAGAAATTCCATTTAGCGCTTTTTTTATTTCGTTAAACATGGTATGCCCGTTTAGTATTTCATGTACTACCAATAAGGTCCATCGATCACCGATGATATTAAGTGACTGTGCGATATTACAAGGCAAATCGTACCTAGTTTTCATAAGTATCCCTCCAATGTTTGATTTGATTTTACCATAGTTAGTTAAAAAACAACAAAGTTGCTTTTTTTAACTAAGTATAATAAAATAACCTTATAAAGATTTCCACTTAAAAAATACAAAGCGAGGGTTTTATCATGGGACTATTTTTAATTGAATCATCATTGAAAGATATCGTGTCAAGTAAAGAAGAACTGGATCAAAAGGTGTCAAAACTTCAAGCGGATTTAAAGGAGAGCAACGCTTCATTAGTGGAGCTTCAACTATCGAAAGATTTCTCCCGTTCATTCTTCATTATTGAAGGGGAAGACCAAAATGCTGCAACTGAGACATTAAAAGGTTCAAGTATTCCTGTGGAACTTGTGAAAGAAGTTCGCCTAGTTGGTAAGGAATTAGAAGATGTGAAGAAAAACAATGAAGTCGTCAATTATTTAGTTGAATGGAATATCCCGGAAAATCTTACGATGGATCAATACTTGGCAAGAAAGAAAAAGAATTCCGTACATTATCAAGAGGTGCCTGAAGTGGCATTCTCAAGAACGTATGTGTGTGAAGATATGACTAAATGTCTTTGCTTCTATGATGCACCTGATGAAGCTGCAATTAAGCGTGCTCGTGAAGCAGTACAAACACCCATTACTTCCATTACCGAAATTCATACAGAAACTAAATAATTTTATTTGAGAAACGAGGGACGCCTAAACTTTAAGTTTGGGTGTCCTTTTTTACTTGGAATTATAATCTGAAAATTTTGATTAGATGGTTGCAATTTTATATACAGTATAATAAAATAACCTTAAACCGACTAAACTAATATGAATAAGTGTTTTTCCAAAGCATTTAAAAAATACAGGTTAATATAGTCGTCCGATCCTATACATAAAAGAACCATCATTAAAGTCATTACTTTTAAGGTTTTATACAAAGGCGGAATGAAAATAGGGGAGTTGTGGTCATGGAATCATGCGTAGTGGATAAAAAACCTATGATCGAACAATTAATTGAAAAGGAGTTAAGACCATTCGTAAAGAAAATAGATGCTGAGGCTTTTTATGCTGAAGGATTTTTGAAAAAGCTCGGTGAGGCCGGTCTGTTTTCTTCTACTAATAAAACGGAAAAAGAAATTTTATTAGATGAAATGTATGTAGTTAAAGAAACAGCTAAAGTATGCATGACAACAGCGTTTTGTCTCTGGTGTCATTTGGCTGCCTTAACCTATATCCGAAAAACCGATAATGTAGAAATGAAAACTAGGTTATTATCAGCTTTTGAAAACGGTGAAGTCCTAGGGGCAACAGGTTTATCCAATCCAATGAAGTATTACGCGGGGCTAGAAAAACTGAATTTGAGCGCGAAACCGACTGAAGGTGGCTATATTGTTAATGGTGTATTGGCGTCCGTTTCCAATCTTGGAGAGAACCATTGGTTTGGATTAATCGCAGGTGTTAGCGAAAATGAACGAATGATGGCCGTGGTTCCTTGTAAATTAGACGGCCTAAAGCTAAAAGAAAAGGTAGATTACCTGGGGATTAATGGGAGTTCTACATATGCATGTTCCTTTAATGATGTATTTATACCTAAAGAATGGGTATTGTCTGAAAATGCCGATTTGTTCGTGGAAAAAATTCGTCCGGCATTTATTGCCTATCAAATTCCTCTCGGCCTGGGCGTCACCCAATCATCTATCATGGCGATTGAAAAGGTATGTCAAAAGCAGAATGGCTGTAATCAATTCTTGAGAACCCAATCAAATGAACTGCAAGAAGAAGAGCGACACATACAGGAAAAGATTTTAACCTTATTCAATAATGATTCACTTGACTGGAAAGAGGTTGCAGATATTCGTCTTAAAACCGCTTACCTAACCCTTAAGGCTGTTCAAACAAATATGCTTCATAATGGGAGTGCCGGTTATCTGAAAGACAGCGCACCATCGAGGAAACTTAGGGAAGCATATTTCTTTGCAAACTTGACACCGACAGTTAAACATTTGGAAAAAGTCCTTACTGTATAACCTAACCCTCATGAGATTTTCTACTCATGGGGGTTTTTAGTGAAGAAAACAACTCTATTACATCTTAAATGGGTATAAAGGCCCGGTATTTTTTAAAAAGATAAAGGATCAGAACTAAAATAGTACAAGAAGATTAGTGTGGTAAATGGGAAAATGGGTTATTTTAATTTTGGGAATATTATCTAATTTATTCCAGAAAAGGGGGAGGTTTCATTGAAAAAGTATTGGAAAAGTATATTTTGTGCGTTAGCCGTCCTTGTGCTATCGCTAACGAGTTTGCAACCTGCTTTAGCAGCGACGGATTTGAAAAAAGCGAAGACGATAAGCCTTGACAAAAACTATACGGGACAGCTATCTGTTACTAATTATGAACAGGTTTTCAAAGTCAAACTCAAGAAAAATGGAAATTTGAAAGTTTTTGTTAAAACGTATAAAAGTAGAAGTTGGTATGTTGAAGTCTTGGACAGCGAGGGCAGCCGACTTGATGACTATTACACAAAAACAACCAATGGTACCGAAACCAACGAAATCGGATTAAAGAAGGGTACATACTATATTGTCATCTCCGGAAATAAAGATAAGCCTTACAAGGTGCAAGCTAAGTTCAAAGCAAGCGAGTATTATGAAAGGGAAAGTAACAATACAGTAAAAACAGCAAACACGATAAAAACAGGTAAAAACTATTATGGTGCCCTACAAGAATTTACGGATAAAGATTATTTGAAGTTCACCGTGAAGAATAAAAGGAAAGTGTCAATCACTTATAACAATACACCCAAAGAACAAAGAGATATCTTGATAGTGAATGCGAAGGGGAAGGTCTATAAAACGGTACACACCGACTATCATGTTAGAAAACCTAGTACTAGTTCATTCAGCTTGTCTTTACCAAAGGGGAGTTATCATGTTCTGATTCAATATGGGAGCGGAGCATATAAAATAAAGGTGAAGTAAACAAACAAAAAAACGGTGCAGTCCAGCTAGTGGCTGCACCGTTTTTTCTTAAAACGGGTGTTTACATATCGTGACTACTGTTATGTTTTTGTCGAGAGTGCTGTCTGTTTTTCACTTTGTGAGAACCACTTAGAGGTTCAGGCTGACCTGATTTTTTTCCTTGATTCTTTTGCATGCCTTTTCCATCATTTTTACTCATATGATATCCCCTCCTACTTATTAAGATAATCAGTTCGTTGAAAGTTATTCACAAGCATATTTATAAAAGCATCGTACATCCTAAAGATGAAAACTTATTGAGGAGCTGAATTTGATGCAGGACAAACAAGATAAGCGGAGATCTTTTCAAGAAGCCCAGCAAAGCTACAAACAAGTAAATGATGCCTATTCTTCGATTGAAAAGACGGCACCGAATTATGGAACGGAACTGAAACATGTGAAACAGGAAGTGAATGAAGCTTATCAGCAAATTCAATCTGCTTTAGTCAACGCATCTGAACACCAGCGTGAACAATTGAAGCAGTATGAACAGGATATCCAGGAAATCGTGAACGAAGTCAATTCAGATGACTATTGAAAAAGGAATCCTATAGGCCCAGATTTAGATGTGCGTTTACCTAATAAAATGGGCTTTTTGAAGATTAGCACCTTCAAAAAGCCTCTTTTATGGATTCCTTCTTATTTATTGATTCTTCTTGCGCTTTTTATTGTTTTGCCTTTGTACCTCGGTTAAGGGTGGTTCATTACCTAATTCATCATTGTAGCCCACGCCATTGCCTTGTGCTTTTGCTGCGTTCATTCCCGGTATTACATGATTTGCTTTTTGCTTTGCCATTAGATCACCTCCATTTCATAGAGTGTCATAAGGAACGATGATTATGTATTAACTTCAAATATGTTTTGTTGGAATAATTTATCAGCTTGTTTTTGCGAAAAGCTAATTATAATGAAGCCTTTAATGGGCGTGCTATGGGCATCTTAATAAGAAGTAAGGGATTTCACATAAGCTAAACTTATCAAAAACAATAACTTTCTTGTTATTTACTTATGCTGAATTCTATATTACTATTAGGTAGAAGGAAGAGTTAGGGTGGGAGAAGAGAGATAAATTTCATCAAACTAACTTTTTTACTTATATCCATTGTAAACATGGTTTTAATGACCAGGTTTTACTTTTATGTGCAGAATTGTTCTGACAGTTTAATAGGGGGTAATATTCATGACAAAGAATGACGTATATCAAGCGCGTAAGTCTTTTGAAGTTGAAGGACAACGCTACAACTACTACAGCTTAGATGCTATTGAAAAAGCAGGGGACGGCAAAGTATCACGCCTACCATATTCCATTAAAGTCCTACTTGAAGCGGTACTTCGCCAAGTAGACGGAAGAGTTATTACAAAAGAACATGTTGCAAACCTTGCTAAATGGGGAACAAGCGAGCAACAAGATATAGATGTTCCATTCAAGCCTTCACGCGTTATCCTACAAGATTTCACTGGTGTACCAGTAGTCGTAGATCTAGCTTCTCTACGTAATGCATTCGCTGCACTTGGTGGAGATCCTGATAAAATTAACCCGGAAATTCCGGTTGACCTTGTAATTGACCACTCAGTACAAGTTGATAAAGCAGGAACTTCTGATTCTCTTGATGCCAATATGGATCTTGAATTTGAACGTAATGCAGAGCGTTACCAGTTCCTAAGCTGGGCTCAAAAATCATTCAACAACTACCGTGCTGTTCCACCAGCAACTGGTATCGTTCACCAAGTAAACCTTGAGTTCCTTGCGAACGTAGTCCATGCTGTTGAAACACCAAACGGAGACTTTGAAGTATTCCCTGACTCTGTATTCGGTACAGATTCACATACTACAATGATTAACGGTATCGGTGTTCTTGGATGGGGTGTCGGTGGTATTGAAGCTGAAGCAGGTATGCTTGGACAACCTTCATACTTCCCAGTTCCAAAAGTAGTTGGAGTAAAACTTACTGGTCAACTTCCTAACGGAACAACTGCTACTGACCTTGCATTGAAAGTTACTCAAGTTCTTCGTGCACACGGCGTAGTTGGTAAATTCGTTGAGTTCTACGGCCCAGGAGTTGGATACCTTCCACTTGCTGACCGTGCAACAATCGCTAACATGGCACCAGAATACGGTGCTACAGTTGGGTTCTTCCCGGTTGATGCTGAAGCAATCGATTACATGCGCTTAACTGGCCGTGATGAAAAACAAATTAAAGTGGTTGAAACATACTGCAAAGAAAATGGATTGTTCTATACTCCTGAAAACGAAGACCCAGCATACAATGATGTTGTGGAAATCGACCTTTCAGCTATTGAGCCAAACCTTGCAGGACCTAAACGTCCACAAGATTTAATTCCACTTTCTCAAATGAAAAAATCTTTCCTTGAAGCAATCAATGCACCTATGGGTAACCAAGGTTTTGGCATGACTGATGCTGAATTGGATAAAGAAGTAACAGTTAAATTTGCTGATGGCAAAGAAACTACTATGAAAACAGGTGCGATCGCTATTGCTGCAATCACAAGCTGTACAAATACTTCTAACCCATACGTAATGCTTGGAGCAGGTCTTATTGCTAAAAAAGCGGTTGAAAAAGGCTTGACTGTTCCTGATTATGTTAAAACATCATTAGCACCAGGTTCTAAAGTTGTTACTGGTTACCTTCGTGATGCAGGTCTTCAACCATACTTGGATCAATTAGGATTCAACATCGTTGGTTACGGATGTACAACATGTATCGGTAACTCAGGTCCATTAGCAGACGAAATCGAAGCAGCAGTTGCTGAAGCAGATCTTCTTGTAACATCTGTACTTTCTGGTAACCGTAACTTCGAAGGTCGTATTCACCCATTAGTGAAAGCAAACTACCTTGCTTCTCCAACATTGGTTGTTGCCTATGCACTTGCTGGTACTGTGGACTTCGATCTTAACAATGATTCTCTTGGTAAAGACAAAGACGGTAACGATGTTTACCTTGCTGATATCTGGCCATCACAAGAAGAAGTTAATGCAGCTGTTAAATCAACAGTTACACCGGAATTATTCCGTAAAGAATACGAAACTGTATTCAACGATAACAAACGTTGGAATGATATCGAAACAAGCAATGAAGCTATCTATGCTTTCGATTCTAAATCAACATATATTCAAAATCCTCCATTCTTTGAAGGATTATCACCTGAACCAGGTTCAGTTAACCCACTTACTGGATTGCGCGTAGTTGGTAAATTCGGTGATTCAGTTACAACTGACCATATCTCTCCTGCAGGTGCAATCGGTAAAGATACTCCAGCTGGTATCTACTTACGTGAAAACGGAGTGAAACCACGTGACTTTAACTCTTATGGTTCTCGTCGTGGTAACCACGAAGCGATGATGCGTGGAACATTCGCCAACATCCGTATCCGTAACCAAGTTGCTCCAGGTACAGAAGGTGGTTACACTACTTACTGGCCTACAGGCGATGTAATGGCTATCTATGATGCATGTATGAAATACAAAGCTGATGGAACAGGTCTTGCTGTCATTGCTGGTAAAGATTACGGTATGGGAAGTTCTCGTGACTGGGCTGCAAAAGGTACGAACCTTCTAGGCATTAAAACAGTTATCGCTGAAAGCTTCGAGCGTATTCACCGTTCTAACCTTGCATTGATGGGTGTTCTTCCTCTTCAATTCAAAGAAGGAGAAAACGCTGAGACTCTTGGCTTAACTGGTAAAGAAGCGATTGCTGTTAAGATCGACGAAACAGTTAAACCTCGCGATATGGTAACTGTTACAGCTACTGATGAAGCTGGCAACGTAAAAGAATTTGATGTATTGGTTCGTTTCGATTCTGAAATCGAAATCGACTACTACCGTCACGGTGGTATCCTTCAAATGGTATTACGTAACAAACTTAAAGGTTAATTAACTTTTAGAAGACGACAAACCTGCCTGTCAGGTTTGTCGTTTTTTTTGTGTCAAAGTTATGAAATATAACAAGGGACTTCGATTTTACCTTTTCTGAGCATGATTTTATTGGTAAGATGATGTAAGAGGCTGACAGATATGGAATATGTACTATTTCTTTTGGCGAATGAATATTTTTATTGTAACGGAATTAGGGGGACGGGGTCATGTTAAAGAAAATTATTGCCTCGGTTGTCTTACTATCGCTGATAGCGGTGGCAATCGTTCAAGCAATGGATGATAAACCTGATAAAAATGAAGAAGGAAATTCGATGGGGGGGCTGAAAATTGGTGCCAAAGCACCTGATTTCACCTTAGAAACTTTGAATGGGAAACAGGTGAATTTATCTGACTATAAAGGAAAAAAAGTGATGTTGAATTTCTGGGCAACTTGGTGTCCTCCTTGTAAAAAAGAAATGCCAGATATGGAGAAATACTCAAAGCAGGCTGGGGAAGATGTCGTTATATTGGCTGTTAACATTGATCCAGAAAATGATGTGCAGGCATTTATTGATGATAATGGGATAACATTTACCATTCCATTGGACAGTCAAAGCGCTAAACAACCGGTAAACGATCAATATAAGGTTATGGCCATACCTACAACATACTTTATTGACAGTGAGGGCATTATTCGAAATAAAATGGTTAAAGCGATGCAATTTAATGAAATGGAACAAAACATCAATAGTATGAAATGACGGAATCAATAAGATTCCGTTTATTTAGTAGGATTTAAAAAATGTGTCTAATTTGTCACAAGTTTTTAGAAAAATCAAAAAACATTGCAAAAAATAGATTACACTCCGCCAATTTGGGTTAAAGTATAGAAGACGCGTGAAATGAGTTTGGTACGAACTAAAATGACTGATTATTCAGACTTTATATCAGACTGTCTGTATAGTCATAATTTTACGTTAATTTGGAAAAGATGGAATATACACTATATAGTAAGAAGGTGAAAATATGAAGAAAAGAAAACGATCTTTTGAAGAACTGATTAATGAAAATAAAAAGGAATTGTTAATGGATACAAAGCTGATGGAGAGACTTGAAGAACGACTTGAACAAAAACATATGCAAAAGGCTGAATAATAGCATAAGGGTATGAAAAAGAAGGGCTAGCGATGAATATTTCATTGTTGGCTCTTTTTTACATGCAGTGGTAAAAACATTTGAATTCTCGGAAAACCACTCAAAAACTGGAACTCATGAATTTCATTTTTAAAACCATCCTAAAAATAGGAGGCGATTTATAATGAGTAACCCAAAAAAAGATTCACAACACTTTAGACCGAGCCATCTGGGTACACAACCGAGAACAGGTGGAGGAAATAAAGGAAAGCAAATGCAAGATACTTCAGGAAAGCATGCCCAAGTCATTCAAACTAAAGGTGAGTAAGTAAGAATTCATGTCTTTAAAGGCTAGGTGGAGAAGGGAGTTATTCTTTCTCTACCTTTTCTATTTCAATAACATAACCGAATAAGAACGGAGACGCTATTCTTTAAAGGTATTCTGCAATTATGATAAGATGATGACAGTACGATTGAAAAGGAAGTGGGGAAACAAAATGTGGATAGCAGAAAATGAAATAGAGGTTCGGTATGCTGAAACGGACCAAATGGGAGTCGTGTATCATGCTAATTACTTTGTATGGATGGAACTTGGCAGGACGAAATTAATTAATGATTTAGGTTTCCGTTATGCAGATATGGAAGCGGAGAACATCCTTTCCCCCGTGATGGATATACAGGCTACTTACAAAATACCTGTACGTTACGGTGAAAAAGTGCTGATCAAGACATGGATTGAAGAATATGATGGGCTCCGTGTCGTTTATGGATATGAAATCATGAACCAGGATAATAAAGTGGCGGCAACCGGCCAATCTGTGCATGTTTGCGTAAAAAAGGAAAACTTTAAACCTGTGTCCATCAGAAGGCTATTTCCAGCGTGGCATGAAGCCTATGAAAAAAATAAAAAGTGATATTTACATAACCGAGGTGAACAGTATGGCGTTCGGGATTAAGCGGGTCGACGTTATTAACTGGAAACGTCAAATCGACCAAGGAAAAATTGCGTTTTTAACTCACTATTGGCTTGATGATCGTTTTCCTGGTTGCAAGACAGTGACCAAAGTCGGATGTAAGGACATGGATCGTTTAGCGGAGTGGGGAGAGAAATATGGTTTGAGAAAAGAATGGATTCATCACAGGAAGGATGGTTATTCCCATTTTGACCTGTTGGGGGATCGGCAAAGAGACATTCTTAAAGCTGAGGATATCAAAGAAAGATTAGTCAAGTAAAAGGCGAAACAAGGGAAACTGACAGCAGCAGGGTTCCCTGCTGCATGGTCAAGCTCCTTTTTTGTATACGAATTCAGGTTCAGCAGATTTCTCATTGAAAGTGATTAATAAATCATGTCCATCGAAAAACCATGTATCTTTTTCTTCTACATAAAAGGTGATTGATCTCATTGTATCTGAAGCTGCTATGGCTTCAGGTTCTTCCTGAATGATGCCCAATGAAAATCCGCTTTGGACAGTACTTACCCCTCCGTATCGTGCATGAAAGCGCAGATAAGCCCCTTCAGGCAATTCTAACTCATCGATATACCATTTGGCAGCCCGGTCGGAAATTTGTAGTTTCAAAAAGTGAACCTCCTCCCTTTAATTGAACATGTTCATTATAAGATAAATGCAGTAAAGATGCGAATAAAGTATGTTGTGGAGGAAAATCAAGAATGAATATACCCTATACGATTTGTTTTATTACCCGAGTAAGATCAGGCAGGGTCGAAATTCTTATGCTTTTGCGTAATAATGAACCTAATAAACATAAATGGAATGGCGTTGGTGGAAAAATCGAGGAAGGAGAGACCGTCAATGACTCGATGGCTCGAGAAATAATCGAAGAAACAGGGCTGAAAGTGAACAATCTGTGTTTCCGTGGTATCGTAACATGGAACGAGACGAGTGGAATGTACGTTTATCGGGCCGAAGACACAGGTGGAGAACTCATTGCTTGTGATGAAGGTGAACTTGCCTGGAAGCCCTACGAGTGGGTCATGGAGACTGATGAAGCTGTGTCGAATATTAAACATTATTTAAATGAAACTTTATTTGAGCAGTCTTTATACGAATTTGCTTTGACATATGAAAATGAACGACTACTTTCCTTTGAAAAAAAATCCTTACCTGATAATTATCCGCTACTACTTACTAAATAAAAGAGCATTTTTTATTTATGAATCATGCACTAAAATGAATTTTCCTGTACATATGTAGATGAATATAAAAGTAGGGGTAATGAAGAATTCCTAACATCACACATGGGAGTTAAGGGTACGGAGAAGTGAGAGATGAAAAAACGGTGTTTTTATAGGGATGTATTTTTCGGAATCGAATTATGTAATGGATATTGAGAAAGATGGCATGCTTTCCATGCAAAAAGAAAGCATGCCTAAATCGTAACTGCGGATCATGCTATTTTTTGTTTTCTTTTTCTTCGGCCTCGGCTAGTTTCTTTAACAAGATGGGTGTAGGCATATGCATAATTTGCTCTAAAGGTAGGTTAAGTGTCTCAGATAGCTTTATTGCGGTATCTGATGAGATTTGTAAAGGTTTCACGGTTTCTCTCCTAATCTTCTATTCAATATTTAATGGTGAAAAAGTGATGAAAAGCCCATCTAATGGGCTTTTTCTCTTGCTGAATTATAGCCATTTCACTTTCGGTTCCGTCTTATCGATAATTCGTTTAATATTGGCACGATGACGGTAAAAAATGAAAACGGTCAGTATACCGATCACGATGATAAGAGCCCAGTCGCCGAAATGGAATACTAGGCTGTATATGAGGGCCACTAGGCAAGCAATCATTGATGATAGTGATACATATTTGGTTATGTATAAGGATATAAAAAATATGAGAACGGCAAAAAGGAAAAATAAAGGTTCATAAGCCAGTATGACACCAGCTGATGTTGCAACTGCTTTTCCACCCCGGAAATTCGCAAAGATGGGGAACATATGACCGATTACTGCACAAATTCCAGCTAGTAATTCAGGCATATCCGCACCTAGGAAGAATGGGAGGAGCGTGGCTAATGTACCTTTAAGTATGTCCATGATCGTTACGGTCAGCCCAGCCTTGACACCAAGCGTTCTGAAGGTGTTCGTGCCACCTAAGTTTTTACTGCCATGCTCCCGAATATCAATGTTGTAAAAGGTTTTTCCGATTATCAAACCTGATGGAATCGATCCGATTAAGTAGGCAGCCAGAATAATGATGATTGTAAGCATTCGATAACCCTTTCTTAAAGAAGAATATTCATATTTTATCGTGCATGAACAGGCTGAAAGTGATAGAAGGACCAAATCAGCCTCAAATACCTGATAAGTTTATCTTATTGTAACATTTTCATGATAAAATGGCATGGCTGTCTGGAAAAATCCTTATGAATTTTTTTGATATATCTTCGAATTCTATGATTTGAATGGTTTATAAGAAGGGTTTATCGTTAATATAAGAAATGTAACATGTACTTCCATCCAAGTATCGGGATAACCATTCCTTTATGTCTGAAATGAAATTAATCGACGAAATATCTGTTCGGTAAGAATGAATTTTTGTATAATGGTTTTCTTAATAATGGTATTAAACTGCTTTTCTTTGTAAAATATTCTTAATGAGGCAAAACTATTCGTTAGTATTGTATTTTATATTAAAGGGGACTGATAAAAGTGATTGAAAATCCTAGTAGGGAAGAAATGGGCAAGATGTTAAAAAAATCGAAACGGATTGCTGTGGTAGGACTATCGAATAATCCTGATCGAACTTCATATATGGTTTCAAAAGCTATGCAGGATAATGGATATGAAATCATTCCGGTCAATCCTGCCGTATCCGAAGTGATGGGGGTTAAGGCGGTTGCATCACTAAAAGATATTGTTGGACATGTCGATATCGTCAATGTTTTTCGCCGCTCTGAATACCTACCGGAGATTGCAAAAGAATTCGCAGAAATTGATGCGGATATCTTTTGGGCACAACTAGGGGTTGAAAACGAAGAGGCATATAATTTTCTAAAAGAAAAAGGCTATACTGTTATTATGAATCGATGTATAAAAGTTGAACACGCTCTTACAAAATAAAGTAAAGAGCGGATTTTTCCGCTCTTTTTTTTATAAGTGGGGAATTAAATTTTTTGAAAAACATAGCTTGAATTGAAAACGAAACATAGTTATCGCAATTAAACTACATATAAAATTTAAGAGAAATAGTAAAACGCTATTTGCCAAATGAAAATTTACGGCTACAATTAGAACGGTGGATCAGATAGATTTTACAATAAAACGAACATGATAAATTCCGATCAAGAATATTAACGTTTAATAAAGGGACGAAAAAAATAGAACACTTGTTCTTTTTGTTCGAAACCATTATACTTTATGTAAAGATAACGAACATATAAATTATTTGGTTTAAGGTTAAGAGTCATTTCATTGCAGTATGATTTGGCCCGGAAATTGTGTTTAGTAAGGAAAGGGGAATTTCTGTGGCAAAGAAAGTAAAGACAATCGAGTACAATGATGATGCAATTCAGGTACTGGAAGGACTCGAAGCGGTCAGAAAACGTCCCGGTATGTATATCGGCAGTACGGATGCACGTGGACTTCATCATTTAGTGTATGAGATTGTGGATAACTCCGTAGATGAGGTTTTGGCCGGTTATGGAGACCACATTAGTGTGAAAATACATAAAGATAATAGTGTAAGTGTAACGGATAAGGGTCGGGGGATGCCTACAGGTATGCATAAAACGGGGAAACCTACACCTGAAGTCATTTTGACGATTCTTCATGCCGGAGGTAAGTTCGGACAAGGTGGATATAAAACAAGTGGCGGTCTGCACGGGGTTGGTGCATCAGTTGTGAATGCATTGTCTGAATGGCTTGTCGTCACGATTAAAAGAGACGGGTTCATTTATGAACAACGTTTCTTCAACGGGGGTAAACCGGAAACCACCTTGGAGAAAATCGGCAAAACCAATCAATCCGGGACAAGAATTCATTTTAAGCCGGATCCTAAAATATTTTCGGTTACCACATTTAATTATGATACGCTCTCTGAAAGACTTCGTGAGTCTGCTTTTCTTTTAAAGGGCATGAAAATAGAGTTGATAGATGAACGGAAAAATGAGCATGAAATATTCCATTATGAAACTGGGATAGAAGCTTTTGTAGAATATTTAAATGAGGAAAAAGAGACGCTCCATAATGTTGTCAGTTTAGAAGGGGAACAGAATGGAATTGAGGTCGACCTGGCTTTTCAATTTAATGATGGATATTCAGAAAACATCCTAAGCTTTGTCAATAATGTCCGCACGAAAGATGGCGGGACCCATGAAATTGGGGCTAAGACAGCGATGACACGTTCATTTAATGATTACGCCAGAAAGATGGGGTTATTAAAGGAAAAAGATAAAAATCTTGAAGGATCGGATATACGAGAAGGATTATCTTCAATTATTTCTGTCCGCATTCCGGAAGAGCTCCTGCAATTTGAAGGTCAGACTAAAAGCAAGCTGGGTACCAGTGAAGCGCGGTCTGCTGTCGATTCAATCGTTTCAGAGCATTTAGCATACTTTTTTGAAGAAGATCCGACGACTACCACACTATTAGTGAAAAAGTCCATCAAAGCTTTCCAAGCTCGTGAAGCGGCCCGAAAAGCTCGGGAAGATGCTAGAAGCGGAAAGAAACGGAAAAAATCTGATGGTAATCTTTCGGGGAAATTGACGCCAGCCCAATCGAAAAATCCCGAGCGAAATGAATTATATCTTGTTGAAGGGGACTCTGCAGGAGGATCTGCCAAGCAAGGTCGGGATCGACGTTTTCAAGCGGTGCTACCGCTAAGGGGTAAAGTCATCAATACCGAAAAGGCTAAGCTTGCCGATATTTTCAAAAATGAAGAAATAAACACGATTATTCATGCCATAGGTGCAGGAGTGGGGGCGGAATTCAATACCCCTGATACCAATTATGATAAAGTCATCATCATGACTGATGCCGATACGGATGGAGCACATATTCAAGTATTACTGCTTACATTCTTTTATCGTTATATGAAGCCATTAATAGAGGCAGGAAAGGTATTTATCGCCTTGCCGCCATTATATAAAGTGAGTAAAGGCACGGGAAAGAAAGAGATTATAGAATATGCCTGGAGCGATGATGAACTTCAGGGTGCAATTGATAAAATAGGCAGAGGCTATATGATCCAGCGCTATAAGGGTCTTGGTGAGATGAATGCCGATCAGCTATGGGATACGACCATGAATCCGGAAACAAGAACATTGATTCGCGTCAAAATCGATGACGGGGCACGTGCTGAAAGACGTGTAACAACGTTAATGGGTGACAAAGTAGAGCCGCGCCGTAAATGGATTGAAGCCAATGTTGCTTTTGGTCTCGAAGAGGAATCGAATATTTTAGATAATGAAAATATGTCGATTGAAGAGGAGGTCAATAACGATGGTATTTGAAGAGTCATTTCGTGATTTACCGCTAGAAGAGGTTATTGGAGATCGCTTCGGGCGTTATAGTAAATATATTATTCAGGATCGTGCATTACCAGATGCAAGAGATGGATTAAAACCGGTTCAGCGCCGGATTTTATATGCCATGTTTGTAGAAGGGAATACCCAGGAAAAAGGGTTTAGAAAATCTGCCAAAACGGTCGGTAATGTTATTGGTAACTATCACCCACACGGTGATTCCTCAGTTTATGAGGCCATGGTACGGATGAGTCAGGATTGGAAGTTGCGGAAGGTCATGGTTCAGATGCATGGAAACAACGGTAGTATCGATGGTGACCCACCAGCTGCAATGCGTTATACGGAAGCAAGGCTTTCAGCCATTGCCTCCGAGATGTTACGTGATATAGACAAGCGGACTGTTGATTTTGTCTCCAATTTTGACGATACATCCGAAGAACCTATCGTATTACCGGCAATGTTCCCGAACCTGCTCGTAAACGGTTCGACAGGTATATCTGCTGGTTATGCAACGGAGATTCCTCCACATCAATTAGGCGAAGTCATTGATGCAGCCATTATGAGGATCGATAACCCGAAAGCGACAGTCGCGGATTTGATGACAGTTATCAAAGGTCCCGATTTCCCAACAGGCGGTATCATTCAGGGAATCGAAGGCATTCGTAAAGCCTATGAAACCGGCAAAGGTAAAATCATCGTCCGTGGCTTGGCTGATGTGGAAACGATACGTGGAGGAAAGCAACAAATTGTCGTTACGGAAATCCCTTATGAAGTCAATAAAGCGAATCTTGTAAAGAAAATAGATGAGTTCCGGCTTGATCGTAAAGTTGAAGGAATTGCGGAGGTTCGTGATGAAACCGACCGTACGGGACTTCGAATCGTAATTGAATTGAGAAAAGAAGCAGATGCAAATGGTGTCTTGCATTATTTATATAAAAATTCCGATCTCCAGGTTTCTTATAATTTTAATATGGTGGCGATTTATAAAAAACGGCCGACATTGATGAGCCTGCCTAAAATGCTTGATGCATATATTGACCATCGTAAAGAGGTTATAATTAACCGATCTCGTTTTGAACTTCAAAAAGCACACGATAGGGCACATATTGTAGACGGCTTAATAAAGGCTCTATCCATTTTAGATGAAGTCATCGCTGTCATCCGAGGTTCTAAGGATAAAAGAGATGCTAAAGATAACCTGATTGCCAAGTTTACCTTTACCGAAGCTCAGTCCGAAGCCATTGTATCTTTACAGCTCTACCGTTTGACCAACACGGACATTACAGCTCTAAAAGCTGAAGCAGCAGAGTTAAACAGTAAGATTGAGGAATTGACTAAAATACTTGGTAGTGAGAAGGTTCTACTTCAAGTCATTAAAAAAGAATTACGATTTATTAAAAAAGGGTTTGATGACGGCCGACGTTCGAAAATCGAGAATGAGATTGAAGAAATCAAGATCAATCTTGAAGTCTTGATAGCAAGTGAGGACGTTATGGTCACTGTAACGAAAGAGGGCTATGTCAAGCGTACATCGCTACGATCTTATTCGGCATCCGGTGGGCTTGATTTTGGCATGAAGGATTCAGACCGCATGCTTCAGAAACTGGAAATGAATACGACAGACGTACTGCTGTTGTTCACTTCCAAAGGTAATTTCCTATATTGTCCAGTCCATCAGCTTCCAGATATTCGTTGGAAAGAAACGGGCCAACATATCGCGAATATCATCCCAATAGATCGGGATGAGCAAATCATTAAGGCCATTCCAATAAAAGATTTCAATCAACCAGAGTTTTTAGTGTTCATAACGAAAAATGGCATGGTCAAAAAGACCGAACTAGCTTCCTATAAAGCACAGCGTCATTCCAAAACCCTAGTAGGCATCAATTTAAAGGGTGATGATGAATTGATTGATGTTCACCACACCGATGGCAAGGCTGATCTATTCATAGTCACCCACAATGGTTATGGCTTATGGTTTGATGAAGAAGAAGTGAGTGTTGTAGGCATCCGTGCTGCTGGTGTGAAGGGAATCAATTTAAAAGAAGATGATTATGTCATTGGCGGTAAGATATTAGCCAAGGATAGTAAGGAATCCATTTTGATCGTCACACAACGCGGGGCCATCAAGAAAATGAAATTGACGGAGTTCGAAAAAACAAGCCGTGCTAAACGTGGGGTTGTCGTATTAAGGGAACTTAAATCAAATCCTCATCGTGTCATTGGATTTGATACAGTCAATAAAACCGATAGTTTGTTCATTCTTTCTGAAAAAGGCAAAATTGAAACCGTTCATGCATCATCATTGAAAAATCATGATCGCTACACAAATGGTTCCTTTATTTTTGACGAAACGGAAAGCGGAAAAGCAAAAGAATTATGGAAAATTTCATTAGAAGATGAATCTGTAAAAGATTCGTAACATCCATTCATTTTATAGTAGGGATGCTGACTTGGTCAGCATCCCTTTTCTGTATTTCTATGGTTGATCTGTGTTCAAATCTAGGCTCATTCGTCCCTTACTGTCCGTGTAGTCAAATAACACCATTTACATTTACCCCGATGCCTTCTTTACTCACTAACTACTTAATATGTTCTTAATTCAAAAGTGAATGATTAAGTCAAAATTAAATCGTTGTAGTGTCCATGAGAAAATCTCAATAATTGGATGATTAATTCAAATTTGAATTTTAATGAAACCAGATTGCTAGCCTGGTAGCGTTTTTAATTTGGCACATTACTTGCATATGATAATTGTATCTTCTTGATTTTTGTGAATTAGGAAAGGGAGCAAAAATGGATAGATCTTATAACAAGAATTCTAATCTTGAAAAAAATTGAAATGACCTTCCTACATGCTCGTCAAAAAGACATATTTTTTAATCTTCGACTCGTATTTCTATTAAACTGCGGTTCATTTAAACAAAAGCCTATACATAGTGCTTTAAGTTAAGAAACAACTCATGTGAAAAAGGTTCGATCGGCAGAAACCAATTAAAAAAAAAGGGGGGCTAACGGCATGGACTTTCGCTTTGATGCAGAGACTCTACTTTTGAAAGAAAATATCCGGCAATTTATTCAAGACGAAATCGAACCATTTGCCATGCAGATTGAAGAGGAAGACCGTATCCCTGATTCTCTCATTCAATTATCTAAAGAAATGGGCTTATTCGGTCTTAGTATCCCTGAGAGGTATGATGGACTAGGTATCGGTATGGTCGAAAAATGTGCCTTATATGAGGAAATAGGAAAAACGCATAATGGGTATACGACGTTGATAGGAGCCCATACCGGTATCGGAACAGTCGGTATTGTGGAGATGGGGAATGAAGAACAAAAGCAAAAGTATCTTTCTGACATGGCAAGTGGAAATCGAATCGGAGCATTTGCTTTAACGGAACCAGCTGCAGGATCACATGCCACAAATTTAAAAATGACCGCGGTAAAATCAGGTGATAGATATATCCTGAATGGAACAAAGCACTATATAACGAATGCGGATGTGGCAGATATTTTCACCGTCATGGCTGTTACGGATAAGGAAAAAGGAGCAAAAGGAATCACTTCATTCATCGTAGAAAAGGGATTCCCAGGATTCCAAGTAGGTAGTATGGAAAGGAAAATGGGGCTACGAGGTTCCCATTCTGCAGAACTGATTTTTGAAAATTGCGAGGTTCCTTTGGAAAATGTACTGGGGGAAGTTGGCCAAGGATACGTCAATGCCCTTAAAATCCTGGCAAACGGTCGAGCAGGACTCGCAGCACGCAATTTAGGTTCATGTCAGTACTTATTGGATTTATCCATTCATTATGCAATGGAACGGGAACAATTTGATGTACCGATTATTGAACACCAGGCTGTATCCCATATGATAGCTGAGATGGCAATGGAAATAGAGGCACTTCGTTCTTTTACCTATAGAGTGGCCTGGATGGTCGATCAGGGAGAGAAAATCATTAAGGAAGCGGCCATGCTGAAGCTTTTCGGTTCGGAAGTATATAATCGGGTGGCGGATAAAGCGGTCCAGATTCATGGAGGACTCGGATATATTAAGGATTTTCCTATCGAACGTTTCTTTCGGGATGCAAGAATTACTAGAATTTATGAAGGTACGTCGGAAATCCAGAAAAACATCATTACAGGGCAATTGAAGAAAGCGCATTCAAAATAATTTTAATGGAAGCTGGAGGGATTGTAATGGATTTACGTTTATCGGATGAACAAAGAATGGTGCAAAAAACGATTCGTAAGTTTGTCGAAAATGAACTGATTCCACTGGAAAATGAAGTGCTCCGGAATGAAATAGCCGGAAAGCCCAGTTTACCTGCAGAGACATTACAGGAATTACAGGAAAAAGCAAAAAAGGCGGGGTTTTGGGGAGTTAATACACCTGAAGAATATGGTGGGGCTGATTTAGGGCAAATGATGATGGCCATCGTGCTGATGGAAGTTTCGAAGACATTCGTTCCTTTCAGTTTCGGTGGATCAGCTGATAATATTCTGTATTATGGAAATGAAGAACAGAAGAAGAAATATCTGATTCCAACGATCAATGGGGAGAAGAAGTCTTGTTTTGCGATGACGGAACCAGGGGCTGGATCCGATACACGCAACATAAAAATGACGGCCATTAAGGATGGAGACGAGTGGGTGCTGAATGGCGAAAAAACGTTCATCACCGGTGGAAATGATGCAGATTTTGTCATGGTCATTGCGGTTACGGACAAAGAACGTCACCAGGCAACGGGGACGGAAGGCGTCACCTGTTTCATCGTGGATCGGGACATGGGATGGAAATCAGAATATATCAATACGATGGGCGAATGGGGACCTGCCGGTTTAGTGTTCGACAATGTACGGGTACCTGAGGAGAATATATTAGGGGAAATACATGGTGGCTACAAATTGGGTCTCGAGTGGATAGGTTTTGCAAGATGGATTGTTGGGGCAAGGGCAGTGGGTTCAGCTGAACGATTACTCCAAATGGCCATCGACTATGCAAAGGAGCGGGTAACTTTCGGGAAGCCTATTGCGGAACGTCAGGCCATTCAATGGCAGATTGCAGACTCTGCTGTTGAAATTGAAGCGGCAAGGTGGTTAGTCTTAAATGCAGCTTTCACACTTGATAATGGAGAAGACAATCGTCATCTAGCCTCGATGGCTAAACTTTATGGCTCGAATATGGGGAATCGAGTCGTCGATCGTGTTTTGCAAATCCATGGTGGCATGGGTTATACAAAAGAACTGCCTATTGAGCGTTGGTACCGTGAAGCAAGGCTCTGGAGAATATACGATGGTACAGATGAAATTCAGCGTATGATCATTTCAAGGAACTTAATTAAAGGACATGTTAAACTAGGACAATTTTTATAATAGATGAGGAGGAACAAACATGACAGGAAGATTTTTAGGAAAAACAGCATTAGTAACTGGTGGAAGCAGGGGGATTGGAAGGGCAATCGTTGAACTACTAGCAAGTGAAGGAGCAAAGGTAGGAATCATCGATATTAATGAAGAAGTCCTGAATGTAGCGGGAAATGAACTACGTGACCAAGGCTATACCATTTATACAAAAGTGGCAAATGTGGTCGAGGCAGAAGAGGTGGAAACTGCTGTCAAGGAAATAGCGGAAACATTCGGTTCGCTTGATATCCTTGTCAATAACGCGGGGGTCATTCGCGATAACCTAATATTCAAAATGACCGATTCGGATTGGCAGACAGTCATGGATGTACATTTGAAGGGTACGTTCAATTCAGTCCGTGCTGCTCAAAAATACATGGTTGAAAGAAAATATGGAAGAATCATCAATATTTCGTCCACTTCGGCTCTCGGCAATCGAGGACAATCGAATTATGCAGCTGCAAAGGCGGGGCTGCAAGGGTTAACGAAAACTTTAGCGATTGAGCTCGGTAAATATGGAATCACAGCTAATTCGGTAGCCCCTGGATTCATTGAAACGGAGATGACGAAAGAAACTGCACGTCGTGTGGGGGTCAGTTTTGAGCAGTTCGTTGAGGGAAGTGTGAAGAAGATTCCAGTTGCTAGAAGCGGGAAGCCAAGTGATATCGCAAATGCTGTTGCTTTTTTTGCTGATGAAGCTTCTTCCTTTGTTAATGGTCAAGTTCTTTACGTTGCAGGTGGTCCAAAAAATTAACTGATTAGGTGGGGATGATATGTTTAAAGATTGTATCGAAAAACGTTCCAAACCGGTCAAAAATTCAGTCGAACGTGGGGCCGTGAAAAAATTCGCGGAAGCAATCGGTGACTTGCATCCTATTTTCATTGATGAAGAGATAGGAAAACAATCAAGGTACGGCACGAATATTGCCCCTCCTACATTCCCACGGGTCTTTGATTATGGAGTGATTGAAGGGTTGAACCTCCCTGCTAAAGGGTTAATTCACGGCGAGCAGATTTATCATTATAAGCGGCCCCTTCTGGTAGGGGAAGAAATCACGTGTTATACAGAAGTGAAGGATTATTATGAGAAGAGTGGAAAACAGGGGGATTTGGGGTTTCTAGCATTAAAAAATTATGGAACCGATGCAAATGGTGAGATAGTATTTACTGCCGATCAATTGGTCATCATCAATGATACGGTAAGAAAGTCGGTGGGGAGCCGATGAGTTTGTTAAAAGAATTGAATCCTGGAGATTCTGTACAATCGATAAAGTTGAATCCTGTTTCACGCCTAGATCTCATTAAATACGCTGGTGCTTCCGGTGACTTCAATCCCATTCATACCATTGATGAAGAAGCTAAAAAGGCCGGTCTACCTGGAATCATTGCCCATGGAATGTGGACGATGGGAAACCTTGCAAAGTTATTCAGTGATTCTTATGACATCGGATTTATTGAAGAGTATAAAATACGATTCAAGAGTATGGTTTTTCTAGATGATGTCATCACGCTTCAAGCCTATTTAAAAGAGAAAAAGGAAGATACGTACCATTTTGTTGTAGTTGCCGTCAATCAAGTAGGCAAGGAAACAATCAGTGGGGAGGTCATATTCAAAGTATATTGAATGATAGGTAGTGATGAAGTTATTTCATCACTATTTTTTATTGGAATTTCGACATTATTAAAGGGGATTCGAAAGATATCGAGAATTGAATTAGAAAGAATTCTTTTGCGGTGGTGAATGTATTGAATCAACTGAAACAGGATTCCCAGATCAAATGGATCAAAGAATGGCCATTTCCTGCCATTATCCTTGATGATGAAGGCAAGATTAAAGAATGGAGCCAATATTTTAAGGAACAGATGCAGAATAGAAATACCCTTTCAGATTTATTTGATAGATGGATATTTTTTGATAATAATAGGCTGGCAACAGCATACCATGGCACCAATCGATATGTATTTATCTCAGTGATGCAATTGGAAAAAGGCGAGCATTTATATGTAGGGGGTCAAACTTCATATGTCGATGATGTAATGGAAGAATTCGGGGAAACCAAAAAAATGAACCGCGCATTGGATGCCATCATTGAGAATTCCTATGATGGCATTTATATCACCGATCCTGATGGAGTGACAATATATACAAACCCGGCTATTGAGAGAATTACGGGGATTCCTAAAGAGTATTATATCGGCAAATCAGTAAATCAGTTGATTAAGCGTGGAATACTGAATGCCTCGGTTACACATAAAGTGGTAAAACAGAGGAGGACTGTATCAGTCGTACAGGATAACTTCGCCGGAAAAGAGACGCTGATCACGGGAAGCCCGGTGTTTAATGGTGAAGGGGAGATTGAACAGATCGTTACGAATATACGTGATTTATCCGATTTGAATGAACTGATGCATGAATTGACGAAAGTGAATGAATTGAACAATCAGTATAAGCAGGAAATCGAAAAGCTAAGAAAGATTACAAATCAAGATGGAGTCGTTTTTGTTAGTGAAAAGATGAGGAAGATTTACGAAATTGCTGAAAGGATTTCAGACATTGACGCGACAGTCCTTATATTAGGGGAAACGGGTGTGGGAAAGGACGTATTGGCCCGCAATATCTTTAACGGGAGCATCCGTTCAAAAAAAGGGGATTTCGTTAAGATAAACTGTGGGGCGATTCCTGCCGATTTATTGGAGTCTGAACTGTTTGGCTATGAGGGGGGAGCGTTTACCGGGGCTAATCACAAGGGGAAACCGGGGATGTTCGAAATAGCTGATAACGGAATATTATTTTTGGATGAAGTCGGTGAACTCCCACTTCAGCTTCAGGTAAAATTACTTCGTGTTCTTCAGGAAAGGGAAATACAAAGAATCGGAGGAACGAAACCGAAGAAAATCGATGTTCGTATTATCGCGGCCACAAATCGAAATCTATTGGATATGGTCAAAGCGGGAGAATTTCGCGAAGATTTATATTATCGCCTGAATGTCATCCCCATTGTGATTCCACCTCTTAGGGAAAGAAGAGAAGATATCCTCGCATTGTCTGATTTATTTTTAACCAAGGCCAACAATCAATATAAATTGACCAAAAAGTTAGATTCAGCGTTAAAAGATTATTTTTTTCATTATGATTGGCCGGGAAATGTCCGAGAACTGATTAATATAGTGGAAAGACTGGTCGTGTTAACGAATGGTTCCGTCATCTCGGTAAGCGACTTGCCTGTAGAATATCAGCAAGAAAACATGAGCCAAACCAACTCTCGTGATTCTCAGTCTCTAAAGGAAGCGGTGGAGGGAGCTGAAAAAGAAATATTGACAAAAGCGGCGCAAACTTATCAGACCACATATGAAATTGCTGAAGCTCTTGATTCAAGCCAGGCTACGATTGTCAGGAAACTAAAAAAATATGGCTTGAGAGTCAGTGAAAAGAATAGGTAAGCAAAGGGGGATTTCCGTAAGGGGAATGCCCCTTTTCATTTCTTCCCTAGTAGTCATCTGGATAAAATCTATTTTTGCAAAGACAATCCATTCTAATTCAAAAGTGGTTCATTCAGTCAAAAGTGAATGATGGTCATGCCATGTGGATTCAATTATTTGAATCAAAAGTGAATCATTCTTATTTCGTAAAGTGACTTAGTATGGCTTTTTCAAGATGGCATAGTACTTGCATTGTTATTAAGGAAATGCTTTACAAATGATCTATGGGGAATGTGAGGTGACTGTGGAACGTTTCCGACGATTGCACAGCGTTATTCAGTTGACAGATATGAAGATAGTATTCATGAAATCATAAAATGGGACGCAGACAACTTAAAAAGTAGATAAAGATTACGGAAAAATGGGTCGAAACGAGGTTACAGAAGAAGCGGGTAGCCTTTCGATGGATTACGCGATGAAATAATGAAAGCGCTAACAAAAAGGCTGGCATTAACAATTCGATAGGGTCATGGAGAAGAGTTCCTTATGGTTAGGGGTGTTGTATTAAAGTAAAGGATTACCTACGAACAATTCATTGGGATAAGGGAGGCAGGAAATGGAGATTTTAGTTCAGCAATTGTTTAATGGTTTAACGATCGGAAGCGTATATAGCCTAGTTGCCCTTGGGTTGACATTGGTTTATGGGATTCTTCATATCCCTAACTTTGCCCATGGTGCTCTCTATATGATAGGAGGGTATGTCACGTTGTCGATGATGACGTTATCTGGGCTGAATTACTGGATTGCTATGTTCGTGTCCGTCATTGTCGTGGGCCTTCTTGGGGTTTTATTGGAAAGATTCGTATTCCGTTTGTTAAGGGATGCTCCACCGTTGCATGATAAAATTGCAGCCATTGGAATTTTACTTTTTCTTGAAGCCTTTGCACAATTTGTCTGGGGAGCTGATTTTCAAACCATGCAATCTCCTTATGGACAAGTAGTCAATATCATGGGCTTGACGTTCACGATGCAACGTTTGTTGATTATTGTGGCGGCAATCGTGGTCATGTCGGTTCTCTATCTGTTCTTAAAGAAGACGTATACAGGTTCCACGATCATCGCGATGTCCCAAAGTCGTGAAGGGGCTTCGCTAGTCGGGATTAACATCAATAAAGTTGCCATGCTGACCTTCATGATTTCTGGGGGGCTAGCCGCCATTGCTTCCTCCCTTGCATCTCCCATCAATCTAGTTTTTCCAGGCATGGGTCATTTAGTGATATTAAAGGCTTTCGTGATTATCATCCTAGGAGGGATGGGAAGCGTTCCAGGTGCAATCGTTGGTGGATATATTCTTGGATTCAGTGAAAGCCTTGGCGCAACCTATATATCCAATGATTATAAGGATATCATAGCCTTCTTCCTTTTAGTAGTCATCTTAACGGTCAAACCGACGGGTCTTTTCGCAAAGGGGGAGAGGTAGTTTGAATATCTTATCAAAACGAAATGTCATCTTAATTTTGATCATCCTGGCCTTTTTATTTCCAATCATCGCGCAGAATGACTATTACGTTCATATGTTAACGTTGTCTTTCATCTGGGCAATCGCGGTATATGGAATTAATCTGTTAGCGGGCTATACGGGCTATCTTTCGCTTGCCCATGCTGGATACTTTGCCATTGGGGCGTACTCATTGGGGTTATTGACGGTAAAAGCGGGAATGAACTTTTGGTTGGCACTGGTCTTGTCTTGCCTAATTTCAGGGGCGCTTGGTTTTTTGGTCGGATTAATAGCATTGAGAACAAAAGAACACTTTTTCGCAATTTATACTTTATGCGTCGGATATATCATCTACCTGGTCATCGATAAATGGGAAGGTCTTACAGAAGGAGTTAGAGGCTTGATTGGGATTCCGGCCCCTGGAAATATCGGACCCATCACTTTCGAGACGGCCGCTTCACAATATTATTTGGTGCTCATTTTCCTACTTGGCGTCATTTTGGTCATGTATCGTATTGTTCATTCGTTGACAGGGAGAACCTATATGGCCATCAGGAATAGTGAGGAACTTGCCCAAACGATAGGCATATCCACGATGAAGAATAAGTTGACCGCATTTGTTCTTTCTACATTTTTTGCAGGCTTGGCAGGTGCCTTATATGCTTCATTCGTGCGGTTTATCGGACCGGATATCGGGTCTACGGCCATAATGTTCGACTTGTTGATGTATCTACTGGTCGGCGGAATAGGAACTCTATCGGGACCTTTGGTTGGAACTTTGCTTCTCGTCATACTATCCCAGAATCTACAATTTCTCCAAGAGTATCGAATGTTGATCTTTGGACCTTTACTTACGTTGATCATCATTTTCTATCCACGCGGTATTTCGGGTGCATTCTTTGATTGGAAAATTAAACGAAGAGATAAGAAACAACTGATTATGAGTAAGGACGTTCCGGTTAATGCGGAGGAGGGATGAAGATGTTTATCGAAACGAAGAATTTAACAAAGAGTTTCGGGGGATTGGCAGCTGTAAAAAATGTGGATTTCACCATTGAAAAAGGAAAGATCAATGCGATTATCGGGCCTAATGGAGCCGGGAAGTCTACGTTTTTCAACTTGATCAGCGGCTTCCATCGTCCAAGTTCTGGAGCAGTCCTCTTCAAAGGGAAAGACATCACGAAGCTTCCTGCCAATGAAATAGCGGGACTTGGCATAGCAAGAACATTCCAAACGACTAGTCTTTTTGAACAATCCACCATCTTGGATAACGTGATTGTCGGACATAGGCTTCGCACTAAATCGAATTTGGTAGATGCTATCCTAAGGACGAAGAGGTTAAAACGGGAGGAAAAGACCTGTCGTGATAAAGCGATGGAAGTTTTGAGAATTGTCGGCTTAATGGATGCGGCAAATAAGATGGTCTCGAGTATTTCTCAAGAGGAAAAGAAGAGGACGGCGATTGCCCTTGCCCTTGCGACGGATCCGGAAATCATCTTTCTTGATGAACCGGCTGCCGGCATAAACCCTGATGAAACAGAAGGGCTTACAGAACTGATCAAGGAGTTAAATCAGTCAGGCTTCACGATTTGCTTGATCGAGCACAAGATGCATATGATCATGAACTTAGCTGACCATATCATGGTCCTGAATTACGGGAAAAAAATTGCTGAGGGCACTCCAAAAGAAATCAGGGGGAATGAGGCGGTTATTAAAGCCTATTTAGGAGGTAGTGCTAGTGCTTAAGTTAACTGATGTTACTGTATGTTATGGGAGCTTCACTGCGATTAAGCAAGTGAATATTGAAGTGGAAAAGGGAGAAATTGTCGTTCTATTGGGGGCGAATGGAGCAGGTAAAAGCACGACATTCCGTTCTATCAGCGGCATAAGCAAGCTGGCTCAGGGTGAAATTCATTTTGAGGAACTGGCTATCGGAGGTAGGGCTCCGGATAAGAATGTCCAAGCTGGAATCGTGCAATGTGCAGAAGGGCGGAAACTGTTTCCTCAGATGACTGTCCAGGAAAACTTGAAGATGGGAGCTTACGTACATCGAAAAAAAAAGATGGAAATCAAGTCCTCGTTGGAAAATGTCTATCATTTATTTCCTATTTTAAAAGAAAAACTCCATGATGAAGCCGGAAGCCTGAGTGGTGGACAACAACAGATGCTGGCCATTGGCAGGGCTTTGATGTCTAAACCGAAGCTTTTGATGCTAGATGAACCTTCTGTGGGCCTCGCTCCTTTGATTGTTGAACAGATGTTCCAAGTCATCGAAGAAATAAACCGGGAAGGAATAACCGTTCTACTAGCCGAACAGAATGCGAATGCTGCTCTTAGCATTGCAGATAAAGGATATGTTTTTGAAAATGGGGAAATTGTCGTTGAAGGGACCGCAAAAGAATTATTGTCTAACGATGAAGTACGGAAAGCCTATATCGGAGCATAAGAGTTTAAAAATGAATGGGGGATTTTTATGAAAAAGTTGAGTGTATTCTTTGTAATGCTATTACTCGTCCTAACGGCACTAGTGGGGTGTAACAAGGGAGACAGCCCTGCATCAAGTGGGGGAGGAAAGGCCGGTAAAGGGAAGAATGTTGTCAATATCGGTTTTAGCGGCCCTTTGAGTGGAGCAGCAGCCTTATATGGAAAACGAACGTTAAATGGTATGGAGATGGCTGTAAATGAAATAAACGATGCCGGTGGGTTCGAAGTGGAAGGGGAAAAATATACGCTCAATCTGGTTTCATTGGATGATAAGTACTTACCGAATGAAACGGGTTCAAATGCTAAACGTTTAATCCAGGAATACAAAACTCCGATTATTTTCACTCCTCATAGCGGGGGGATACAGGCCCTACAGGTTTTTAACGAAAAAGAGAAATTTATCATCGGTGCCTATTCGAGTGAACCAGCTATCACGGAAAGCGGAAATTCATTAACGGTAAGGATCCCGCCAAATTATGAAGGGTATATTGAACCGTTTTCTACGTATGCAATGGAAAACTTCGGCAAAAAAATCGCGGCATTGCCACCATCTTCCCAGTACGGGAAAGACTGGGCGGAAAACCTACTACCACATTGGGAAAAGCAGGGTGGTAAAGTCGTGTATAATGCCTCAATTGATTTCTCTAAAGAAACGGATTTCTTCACGACTGTTACAAATGCTTTAAAAGAAAAGCCTGATGTCCTTTTCATCGGTGGGGCGTCGGAGCCTACGGCCAAGGTTGCAAAACAAGCAAGAGAACTAGGTTTTAAAGGCGGTTTTATTATCATGGACCAGGCGAAACTGGATCAAATGAAGCCAATTGCCGGTTCATACGAAACATTGGAAGGTTCGATTGGTGTGCTTCCGCTTATCGACTCCAATGAAGAAGCAGCACCAGCATTCATTGATAAATATAAAAAAATTTATAAGGAAGATGCTAGTTCTGAAGTGGGGTTGAATTACATTGCTATGTATGCCTTTGTGGAGGCAATGAAAGCGGCAGGAACAGTCGAGGATGTGAAAGCCATCCGTGAACATATGCAGGATGGGCTGACAAATACGGCACCTGAACAGAAAATTTACAATATACCTTCGATTGACGAAAATGGTGGATTCGCAGCAAAAGTCGTTGTCGGAGCGGTAGAAGATGGCAAAGTGGTACCCATCAGTGTAGAAGAGTAAAGTGTCACTTGCTTTCACACTAGCTACCTTTACGCCCACGAAGACTAAAAACCAATGCATTCAACAAGTTTGTAAAAATCTTTAATACTTTACCTTGCGAAAACTCTTAAAATGCTGTACTCTTATATTTGCTTTAAAAAAATGAATATTTCTTACTTCTTATCAAGAGAGACTGAGGGACTGGCCCGAAGATGTCTCGGCAGCAGACTTATTTAGAGTGCTGTGCCAAATCCAGCAGGCGATTGACCTGAAAGATAAGAGGAGTGTTTATAGATTAAAAGACCTCTTCTTGTATTAAAACGGAAGAGGTCTTTTTGTACTCATAGGATAGGAATCTGTTCTTGATGGTGTGTTCCTATTTTTTAATCATGCTTATATTAAAATGAAGGGATGCCGGAAAATTTAGAGAGTCCAAAAAGAGTATCCAATACCATGCAAAAATAATAAAGAGGTGTACATCATGAGTTTAGACAATAAAGGGAATCCATGGGCTTTAACGCCGTTTATCGTTTTTTTGATATTATTTATAGGTTCAGGTGTGATTACAAAAGATTTTTACACATTTCCAGTGATTGTTGCCATTGCCATTGCATCTGCTGTGGCACTGGCAATGAATCGAAAGGAATCATTCAATCACAAAGTAGAAATCTTTTGTAAAGGTGCCGGGGATTCAAATATTATGTTGATGGTTGTCATATTCCTATTGGCTGGGGCTTTTTCGGAAGTGGCAAATGGGATGGGAGCCGTAGCATCTACGGTGAATCTTGCACTTTCGATCGTTCCGCAAAATCTATTAATGGTGGGGTTATTTATTATCGCCTGTTTTATCTCATTATCTATGGGGACAAGTATGGGAACGATAGTGGCTTTAGCACCAATTGGAGTAGGAATTAGTGAACAGACGGATATTTCAGTTGCCCTTTCTATGGCTGCGGTCATTGGTGGCTCAATGTTCGGTGATAATCTTTCTTTCATTTCGGATACGACTATAGCAGCTGTACGTACACAGGGAACGAAAATGAAAGACAAATTCAAAGTGAACTTTTTTATTGTTTTACCTGCTGCGGTAATTACATGTGTTATCCTTGGTTTTCTGACGATGGGTGAACAAGCTACAATTTCTGGAGAAGCCTACAGTTGGGTCAAAATTCTACCTTACCTTTGTGTTCTAGTGGCAGCATTGGCGGGAATCAACGTATTCTTGGTTCTCTCTATCGGCATTGTCTTTGCTGGAATAATCGGTTTAGCGGATGGCAGTTATCATGCAATGGAGGTTATTCAAAAAGTAGGAGATGGAATGGCTGGTATGTATGAAATCTCCTTCTTAGCGATCTTGATTGCAGGCATGGTTTCGGTTATCAAACATAACGGCGGAATAGATTACCTACTGAACCTCGTGACGAAAAAAAGCAAATCAAAAAAAAGTGCTGAGTTCAGCATCGCGGGATTGGTTGCTTTAACGAATCTTTCAACGGCAAATAATACCATATCCATCATCATTGCTGGTCCACTTGCAAAAAATATTGCCGAAAAGTATGAAATTGATCCCAGGAAATCTGCCAGCTTGCTAGATGTTTTCGCTTGTAGTATTCAAGGATTATTGCCATACGGGGCACAACTACTTTTAGCTGCCGGTGTTGCACACATCTCTCCTATCAGTATCCTACCCTATTCTTTCTATCCAGTCTTAATCGGGATTTCAGGAATCATAGCCATTTTAATAGGTTTTCCCCGGTTCTCGAAGAAGAAATAAAAATAGTATGGGTGGAAGAGTATCAATAAATCATGAATGTAAAATCATGAATGTAAATTCATGAATGTTGGCCCTGGAGCATTGTCGCCAGGGCTTTTTTAGGGTAAGTGACTTCGAATGGAAAGTGTGGATGAAATCTTTAATTCTTTTATGTTCCAAAAAACTAATATCCTTCTTCAATAATATTAAAATAGTATAATTAAATATAATATAAGGAGTCATCTTTATTCTTAAGTGTTTACTATTTTGCAAAAGCGGGAACTCTAAAGGTATTGTATTGAAATAATTAGAGGTGGGTTCGTTTAAAAATGGAGATAGTAGAAAAGTTTATTACTGAAACAAATGATTTATTATGGTCATCTATACTGATTATATTATTAATTGGAATGGGCATTTATTTTTCTTTTCGGACTAAATTCGTACAATTTAGAATGGTGAAAGAAATGATTAGGTTACTAGGGGAAGGTGCTACGGCAGATAAGAAAGGCGTATCATCGTTTCAGGCCTTTTGTATCAGCACGGCTTCCCGGGTAGGAACGGGGAATCTGGCAGGTGTGGCTATAGCCATCACAACTGGTGGTCCGGGAGCAGTTTTCTGGATGTGGTTAATCGCATTGATTGGATCTGCTTCTGCTTTCATTGAAAGCACACTTGCTCAAATTTACAAGGTCAAAGACGGAGAAGCATTCCGTGGTGGTCCAGCTTATTATATGGAAAAAGCATTAAATGCACGCTGGATGGGTATCACATTTGCAGTTTTGATTTCATTGACGTTTGGACTTGCTTTCAATTCAGTTCAGGCCAATACGATTACAAGTGCGTTCCAAGCATCTTTTGGAGTTGAGAAATGGGTCACTGCACTTATTTTAGCAATCATTACGGCTGTAATCATTTTTGGTGGGATTAAGGTAGTAGCTAAAGTGTCCGAAGTCATTGTGCCTTTCATGGCAGGTGCTTATGTAATAATAGCATTAGTTGTCATCATTATGAATATAACCGAGTTACCTAGTGTTCTGGCTTTAATCTTTGATAGTGCATTTGATGGATTGAGGGAAATTGCTAGTGGTGCACTGGGTGCAGCCATGATGAACGGAATCAAGCGGGGATTGTTCTCTAATGAAGCTGGAATGGGGAGTGCTCCAAATGCTGGCGCTACGGCAGATGTCACCCATCCGGTAAAACAAGGTCTTATCCAGTCACTTGGCGTTTTTGTAGATACGCTTATCATATGTAGTTCTACGGCCTTTATCATCTTGTTTTCCGGCCTGTATTCGTCGAAGGAAACAGATGGAATTGTTCTCACGCAAAATGCCCTTAGTGAGAATTTGGGATCTTGGGCTGGTATATTCTTAGCTATTATTGTGCTTTTATTTGCATTTAGTTCAATTGTTGGAAACTACTATTATGGAGAATCCAATATCAGTTTTATTAATGAAAAAAAAGTTTGGATAAATATTTATCGTGCAGCAGTCGTTGGAATGGTCATATTCGGGTCGATGGCCTCGCTCGAGTTTGTATGGAATCTAGCAGATTTGCTGATGGGATCAATGGCCATCATAAACCTGATAGCCATAGCCTTGCTAGGGAAAATAGCTTTCGCTGCCCTTGCTGATTATCAAAAGCAAAAGAAAGATGGTAAGAATCCCGTTTTCCATGTAAGTAACATTAAGGGATTGAAGAATGTTGAATGCTGGGGTGAACCAACCGATCACGTGGAAGAATCCAGTAAAAAGGTATTGAAAAAGAATCTAGATTGATGAATAAAAAGGCCTCGATATTTTTTCGAGGTCTTTTTTTATACCTTTTGATAGCCCAATATAACCCCGGATCTTAATCCGGGTTATGTTCTTTCTAAATATTCTATTACACTGTGAATAAATACCTTTATAAAATGAAACAATTCATAAATCAATATTCCTATTTACTAGTTGGTAATATATAATATTGTTGGAAAATGTCGGTATTTAAGGGTATCTTTAATGATGTAGCTGAGATACTATAATATTATAAGGTTCTACCAATATTTTGAAGCTAAAACGCAACCTTGTAGTTATTTGGTGCTCAACTAAGTGAGTGGAGGAATAAAAATGAGTATGATCCTCGATAAGGAAAAAGTAGAAAACCCTACACAAATGGAAGATGCAATATTGATAGGCAAATTTCAAGATGGTGACGATGAGGCCCTGAATCAATTAATTACGAAGTATAAAGGTCTTGTCAAAACTAAAGCAATGAAGTATTTTCTAACGGGTGGAGATAAGGAAGATGTTTTTCAAGAAGGCATGATTGGACTGTATAAGGCTATCCGGGATTATCGAGATTGCAAAAATTCGGCTTCCTTTAAGTCATTTGCTGAACTTTGCATTACTAGACAAATTATCACTGCCGTCAAAGCGGCCACTAGACAAAAGCATTCCCCATTGAATACCTATGTTTCACTGTTTAGACCTATTTACCAAGGGGAATCGGAGCAAGCTCTTATTGATGTCGTTCCTGAGCAAAAGCAGATGGATCCGGTTGCCATTTTAATAGGATTAGAAGAATTCAGTGAAATTGAACTGAAATTAACGGAACTCCTTAGTGATCTGGAAAGTACAGTCGTGGACTTGTATATGGGCGGGCAGACCTACTTGGAAATTTCACTAGAATTGAATGTTCAAGTAAAGACAATAGATAATGCACTCCAACGTGTAAAAAAGAAGTTGGATAAGTATCTGGAATCACGGTTGATGGTTGAATAGTATAGATTTTCTTTATCATCATGATTACCGTCATTTAATTCATGGAGAATAATACTTGAAAGTGGAGTGTGTATGCGCAAGGTTAAGTCAGTAAAAATAGATGGCGAAAGTGTTTTTATGTTTAATAGTGCTATATATATATTCGAGACAGCTTCAAGGTATACATTGGAATTGGATATAATAGTGAGTGAAATAGTATTAAAAAAATTCGGCAATAATGAAAATTTAATTATTGAAATAGAATTGGAAGATGGTAAAGAAATCAGTGCGATTATGCATCTGCGCGGTTTAGTGGGGGAAGGATTGCCCCAGCTTAACCTATTTTGTGAGATATATGATCTAGAAGGCTATGAAGATTTTCAGATAGTACATGAGAATGAAACATCCTTCCCGAATGTTGAAGAGGGCATTACTCTGAAAGAAATAAGAAAAGTGGAAATGCCAAATGAAAGAATAAACCTTAAACTACTATTACCGATAGATCAGACGGAATGGTTAGCGAAGCAAGGAAAAAATCTAAATGAGATATTGAAAGAAGCTATATATGACTACTGGAATAAAGAAAAGAAACGATAAGAACGAAAACAGGTTAAATGACCATTGAGATAATTGAAAATTAAGATAGTATAAAATCCTATCGTTAAATACTTGTATGGTTTTCTTTTTTTATGGGTGAAATGTATGCAGTTTTAAGCCAAAAACTCATCTTGTATGGTAGGTCCTTGAAACGGCATATCATTTTAATTAACTACTTATCTACTTAAAATGATAAAATTCGACAAAGAAGAGTACATGAATGATCGATATCTTCCATACTTCCTTAATGATAGTGAGGAAAGAGGAAGCCTATTTTGTTCTATTTATACAATGAAATTTTCAATATTGTTCAAATGCTTACACCGTTCACTTTGAACGGTGTTTTTTTGTTTTTTTAATGGGGAACAGCGTCAGCCTATGGTATATCATCCAGCAACAAACCTGCTATTTTTCGAGGTCGTTCACCTATTTTATATCCTACAATTGACCTCGATAGAATAAATAATATTTAACTAAGGAAAAAACTGTTAGTAACAAAAGATAAAGAGGTTTCATGGAACTTTTTTAAATATTTTCCTTTTGTATGGAGAAGCTAAAGAGAATAAATTAGGTTAGAAAGGAAATAAGTATGGATCACTTACAAATGGCAAGGGCGATGTTCGGGACTAATATGGGCGTACATATTATATTTGCCACTCTAGGTGTGGGATTACCTATGATGATGCTGGCAGCGGAATTGATGTATCAAAAGACGAAAGATCTACAATATGTGGTCATGGCTAAACGCTGGACCAAAACACTAGGTATTCTGTTGGGAGTGGGAATCCCGACAGGTACAATTGCCGGTGTGCAGCTTTCTCTTTTATGGCCTGGATTTATGGAGGTCATAGGTAGAGTTATGGCCCTTCCGTTCCAAATTGAGATTTATGCTTTTATGGTTGAGGCACTATTCATGTCCATCTATGTATATGCAGCTGAAAAAATCAGGCCATGGGCAAGAATCTTGAGTTTATCCTTTGTCGCATTTGGTGCTTTGGCTTCAGCGGTTCTTATTGCAAATGTTCATGCTTTCGAGGGGACACCTGCTGGTTTCCGGTTCGAAAATGGTGAAATCGTCGATGTGGATCCGTGGGCAGCTTTTTTCAATCCGAGTTTCTTCGTAACAGCAGGACATACGGCGCTCACTGCTTATATGACAGGAGCGTTTGCGATTGCTGCTGTTGCTGGTTATAAAATGCTTAAAAATAAGTATGGATCCACCGAGTATAACTTTCATCAAAAGGCGTTAAGGTTAAGCATTGTATTGGGGTTGGTCTTTTCATTCTTGACCGCACTTAATGGTCACTCGACGACCCAGCATTTATATCGGGAACAACCAGAAAAATTAGCAGCTGCGGAGGGCCTGTTCGAAACGAAGGATCATGCAGGTCTCACATTATTCGGTTGGACAGACCGAGAAGCGCGGGAAGTGAAATATGGCATAGAATTTCCTTGGGTACTGAGTATTTTGTCAGGAAATAGTTTTGATACGGTAGTTACCGGTCTGAATGATTTTCCAGAGGAATATTGGCCTCCGCTATATGTTCACACATTATTCAATGCAATGGTGATCATTGGGGGGGGATTAATAGTACTGTCCTTGTTCGCATTAGTGTGGAATAAGGTCTTGAAGAAAGCGCGATATCCAAGGTGGCTTTTATGGTTGTTTGTGGCTTCGGGACCATTGGCCGTACTATCCATCGAATGTGGTTGGATATTCGCATGTACGGGAAGGCAACCATGGACAATTTATCGAATGCTTACCACAGCAGATTCGGTAACCACCTATGAAAATCTGGGGTACCTATTCACATTATTCATTATCGTTTACATCATATTATGTGTGTCTGTTGTATTTACACTTACCTATTATTTCAAGCGTCATTCCATAACGGATGATCTTTATAAAGCTGAACAGAAGGATGTCCAGTTATTCGATTCCAATTCATGAAAAGGAGGAATAGTGAATGAATGAAGCACTTCTAGCGATAACGCTTGTGTGGGGCTTTATTTTCTTGTATGCCATCATGGCGTCCATGGACTTTGGTGCAGGATTCTGGGCAATGATCTATATCAAGAAAGAGCATACGAATGCCACAAAGATAGCAAATAGTTATTTATCTCCGACTTGGGAAGTGACGAATACATTTGTTGTAGGCCTTGTCATTGCCATTTATAGCCTATTTCCAGGTGCTGTATTTTCTATTGGAGTTGCATTAATTGTCCCCGCCAGTTTAATTTTACTTCTTCTTTGCATTAGAAGTGCTTTTCTCGTCTTCTCTCACAGCCTGGACAAGTATGCAAAGATGTTGACTTATATATCTGGAATAACGGGTCTCATTATACCTGGCCTATTAATCAGTGTTTTACCGATTACCCATCTTGGATTTCTCGAGAATGTAGGGGGGAACGAGGAATTAAATTTAGTTAAACTTTTCACTAGCGCAAATGAATATGCCTTTTTAGGCTTTGGTATTTTAAGTACATTGTTTCTCTCATCTTTGCTTCTGTCTGATTATTCGAAACAGGCTGATGAGCTAAAGTCGTATAAGATCTACCGCCGTGACGCAATGATTACAGGTCCATTGGTGTTAATCATGGCATTTCTCGTAATGTTCACACTGAAAAAAGAAGCATCGTGGATTTACGAAGGAATGATGGAGAACTCCACACTGCTATTGGTCTCCCTTGTCTTTTTTATCATTAGTGGTGTAGCTCTTTACCTACCCTATTTTTCCAAACAAGAGGTAAAGGGAATGCCAAGGCTCGCCGTAATAGCGATTATCATCCAATATATGATAGGAAGCTATGTCTATGGGGTCGCACATTTACCATATATCATCTATCCGAATGTCAGGATAATGGAAGCATTTACAGACCCGACTTCATTCAGGGCCGTGTTCGCTACCTATATTGTGGGATTTGCGATATTAGTTCCTGGTTTTTATTACTTCTGGTCCATTTTCATGAAAGATCAACGAAGAAAGTTCAAAAAGCGGAATATTTCGAATTAGTCAATTTGATATAAGAAAGGGAATTGCCATGAAAAAGTTAAAATTACTAAAATACTCGGTTTTAGTACTTTCAATCTTTTTAAGCTATCAAGCGGTCGAAGCACATGATAAAAATTTCCCAGAGAATGGGACCTATATCTCTTCGAAAAGGGATGTTACGGGGGATAAAAAAATTGACATAATCCAGGTCCAAGGCACACCTTTCGACAAAGGTAGCAAGTTCCTTAAAGAAATCGAGTTGCGAGTAGAAAGTAATCGCAACTCAATCAGTGTCCCACTCGAAGCCGGGTATAAGCCGGAACTTTCACTGGTCGATTTGAATAAAGATGGGACACAAGATGTGCTTGTTACTGTCCTGACGGAAGGGATAGAGCGTACACTAAAGTGTTATGCTTATACATTCAAAGATGGAAAGGCCAAGGATTTGGATGTTCCGCCGTCCGTTCCAATCACCGCCCAATTTCTCGATGGGTACAAAGCGGAATTCAAAATTGAAGGGAAAAAGCCTGTGATTGTAGATGTCAGTTCAAGGAAGAGAGAGTATGAAGAGTTGGGGATTTATCAGGATGGCATGTTAAATGAGTCGACGGAGTTATTGGTTCATTCATACACTTCTTTGAAACCAAAGACTATCTTTGGAAAAGGGAAGGGATTATCGGGTGTCCAATATATAATGGGAATGGATGGGAGAGATCCATTGTTAGAAATCAAATCGGTTTGGTCATATAATAATGGGTGGAAATTGATGAAAACAGTGGTGAAACCCGTCAAGAAAAAGTAGATATTCACCAGGGATGGGCGACTGTCATAGTATAAGGTAAACCTGTATTTTTCAAAAGGAGTATGAAGGGATGCCAGAATTTCATCCGGAAAAATTAACGGTTAAGTTTATGCCACCCACGACCCCATGTCTCCCTGTAGACGGAAGGAAATATACACTGACTCATTCTGATGAAACAGGTGATCTATACCTTACCATCGGTACGCAATATGAGTGTTCTGCCTTGGATGCAAAAAAAAGAGATGAAGTGTTGGCTAATTGGGATGCATCTCTTGGTCAATATCTCTTAACGGTCAATGTGTTTGTAGATGGTTTGGAAAATGAGTATGATCAGGCAAAAGCCCGATATACAATTTTTCAGCAAAACCTGGATTTAGCTATTACGGCGATAATTAATGGAGATAAAGAATTTTATTGCTTTTTCCCATGGTTGATTGATTGCCCGATTCATGTTCAATTTCAATCCGGTTTCCCCGAATTCAATCAGCGTATCTTTTACGACACACCTCGATGCTATTGGATCAATTGAATTGTTCCCCACTTATCACTTTTCATGAGTTAAGTGGGGGATTCAATGTATAGATTCGAATCATCCACGATTATATATTAAAAAATTGACAAACTGATAATATTTGGTAAAATCTAATTAAATCCACTTCTGAACAAACAAGTTTTTGTTTAATGGATTTTATGTAAGCGGATACATAAGGAGTGATGGCCTTACGGAGTTAAAAGATAAAATCATTGAAACATCACTGAACCTTTTTGAACAAAATGGATACCACGGAGTTTCTGTGAACGAAATCGTGAAAGAATGCGGAACGAGCAAGGGGGGGTTTTATCACCATTTTTCCTCTAAAGATGAGCTCTTATTTGTCATTCATGATTGCTTTATATCCTATGTTTTAACGAAAGCACAGGAAGCCACCTCAGATAACATACACCCTTCAGCAAAAATGCAAAAGATCATCCTATCGTTTGTTAAAGTGTTTGACCTCTATAAACCACATATTTCGGTTTTCTATCAAGAAAGCATATACCTTAAACCACCTTATGTAGAAGCAATCAAAAAAAAACGTCACCAGTATAAAGAAATTGTATTCTCCGTTATTCAAGAAGGAATTGAAAAGGGAGAATTCCGTAGCGAGTTACCGGTGGAAATTACCGGGATGTCCATCCTAGGCATGGTGAACTGGACCTATAAATGGTATAAACGGGACGGCGGAAAGACAATCGAAGAAATCGGACGAATCTATGTCGATTTAATTTTAAAGAGCCTATTAACGGAAGAATTCAAAAATGATGCAAGCATCCAACCTTATTTACTAAAGAATCAAATGGATATCGATTAAAGTTAAAGCGTTTACATTCGATACAGACCGACTAGTTGGTCTCACTATGAAAGGGGAATGAATAAATGGATTTCTCACTTACGAAAGAGCAGCAAATGATCAAGGAAATGGTAAGGGAATTCGCAGAAAAAGAGATTAAACCAATTGCTATAGAACTGGATGCGAAGTCCATGTTTGCAGAAGACGTTTTCAAAAAGATGGGGAAACTCGGGTTACTTGGTATTCCATTCCCGGAGGAATACGGGGGTTCAGGCGGTGACACGATTTCCTATGCGATTGCTGTTGAAGAAATTGGTAAAGCTTGTGGAGGGACAGGATTAAGCTATGCTGCGGCCGTTTCGCTAGGGGCGAGCCCAATTTATTACTTTGGTACCGAGGAGCAAAAGCAAAAATACCTAATCCCGATCACCACTGGTGAGACACTTGCAGCATTTGGTTTGACTGAACCGAATGCAGGTTCCGATGCGGGTGGTACGAGAACGACGGCTGTAGTGGAAGGTGATGAATATGTAATCAATGGCGAGAAGACCTGGATAACGAACGCAAGCTATTCAAGGACCATCACAGTTACAGCCGTTTCAGGGAAAGATAGCAGGGGGAAAAATATCATCTCGGCTTTCATCGTCCCAACAGATACACCGGGATTAACGATAAATAGTAATTACGAAAAAATGGGAGTGCGAGCTTCTAATACATGTGAAATCATTCTTGATAATGTACGGGTGCCAAAAAAGAATCTGTTGGGTGATCCGGAAAAGGGATTCAAACAATTCTTATTTACCTTGGATGGAGGAAGGATTTCCATCGCTGCATTAGCAGTCGGAATAGCACAGGCGGCGTTCGACAGGGCTTTGGCGTTTTCAAAAGAACGTGTTCAGTTCGGTAAAACGATTTCCAACTTCCAAGCGATTCAGTTCAAACTGGCTGATATGGCAATGGAAATAGAATTGGCGAGAAATATGGTCTATAAAGCTGCGTGGCTAAAGGATAATAAAAAGCCATTTGCGAAAGAAGCGGCATTTGCCAAGCTTTTTGCTAGTGAAACCTCATTCCGTACGAGCAATCAAGCGATTCAAATCCACGGAGGATCAGGGTACATGCGTGAATATGAAGTGGAGCGCTACTTAAGAGATGCCAAGCTGCTAGAGATTGGGGAAGGTACTTCCGAGATTCAAAGAATGGTAATAGCTAGACAATTGGGTTGCTGATCTTTGGGGAAGCTGAAACTAGGTTCTTAGAGGAGTCCTGCAGATTTTATCACTTTTAATAAAAAGCGTTCATCTTACCTTTATTTGATAGGAGGAGTTTGATGTCAGATCTGCAAGATATTACGATTGGCAAACTGCTTGAAAAGACCGCTACTGAATACGGGAGTAATGAAGCGGTGGTATATCATGAACTAGGTTTACGATATACCTATAGTGAATTCGAAAAGGTTTGTCGTCAGGCAGCGCGCGGTTTTATATCACTTGGTATTGAGAAAGGTGAACATATTGCCATTTGGGCTACCAATAAGCCTGAATGGGTCGTTTCCCAATTTTCAACCGCCAAGATGGGTGGGGTGCTCGTCACGGTCAATACGAATTATCGGACGAGTGAACTGGAGTACCTCCTCCGACAATCGGATGCGACAACAATCATTTTGATGGATAAATATAGGGATCACTCCTATATCGAGACACTTTATGAGATTCTTCCTGAACTAAAGACTGCGGAGCCTGGTAAATTGAAATCTGAGAAACTACCAAAGTTAAAAAATATCATCATGCTGAGTGACATTCGTTATCCCGGTACTTTTTCCTGGGACGATGTCCTAAGTGGAAGTGATCAGATTTCGGAGGAAATGCTCGATAATCGGATGAAGGACCTGAAGCCGGAAGATGTAATCAACATGCAATATACATCGGGCACGACGGGATTCCCCAAGGGGGTCATGTTGACCCATTCAAATCTGGTCAATAATGGGTTGAATACTGCGTCTTGCATGAAACTCACAAACGAAGATCGGCTCTGTATCCCGGTCCCGATGTTCCACTGTTTTGGATGTTCCCTTGGGACGATGGCTTCCGTTACTGTTGGGGCTACGATGGTGCCTGTTATTGAATTCAATCCACGCACCGTACTTCAAACCGTGGAAGCAGAAAAATGTACTGCGCTTCACGGGGTACCGACGATGTTCATCGCGGAGTTGAACCTTGATGACTTCGATCAGTATGATTTGCGGTCATTGCGGACGGGAATCATGGCCGGTTCCACTTGTCCGATTGAAGTCATGAAACTTGTAGTGAATAAGATGGGGATTTCAGAAATCACGATCACGTATGGTCAAACGGAATCGTCACCAGGAATTACGATGACCCGTACAGATGATCCCATTGAACTTCGTGTTTCTTCCGTCGGTCGGGCGTTGCCGAATGTGGAAGTGAAAATCATAAATCCAGCTACCGGAGAGGAACTAGAGCGGGGCCAACAGGGTGAACTTTGTTCAAGAGGTTATCATGTCATGAAGGGGTATTACAAAAACCCAGAAGCAACGAAGGAGGCCATTGATCCGGAAGGTTGGCTTCATACCGGAGATTTAGCTGTAATGGATGAAAACGGGTACTGCAAGATAACCGGTCGCCTGAAAGATATGATAATTCGTGGGGGCGAAAATATTTATCCCCGGGAAATAGAAGAGTTTCTTTATCAGCACCCTTTAATAGTCGATGTGCAGGTCTTGGGCATTCCCGATAAGAAATATGGAGAAGAGGTAACGGCCTGGATCATCTTGAAAGAAGGAGAAAGCCTGACAGCAGAGGAACTGAGAGCATTCTGTAAAGGGAAAATTTCTCATCATAAGATCCCGCGTTACATTCATTTTACGGATGTCTATCCAATGACTGCATCCGGAAAAATCCAAAAGTATAAGTTACGGGAGCAGACTCTCGATTTATTAGCGGAACGGACTAAATAAGGAGGTAATGGGATGATTAAAAAGGTTCTTATTGCAAACAGAGGTGAAATTGCTTCGCGTGTCATTCGTACTTGTAAGGAATTGGGTATAGGGACTGTTGCCGTCTATTCAGAAGCTGATTCCGAATCTCCATATGTTTCATATGCAGATGAAGCTTATCTTTTAGGAGGATCCCGCGTTCAGGAAAGCTATTTGAATGTCCCAAAAATCTTAGAAATTGCTAAAGAGGCTAAGGTTGATGCCATACATCCTGGTTATGGATTTCTTAGCGAAAATGCAGATTTTGCACGCTCATGCGAAGCAGCAGGTCTGATTTTCATCGGTCCCAATCCAGATGTCATTCAACAGATGGGCAATAAAGTAGAAGCCAGAAAAAAGATGGAACAAGCGGGGGTCCCGTTAGTCCCAGGTTTTTCGCGCCCATTAATCGATAGTGCTGAGGCAGCAGCTGTTGCCGAAAAGATTGGTTATCCTATTATGCTGAAAGCGTCAGCTGGAGGCGGGGGTATCGGTATGCAGATGATTACTAACGAGGAAGATCTCTCGAAAGCATTCGAAAGCAATCAAAAAAGGGCTCAGTTATTTTTTGGTAATGGGGATATGTTCATTGAAAAATTAATTGAAAAACCGCGTCATATCGAGATTCAAGTGCTGGCTGACAAACTTGGGAATGCCGTTTATTTATGGGAGCGGGAGTGTTCGGTTCAAAGACGTCATCAAAAGGTCGTGGAAGAGGCCCCATCTTCTTTTCTGGATGAGGAAACAAGAAAGAAAATGGGTGAAGCGGCTATAAAAGCTGTAAAGAGCATCGGTTATCACAATGCTGGTACATTGGAATTTTTAGTTGATGCCAACAAGAAATTCTATTTCCTTGAAATGAATACACGACTTCAGGTGGAGCACCCGGTCACGGAGGAAATTACGGGTCTCGATCTTGTGGAACAGCAAATCAAAATCGCCAACGGAGAAAAACTCTCTTTTACACAAGAGGATGTTAAAAGACAGGGGCATGCCATAGAAGTGAGGATTTATGCAGAAGACCCTAAGACCTTCTATCCAGCACCAGGAACAATGACCGGTTTGTCCTTACCTGAAGGCGAAGGGATCCGTCATGAGCTTGCGGTTCAGGATAACTCGGTCGTTTCCCACTTTTATGACCCGATGATCGCCAAGTTGGTGGTTAGCGGAGCTTCTCGTGAGATTGCAATCGATAGATTAAAAGAAGCATTGAATTTATATAAAGTAGAAGGAATTAAAACGAATCTTCCGTTGCTCAAGGAAATCATTGAACATAAGGCTTTCCATAAAGGGGATACGACGACGGATTTCATCAATAAGTATATTAAAAAAATCACGGTATAAGTTGGGTGAGACCTACTGGGTCTTATACCTTTCATTAAGAAAACAGGAGGAATCAAAATGGGAGAATTAAAAGCGAGCATGGCAGGAAGCGTTTGGAAAATCGTAGCAGGTGAGGGACAAAGTGTTGCTGACGGACAGGATATCATCATTTTGGAATCTATGAAAATGGAAATTCCCATATCAGTAGAAAAGGGGGGCACACTCAAAGAACTTAAAGTAAATGAGGGAGATTTTGTGAATGAAGGCGATGTTTTGGCCGTCATTGAATAAAGGGACGGAGGGATAGGATGAAATGGCCTGAAAGCGTAACTATTAAGGAAGTAGGCCCTAGGGATGGACTTCAGAATGAGAAGGTCATTATCCCGACCCAAAGAAAAATAGAGTGGATCGATCAACTTTCCGAAACCGGTCTTACTTATATAGAAGCGACATCTTTTGTTCATCCAAAATGGATTCCTCAATTGGGGGATGCCTTGGAGGTGGGTAAAGGAATTAAGCGAAATCCAACTATCACATATGCGGCCCTCGTTCCGAACCGAAAGGGGTTAGAGTCTGCCCTTGAAGCGAATATGGATGAAATATCGGTTTTCATGTCAGCCAGTGAAACCCATAATCTGAAGAATATTAATAAAACAATCTCTGACACATTCCCTGTTCTAAAGGAAGTCATTGATGTAGCAAAAGATTCAGGAAAGACGGTAAGAGGGTATGTTTCCACTGTGTTTGGGTGCCCTTATGAAGGACCAATTGATATCAATCAGATATTCAGGGTATGCGATCAATTATTCGAGTATGGGATCAATGAGCTATCACTAGGAGATACGATTGGCGTCGCGTCTCCCAGACAAGTGGATGTTTTCCTAGAGCAAGCGGTGAAACGGTATGACAAGGACAGTCTGGCCCTCCATTTCCATGATACTAGGGGGATGGCCCTTGCCAATGTCCTCAAATCTTTGGACTATGGAATTGACACGTTCGACTCGGCGCTAGGAGGACTTGGGGGATGTCCATATGCACCGGGTGCGAGTGGAAATGTGGCTACAGATGATCTAGCTCACATGCTTCATAATATGGGAATCGACACGGGAATCGACTCCAAAAAACTGATCCAGTCAGCCTCCATGATGCAATCCTGTTTGGAAAAGCCTTTACCTAGCCATCAGATGGCCATCTACAACGCACAATAAACGCACGAGAGGTGAAGTAATGTTATCGAATGTAAAGGTTAGCCATGAGGAAAATGGAATAGCCATTGTGACATTGAATAGGCCGGATGCAGCCAATGCGTTATCCAGGGAACTTCTTCATAATTTATATGAAACTCTGAATGAATTGAAAATGCTGTCCAATCTTAGGACAGTGATTTTAACAGGGGCTGGAAATAAGGCTTTTTGCGCAGGCGCAGATTTAAAGGAACGGGCTGGGATGAATGATTCGGAAGTCAAGGAAACGCTTAAACTGATCGGTGACACGATAACGGCAGTTGAAAGTCTTCCGGTTCCTGTCATCGCTGCGATTAATGGATCCGCTTTTGGTGGAGGTCTTGAGTTAGCTCTAGCGTGTGATATGCGTATTGCATCAAGGACAGCAAAAATGGGACTAACAGAAACCTCACTTGGCATTATTCCGGGGGGCGGGGGAACCCAGCGTCTCCCTAGGATTGTTGGCATAGCGACAGCTAAAGAACTGATTTATACGGCAAGGAGACTGGACGCCGAAACAGCAAAACAGATGAGAATCATCAGCCAGGTGGTCGATTCCGAGATCTTGCTTGAAGCAGCAAGAACACTGGCGAAGGAAATCGCTGTCAACGCTCCTTTGGCCCTGCGAGCTGCAAAAATGTCGATCAACCAGGGAGTAGAAACAGATTTAAAGACGGGGCTGCAAATCGAACAGGACTGTTATCAAACAACGCTACGAACCGATGACCGATTGGAGGGTCTGACGGCCTTCAAGGAAAAACGCAAACCGATATTTACTGGTCAGTAACTTCAGTTGAAGGAGGAAGATAAATGGTAACAACCGATAAACTAAGTGAACAGGTTGAAAAAATAAGTAAGGGCGGTTTGGAGAAATATCATCAAAAAAATGCGGAAAAAGGAAAGCTGTTCGTCCGTGAAAGATTAGAGCTGTTATTTGACGATGGAATAGATATTGAGGATGCCTTTTTTGCCAATTGTACGAGTGAGGGCCTTCCGGCAGATGGAGTGGTCACAGGAATTGGAAAAATCAATGGTCAGACGGTCTGTGTCATGGCCAATGATTCAACTGTGAAAGCCGGTTCATGGGGAGCAAGAACGGTTGAAAAAATCATCCGTATTCAAGAGACGGCCGATAAGTTACAGGTACCCCTTCTGTATTTAGTCGATTCAGCAGGTGCCCGTATCACGGATCAAGTCGAAATGTTCCCAGGACGCCGTGGGGCTGGGCGGATCTTTTATAATCAAGTCAAACTGTCCGGTAAAGTACCACAGATTTGCCTCCTATTCGGACCTTCAGCCGCTGGTGGGGCATATATTCCAGCTTTTTGCGATATTGTTGTCATGGTTGAAGGAAATGCGTCGATGTACTTAGGTTCACCGAGAATGGCTGAAATGGTCATCGGAGAAAAAGTGACCGAGGAGGAAATGGGAGGAGCAAAAATGCATTGTTCCGTTTCAGGTTGTGGCGATGTTCTGGTACAGTCAGAACAAGAATCGATTGCCTTTGCCCGTCGGTACTTAAGTTATTTTCCAGGGAATTATCAACAAAAGCCAAAAGCGTGCCAATCAGAATTGCCTGCTGATTTTGAAAAAACGATTGAAGACTTGATTCCGAAAAATCAGAATGCACCATTCAATATGTATGACTTAATCGACAGGATCATAGACCGTGATTCATTTTGTGAAATTAAGAAGTTATTCGCACCTGAATTGATTACAGGTCTCGCCCGATTGAATGGTCAATCAATCGGAATCATCGCTAACCAGCCACGAGTCAAAGGGGGGGTATTATTCCATGATTCGGCTGATAAGGCAGCCAAGTTCATTAACTTATGTGATGCGTTCCATATCCCGCTACTGTTTCTTACGGATATTCCAGGTTTCATGATTGGTACCAAGGTGGAACAAGCGGGCATCATTCGACACGGCGCAAAAATGATTTCTGCCATGAGTGAAGCTACAGTACCAAAGATTTCTGTAGTGGTCCGAAAAGCTTATGGAGCCGGATTGTATGCAATGGCCGGTCCCGCTTTCGAACCGGATTGTGTATTAGCTTTACCGACCGCATTAATTGCCGTTATGGGTGCGGAAGCTGCTGTTAATGCAGTCTACGCGAATAAAATTAACGCATTGGAAGCAGAAGAACGGCCTGCTTTTATTCAACAAAAACGAGAAGAATATAATAAAGATATCGATATCTATCGTTTGGCTTCCGAGATGATTGTCGACGCAATCATCCAGCCTAATGATTTGCGTGATGAATTAAGTAATCGTTTTGAAGCATATAGTAGTAAACAGCTAACATTTACTGATCGGAAACACGGGGTGTATCCGGTTTAATTAATCACTATTAATAAAAGCACCTTTATTAATAGTGGTAATGCTCATTAAAATGTGATGTGAGAATACCTCCACTACTAGCTTGATAAGTGGGGGTATTCCTATGTCTTGGAAATACCTCGCTTTACTATATATTCGTTTTTAACGAATATAACATCGTACAGTACCCTTCAGCCCGGTTCCTTCGCTTCTATTATTTTCCAATCTGAAAATCTATTCAATAATCTTCATATAATTTTCACAGAGACGATAAATAGGTATAAGACGTACTCATCCTACTGTTCTTAAATCATATAATGAGGTGAAACATCTTGATTAATATATTTCAAGGTAAATCTATAAAAACATCGCTAATTAAGTTGTTATTTGTTTTAATAGCATGTTTGTTACTATTCAATCTGGTAACATTATATTATGATTCTTCCAAATCGATTGAACAAACCTTTAAGGAAACAGGTATACAAGACGCAACTAGGGTAGCTTCAAATATCGATCCAGTCCTCTACCAGAAGTTTCTTGATGAGCCCCAAGTCAACGACACATACACTCAAATTAAAAATCAATTAAATGATTTTCGAATTAAGTCTGGTGTTCTATATGTATATACATATGCTATTAAAAATAATCAGGTTCAATTACTGATTGATGGGCTACTTTCCGAAGAATCTTCCACCATAGGGGAAGCGGTAACATCTATATCCGTTACAGATTTATTGCCAGTACTATCCGGGGAAACGTTGAGTACAGATATCATTAAAGATGAAAAGTACGGAAACTATATGTCATCTTTCGCCCCCATTAAAGACAAAGAAGGAAAGGTCATAGGCATTCTCGGTGTCGATACGGAGGCCGAAACTATTAAATCGATTAAAAATGGCGTACTATCCAGCCTTTTACCGATTGTCATTGCAATTTCGATTATTTTTACTGTACTCATACTGGGAATCGTCTACTATTATCTTGGTAAGAAGCTTAATCCTCTAAAGCGACTTTCGGATATTGCAAATGCTATTACGAAGGGGCAGCTTGAAGAGGCCTCGACATTAACGCGGGAAAATAGAATACAATCTACTGATGAAATAGGACTACTCTATACGTCTTTTGAAAAAATGACGGAGACTTTATCTGGAATGATAAGAAAAATGCATGGTCTATCATCATCATTACACGAGCAGAGTAGTAAATTGAATAATTCCTCTAATGAAGTAAATGAAGGGACAACTCAAGTGTCCGTCACGATGGATGAAATGGCGGTTGGCGCAGAGTCCCAAGCTAACTTAGCCTCTACACTTTCGGTGGATATGAGAGAGTTTTCCGAAATCATTGCCGCAACCAATAAGCAAGGTCAAGAAATTACCCAGTCAACAGAGGTAGTAATTAATGATTCACAGACTGGCATGAAATTAATGAGCTCATCAATTGAGAAAATGCAGGAAATCTATAATATTGTCTCGGAGTCAGTGAATCAGGTGAAAACTTTGGAATCGCAAAATAAAGAAGTAACCACGCTTGTCACGCTCATTAGCAATATAGCTGATCAAACGAATCTACTCGCTTTAAATGCAGCGATTGAAGCGGCTCGAGCAGGAGAGCAGGGGAAAGGTTTTGCGGTGGTAGCGGATGAAGTAAGGAAACTTGCAGAACAAGTTTCTGATTCTGTAAACGGCATCTCTACAATAGTCAGTAACGTTAATAATAACTCAAAAAACATGGTGGAAATCCTTACATCAGGCTTAGAGAAAGTGGATGAGGGAAGAGGAAACCTTCATAAGACAGGTGAAACCTTCGATGATATTTCTACGGAATTGTCCACTATGAATGTATTGGTTCATTCCATGGCAAAACAGTTAATCCTGTTGACAAATAAAGAAGAAAAAATGAAAGGGTCCATTGAAGAAGTTGCGGCCATATCTGAGGAAAATGCTGCTGGTATCGAGGAAGTATCAGCATCTGCTCAAGAAATTAACGCAATGACTGGAGAGATGAAACAGTTAGTTTCCAATTTGGCCGTTGCTTCTGAAGATTTAGAAGAAATGAGTAATCAATACTCAGTTTAAGAATTCAATAAGAGACTGTACCTTAAATGAGACAGTCTCTTTCTTGTATGTCAACAATTTTACTACTGTAAAGCTACGAGTCAACTTTTTAGAATCAATAAAAATAATTATCCTTAAAATTGGAAATAATTAAATGTTAAATGTTGCAAAAAACTGAAAACGAGAGTATTATAATTAGTAATTAAGGATTTACTAATTACTCATCCATTTATTTAAAAGAAAGAAAGTGAGAGCTGCCATGGTTCAGCAAGGTAAAAAGAAATATATCACTCCAGATGGATACACTGCAGACATTGCTATCTTTACGATAACGGCTAAAAAAACTGAGAAAAAAGCACCACCTGAAATGTTCTTGAAACTACTATTAATTAAACGAGCGGCTACAGATAAGGAAGGAAATCCAAATGTTGAAGGCAATAAATGGGCCTTGCCCGGTGGCTTTGTAAATGCTAATGAAACGGCCTATGAAGCCGCAGAAAGGGAGTTAAATGAAGAAACTGGAGTCTCAGGACTTCAAGTGAAACATTTTGGTATGTATGACCAACCGGGCCGTGATCCGAGAGGGTGGATCATCTCAAATGCTTTTTATGCAATTGTTCAGGAGAAATTTCTCCATCAAAGGAAGGCCAACGATGATGCCGCAGAGGTCGACTTATTTACGATTAAGGAAGTCTTACAACTGGATTTGGCTTTTGATCATTATAAAATCATTAATGAAGCGATTGAACTACTGAAAAAAGAAATGATGCAAACGACCATTGCAAAAAACTTCTTGCCGGATGAATTTACGCTTTCGGAGCTACAACGAGTTCTATTGACAGTACGGGATGATGCAAAAATCAGCGCGGATTCATTGTTTTTTTCTAAAGCTCCAAAGCTCCCATTCTTGGAAAAGGTTTTGGATGAAAAGGGATTACAGAAGAAAACGAAACGTAATTCATTTCGTCCCTCACAACTTTACCGATTTAATGCTGAGATAGTCACGGACTCGATTTATTATTGAGGAGGAATGAAAAATGGGTAAAAAAGCATTGATTAATATCGATTATACGAATGACTTTGTAGCCGATCATGGTGCATTGACTTGTGGTAAGCCTGGTCAGGAGATAGAAGATGCACTTGTCAGTATTACAAAAGAGTTTATTAGACAAGGCGATTATACAGTTTTTGCGATAGATCTTCATGAAAAAGGAGACGGTTATCATCCTGAAGCGGATTTGTTTCCCCCTCATAATATTCGGGGTACAATGGGTAGAGATTTATATGGAAAGCTTAAAGATGAATATGAAATCAATAAAAATCTAATAAATGTACATTATATGGATAAGACACGTTATTCGGCCTTTGCAGGCACGGACCTGCATATCAAACTCAGGGAGCGGGATATTTCAGATGTATACCTAGTCGGAGTATGCAGTGATATATGCATTCTTCACACAGCCATGGACGCTTACAATTTAGGTTATAATATTTTCATTTATGAAAATGCAATCGCTTCATTTAATCAGGCAGGACACGATTGGGCACTTACCCATTTCGAAGGGGTCTTAGGCGCAACGATCATAAAGTAACGTCACAGAAAAAAAGGGAGGTACCGCTTCTCTTTTGGGAGGAACTATCATGGAAAACAAATATAATGACGATAGCTACGCGCTACACACTGATCTATACCAAATCAATATGGCTCAAACATATTGGGAGGATAATGCCCATAACAGAAAGGCAGTATTTGAAATTTTTTTTAGAAAGCTTCCTTTCAATAGTGGGTATGCAATTTTTGCGGGACTAGAAAAGATTGTCCATTATCTTCAGAACTTTAGCTTTTCAGAAAGCGATATTGAATACCTGAAAAAAGAATTGCATTACGAAGAGGACTTTTTGAATTATTTGCAGAATATTTCATTTACTGGGACGATACGTTGCATGAAGGAAGGCGAGCTTGTATTTGCCAACGAACCGATATTACGTGTAGAGGCACCTCTTGGTGAAGCACAACTCATTGAAACGGCGTTGCTGAACATTGTGAACTATCACACACTCGTTGCTACGAAAGCTTCACGAATTAAGCAGGTTATTGGCGATGAGTCTGCACTTGAATTCGGATCACGCCGGGCACAAGAAATGGACGCAGCCATTTGGGGAGCACGTGCTGCCTATATCGCCGGGTTTGATTCAACAAGCAACGTCCGTGCAGGAAAGCTGTTCGGAATACCGGTATCAGGCACACATGCACATTCTATGATCCAAGCTTATAAAGACGAATACACTGCATTTCATAAATACGCAAGCTCTCATAAAGACTGTGTGTTCTTGGTCGATACCTATGATACATTGCGTTCAGGCATACCAAATGCCATCCGCGTTGCTAAAGAATTGGGTGACAAAATTAATTTCATCGGAGTCCGTCTTGATAGCGGGGATCTAGCTTACCTTTCAAAAGAAGCACGACGCATGCTTGATTCAGCTGGTTTCCCAGATGCAAAAGTTGTAGCATCGAATGATTTGGATGAATATACGATTATCAACCTGAAGCAACAAGGAGCGCGGATTGATATTTGGGGTATCGGTACAAAATTGATCACCGCTTTTGACCAACCTGCATTGGGTGCCGTTTATAAAATGGTTTCAATAGAAGATGAAAACGGGAATATGAGAGATACCATCAAAATTTCTTCCAACCCTGAAAAGGTAACGACACCTGGTCTTAAACGGATCTATCGGATCATCAATAAGGTCAACCACCATGCAGAGGGTGATTACTTGGCGATGGAATTTGAAAAGCCACAGGAACAGGAAAAACTAAAAATGTTTCATCCCGTGCACACTTTCTTAAGTAAATTTGTCACAGATTTCGATGCAATTGACCTGCACGAAGACATTTTTGTAAATGGTACATTAACGTACGAATTGCCATCGATTGATGAAATTAAAGCTTTTACGTTAAGAAACATTCAAGTATTGTGGCCGGAATACTTAAGGGCCTTAAATCCGGAAGAATACCCCGTCGACCTGAGCCAGGAATGTTGGGATAATAAAATGAGAAATATAGATGAAGTGAAAGCCAATGTGGATAGAAAGCTTACAAAATAACGAATCTATTTGGGAAGAGGGGTTATACAGTGCGTCCATTACAAAAAGAAATCATAGAAAAATTACTTGTTCAACCAACGATCAATCCAGAAATTGAATTCCGGAAGAGCGTCGATCTTCTAAAGAACTATTTGAAGAAGAATACATTTCTAAAAAGTTTCGTCCTTGGAATTTCAGGTGGTCAGGACTCAACCATAGCTGGCTACATGGCCCAAGTAGCGATCAATGAATTGAATCAAGAGTTGAAGACCACCGAGTATACATTTATCGCTGTCAGCCTCCCCTACGGTACCCAGGCTGACGAAGAAGATAGGCAGCTAGCTCTGAAATTTATCAAGCCAAGCATGACCGTAACCGTCAACATTAAGGGCGCGGTTGACGCATCTGTACGTGCAGTAGAGGAAGCGACAGGAAAAAAATTGACACACTTCCTAAGAGGCAATGCAAAGGCACGCGAGAGAATGAAGGTCCAATATGATTTAGCAGGACTGTATAAAGGTGTAGTCCTCGGTACAGATCATGCAGCAGAAGCCATCACGGGATTCTTTACCAAACATGGAGATGGTGCGGCTGATATCATTCCTCTTTACCGTTTGAATAAAAGACAGGGCAAAGAAATCCTTAAATTCGTGGGAGCACCTGAACGACTATATATGAAAATTCCAACAGCCGATTTAGAAGATGATAAACCATTGATTCCTGATGAAGTTGCCTTAGGGGTAAGTTATGATGAAATTGACGACTACTTAGAAGGTAAAGAGATCAGGACGGAAGCGGCCGAAATCATTGAAGGCTGGTATACAAAAACGGAACATAAAAGAAATGAAGCCATTAATGTGTATGATAAATGGTGGAAGTGATATTAAATGTAGCCATACTGAATAATGACTCAATACAGAACCAAAAAAACCGTACAACTCTTTTAACTAAGAGTGTGCGGTTTTTTTGGTTCAATAGGGATTACTGAAGAGTAATATGATGAAGATAAAAACTTTACATATAAGGAACAGGATTCATTGATCATTTTATAGTATAAAATATCTATTTATTAACTTAAAGCATTTTTAAACTCCGTAATGGTACTATAGAACAACGTTAGAACAAGGAGCGATGGTAAAATGAGTATGGATGTAAATGTTTCCCCTTTGTATGCGATTTTTGGAATATTGGACATAGTTCTCCGGATAATAGCTATACCTGCAATTATATACGGTATATATTTATTAAGTAAAATATCAAAAAGGTAGTTTTAAGAGTCGATTGTTTAAAAGCTGATTGATTCCTTTTAATATAATAAAAGTAAAACAAAGAAAAGCAAGGAGTGTTCAAGCACCTATGTCGAAAATGGTTCGCGTATAACTAAAAACTGAGTGTGATACAACTTATAAATACTTCTATACCGATGAAGTGCTGGATATGTAAGTTTTAAAGAATAAAGGGTTTTATATTAACCTAACTCAGAGTAAGGAATATTTTAGCCATAGAGCCACATCCAGAAGACGACGAGGAGCCGTTGTCACAGAATGGGGATACGTATGGGAATAATTATCCGGTTATAAATGTGAATCCGAAAGGTAATGTAAATTGGACGGTTAATAGTGAAGGCATAGATGCTCGTTTATGGGCGATAAATAGAGGATTATTAAAAAAAGCGATAAAGTTATGGGTATCTAACATCAAGAGAGGCCAAACAAACTTTATATGTGATATTCAAGGATTTGAAAATAGAACCTTACTCCATAAGGATAGGTTTTATTTAGGTAAGGTTTGTGTGAATATAAGTTTCTAATGGTCGGAAAATTTAAACTTTTACTGCTATCATAAATACATATTGGTTTTGGTCGATAAAAAACAGGGGTTCTTTTATACTGAGTAACAAATTTATATTAATTTTATATTATTCAAAAAAGACTCATATTTAACTTATAATTGAAAGGTGTGCAACGATGAAAATGGGTCTTTATTCTATACAACCGAAGTTGGAAGCTTTTGCATCAATTGCTCCACTCCTTAACGAGTTAATGCCTGAAGACATCACAATTGGAGTATGCGATACGGAAAAGTTTTTGTTAAGTGTACCGGGCAAGACTTTTTCCCTTGGTATTGAGCCGGGCTATCCACTTCAAAAAAATGATGCTATTACGGAAGCCATTAGAACTGGAAGAACTGTAAGAGTTTTTGTACCAGAAGGAGTTTTCGGTGTCCCGATTATTGCAAGTGCAATCCCTCTTTTTGATGAAAAGAGACAGGTGATTGGCGGGGTTGGACTTGGTGCAAGTATGGAGCAATATCATGCATTGTTTGGAATTGCTTCTAAATTATCAAAAGCAGTTGAACAAGTAACCGGGACAATTGAAGAGCTTGCTGCCAGCACTATTGTTTTATCCGAGAGCATGCAGCATATTTCCAATCAATCGAGTTCTGTTTTGCAAAGTGTTAGTGAAATCGAGAAAGTGTCTAAGATGGTAAGGGAAGTCTCTGATCTTAGCAATATTCTAGGTTTGAATGCCTCAATCGAAGCAGCCAGGGCTGGAGAGTTTGGGCGAGGGTTTTCTGTAGTTGCAAATGAAATCAGAAAATTGGCGGGTAATTCCAGAAGTCATACAGAGGTAATAAAGAAATCCGTCAACAATATTGAAGATCTGATTAAAACCCTAAGTACCTCCATTACGTCCATAAACGAAGAAACAGAAAATCAATCGGCGGTAACAGAAGAAATTTCAGCAACCATGATGGACATCAGTTCTCATGCAAGTTATTTGGCAGAAATGGCACAGGATATGTTAAAGGGAAAATGATAAAATAAAAATCACTGCATTGAACTGTATCCAATTGATAGACATCCATTTAACAATTGGCGCTGCAGTTTTTTGTCTATTTTCTGCAGAAAAAACCACAGGTTGTTGAACGATATAGGCTCTATTGAAGCGCTTCATAATGAAATTGAGTGTTTACATATGGAAACGATACATGAAAAAATTGACTGCTTTAATTCAAAATAAGGAAAAATCACCAAATAGGACAAGCACCAATAGTCTAAGAGTTAAGGTATAAATCCGTTGACTGACTCGAAAAGCTGGGAGTCCCTATAGTACGTATTATGATTTAGTGAAGTGTATGATTTGTTTCATTCCAAATGATGATGTAAAGGTGGAAATTAAGGCTATTCATGAGGAACATAAAATACAATTATTTAGAGGGGCAATAGGGAAAGCCACACCCAATATCCTAATTCTATAGCAGTCGCCCCCTAACGAAAAGTTCCTAACCGCTTTCTAGATGGTAAGATAAAGGAGGGAGAAAAATGCGTACATTTGATTACGAAGTGAGTGAATCCATAGAAAAGGATGAAGTATTGGATAGGATCTATAATCCTCCAATAGATCTTATATACTTTTTTAGAGATGATTCAAATAATGGTTTAACCTATACTTTTCTATTGAATACTGTGAACTTCCCTTTCTTTATTGTAATGAATGATGGCATGGGTTTTTATGAAGATTTTGAACACTTAAAACTATCCAAGCTGGTTCATGTAAATGATATAGAAAATATAAGCTTGAAAGTTTTCCAAGTACAAAGTAATAGGGATTTAAAGTTATTGATGCCTTATATACTTTTTTGTATTACCAATGGATGTTACGGGTTAGTGTGTGATTGTCAACAGATGCATCTTCATAAGATTATTTCGTACAATATGGAGGATAATTATAAACTTAAAAACAATACTGATTTAGATCCAAACGCAACGATTTACTTACTCTCAGATGTCGGGATAAGGATTTATAGCAATGATATGGTTTTAGGTAATATAAGCAAAATAAATCTATTAATAAATGAAGCATTTAATTGAACGCTTATCTAACTTTACAACGAATCAACCGAAGATATCCAAATACGTTTCAAGTTATAAATAATAGTCCAAAAGATTTATGTTATTTCTTCCAAAACCGTTTTCAAATGGTATAATAGGTAACTGTAATGAGAATGATGTATTAGTAAACTGGTAGAAAAGCCATGTGTACGGGAGTAATAATATAATAGAAAAGGTGAGATAAGTGAAAGTTAATTTAAAGCATCCAGAAACGAATATGGTTAAAACAGTGAAAGTGGGTTTTAGCTGGACAGTATTTTTCTTTAGTTTTTTACCTCCTCTTTTTAGAGGAGATTGGAAATGGGGGATTATCATATTTTTAGCTGCATCTTTTACCTTCGGTTTTACTGGTCTTATATTCATGTTTATTTATAATAAAATTTATTTGAATGAGTTATTAGAAAAAGGATACGTAGCTGTGGATGATCTTTCTGAAACGATTTTAAAAGATAGAGGGTTTATTGCAAGTTAAGTAATGATATTCCTAGGATAAATTAAGTCACCATAGCGGTGGCTTTTTCTTATGCTAACAGTAATTTTCACTAGTTAGCCGGGGTTTTTCAAATTATTATTTATGATAGGTTCTACACCAGCGTGTCCCTATGAACCAAGAATAATTAGTTAATAAAATCGTATAATATCTTCCAAAATAGTCCTCGATAGAATACATAATAAAAATACAAGAGGTAATAAGATGTTTTATAGCATAGGGGATCCACACATCTAAGTTAAAATTTAGTAGATAATTAAATGTTCCATGGAGGAAACTGAATTAAAACTTACATTTCATACATATTTATCGATTCGAACGTACCCAACATTCATCCAGAATGATTACATTGGCAAGTCCAATTAACATATTTGTACAAACTATTTACTTGCATTTTACATACATAATAGTAGATAGATAATTAATAAGGTTTGGGGAGTAATAAATGAAATTCATTTTCAAACTTTTGAATAATATCGCTAAGTATCTACTAATATCATTCTTCTGGTGGCTAGTGATTATATATACATTAATAAAATAGGGGGGCGACAAGATGTTACATAGATAAGACGATGAAACGGATGTAATTTGATAGGAAGTTATTGTAGAAGAAAGGAAAAAATGAAAAAACGCGCTTTCTAGCGTGCACGTTTTCTCATTGTGGTGGAGATATATTCAGGCTTGTATCTTGTTATCTTTTTTTAGTCTGTTTCAAAATTCTTTTAATGAATAAGTATAAAAATGATAGAACAACGAAAATTAAGAAAAAGACGATGAAACCCCAGAGACCTATGGCAGCATCTTGAAATTCCATATTTCCTCTACTAGTTAACGCCTGTTGTATTTCAATTGCAAAAACCAATACCACCATGACGGTGAATGTATAAATGAAAGAGAGTATGGTAATGCCAAATCTTAGTCTTGAAATGATGTTAGATAAAACTAGCACAAAGATGAATATGATAATCCCTATAATGCCCATTATCCAAAAGTGTAGATCTTTATCCGTAGCATTTAAGTTTAGTGTATCACTTACAAATATCAGGATGAAATCATGAATGTTATTGATGATCTCGGTTAAAACCAGAATAATTTCCTTCAAATAGTGCACCTCCAATTTCTAAATTATAGCAGGTTGTAATTTCATAGAGAAGGATTAAGGATATAAAAAGGGTACATCAAACAGATTTTAATAGGATTACCAAATTCAATTTATTTTATCATTGCTTAAATAGAGGGAAGGTGTAATATCTTAAATATGGGCAGGACGAACCGTTTTGATATGTATATTTTACAAATAACAACCAAGCTTTGGGGGAAGAAATATGAATCGTGAAAACCAACATATTTTAAATGTAATCGATTTTATAAAAACGGGACATAACACTTGTTTCGTGAAAGTGGTAGGATATGATGCGGATGCACAAGTGGAGTTTGAAGGAGAAATCAAGTTTGTTCGGGAGAGACCATTTGGAGATTTGATCCATCCAGAAAGGTCAAAGCTAACACCTTCCAGTAGAGAATTTGTTAGGGATAATTTGATTAATCGGTATAATAAAGGTGAATTTAACTGAGCAGAAAATATTGTGACCTTCTCATATTCAAGGATTTCTCCTGCAAGGGTGATATAAAGCCATTCTTTATTTAGGTGATTGTCTTGTACGCCTAAGAAACAGACATCAATATGTACTCTTGTCACCATTTCTCACTAATTATATAAGCAACTTGTCCACACACTCCGATAAGTACATGCATATAATTTAGTAAGGAGGAGATAGTTATGAGTACAAATTGCTGCTTTGTGAAAAAATGCTATGAGGAGAATGACCCTTATTCAGTCTGGGTTCCAAAAAGACCTTGTTCTTGTAAAAAGAATAAAAAAAGTTGTTATTACTACTAATATCATTTCATCATTAGGTGAATGAATATTTTTTAGGGCAGTTCTTGGACTGCCTTTTTACTTGGATTAAAAAAGACTATTTTGTAAGATTTTTTGCGAAGGAGCTAAAATTTTGTAGTGAAGAAAAAAGCACCTTACCTACGGGTATTGTGCTTTTATTTGTATTATTTATCCTTTAATAATTGCCTGCTTTGAAGGATAATTTCCCTATTTTTATTGATGGCTTCCACATTATTTAATTTAATATGATCGTTAAGGTTTTCATGATCTTCCATATATTCAAGTAGTAATTCCACAGACTTATCCAGCAATTTCTCCATCTGGATATCCCTTTCTTTGGCTAAACGAGTGAGTCGCATGTTTAAATGAGAAGCCAGCGTAGTATCAATTGGATCTCTACTTTCACTCATTTATATTCCCCCTTAAACTGTATTACTTCTATTATATGTTGGTAAGCATTGGATGGCAATGCAAATTATTATTGGTCTCTTCTACAATCAAAGGGGGGAGTTAGCCTTGAATGGACAGTTATCAATCTCTGATAGTATAGTTTCCAAAGAAGGCCAATAGTCAGGTTGAAATCAAACCGTGGAGGATCCAAAAGATTCGTTTAAAATAGAAATTCTATAGATAAAAACCACTCTGCTTTTTTAGCGGAGTGGCTAGAATGATATTTTATAAAATGAAATCCTTTAAAATATAAGCCATAAATCCTTAATTTTTACTTTTTGTGATAACAATTGCGGTCGCAAAAATGCGAGAAATTATAGTTATATTCATACTGTTGGCGTTAGGAAACCAAAATTTCAAACTCTATATAAAACCCCCTCAATACTCTCCAACACTCTTCTTACTAATCCGCTCCACAATCTCCATTAAATCATCTGGCCTATGGAATTCAATCGGTGAAACGCCTTTATCGAACTGAATCGTGTCGG
>NZ_JBIWDO010000010.1:0-123886 GCF_044762055.1 Peribacillus sp. NPDC097198 | reverse complement strand
ACCATATTAACACTAACACACTCTTTTACAAAATGAATTCAAAAAAAAGATAACCATATCATGCAAGTCTCCAATATATAAATAAATTGGAGGAAAAGACATATGAAAAAATGGTTATGGATGGGTATCGTTGTCATTATCGTTATATTAGGAACATTATTCGCGATTTCTTTTAATAATACGAGTAAACAGATAAATGAATTCGTTTCCTTTAGAGATTATATAGATAATGAATATACGCCATTATTCAAAACTATAAATACACACCTTGATCAGTCAGCAGAAAAAATTGGAGACCAAGATTTTTCTACCTGGTATCTAGTCGAAAATGGTTTGGGAGAAAATCAGGAAATTCAGAAAGAATTAGAAAATATTGAAGATAAAATTATTAATAAAGATGTTAAATATGCCGATACCTTGGATTATAAGAAAAACATCTTAAATCAAATTAAAATATTAGAAGATTGCATAGAAACCCTAAATATACATTCTACTGCTTATACTCTAGAAGAAATTCAAATACTAGATTATTCTTTAAGTGAAGATATTAAAAATCTGAGGTCAAATATTGATGAAACGCATAAAATTCTAGATAAGTATTATGATTAAATCATGAATTTTGCAACAGAGAAGCCCTTCTTTAGAAGGGCTTCTCTGTTAACATCCATAAAGCAAGTAATATCCAATAGGAATTTACAACTAGATTTTCAGGAGGAATATTTATGTTAATTTTTTTGACAATAGTTATTTTATGGTTTATGTTTTTTTACCTACCTAATAGAAACAAATCATCTTCAAGTAGCAACAATCAGGACTTTGGACTTTCTGCGTATAAATTGCAAATGACACCATTCCAATATCTAGGATACACTAGTGATTTTAGTTCATCATCGTTATCTTATAAGGGGATAGGCATGCACACTGCTGAAATTGATAGAATCTATAAACAAGATGACGCAATTGCCACTCAGATATATTTTTCTAATCTTGGCTTCCACTCTTTTTTTAAAGGGGATATCGAGTGGCTAATTGAATATAATCTTGATTACAATGACTATCGTCAGCGTTTTATTATTAAGAACGGTATGTTAAATCAAACTCAATTTGATTCCTTAGATAGCAATTTCAATACTATCTCTGAATATGAACAAATAGATTTGTACACGACTTGGGTTTACATACATGATCTCTTAGATTCTAATATTCCGAAAAACGTTCTAGGGAATATCTTTAGTAGTACAATTGTGCTAAACAATCTGATTAAGAAAAATTATCTACAAGTTGAGATGAATAGTAATATTATTACATATACCTTTGTTAATGATAACCAAGTGAACCTTACTCGATATCTAATTGATTTATATGAAGAAATATCAAAAAACTATGAGTTAACCTTAAATCGTTATTATAAAATTAAAGAAACTGAACAAATGCATAATGCTAAAACAAAAAATGATAATGTACAAATTCTACATAAAATCGACAAATTATTATTGACTGCTGAAGAAGGAACTAATCAAAACGAATCTTTAGTCGCCTACCAAAAAGCACAAAAATTAATGAAAAAATATAATATTACATATACCGATGTTGAAGAATATCGAGCCAATGTAGCTTAAACTCTAAAGTTAAGATAAGGACCATCGAAATAAGCCCTTCCCCTTCAGAGAGAAAGGCTTATTTCGATGGTCCTTATTCCATGAATCCTGGTGTCTTAGTTCTAGAGAATCTGGAATAGTTGCATGGTCTGTACTTACCTTGTTTACAAACAGATATAATCTAATATCTTCTTCACTATCAATATCAATTAGAGAACTCCAACCTTATATACAACAATGATTGCCAATCAAAAGAACTATCAAATTCCTTATAATATTTACAAATCCGTATTCCTTAGCCATCACCAATCTTCTTCGTCTTCATCCAAGTCGTCTTTTCCCTTTTCAAATCTTTTAATCATATAATCTAAGAAATTGTCAGCTTCAGTAAACCCATATCCTTCCTGGTTATCCCACAAAATCACTGGACATTCTCCATTATTCATTTTGTTAGTATCAATGCAATAGGCGAATTCATCAACATCTTCTATGACGATGATTCCTTTAGTTAAATTATAGTACTTTTGATGATTTTTAGTGGTATCTACTACTACTGCTGGACCTGAAAAACCATATCCAATTATTCGTACACCATAAAGACCACCATATCCATAATTTCTTAAAAACCATTTGTAACTTTCAGGGAGTGAAACTTTTAATTCATTTTCGATTTCTTCAATTTTTTTTTCACTTACCCCACCTGTAAAATCATTATCCTCTCCATATTTCTTTATGAGTTCTGTACTGTTGAATAATTCATTTTTAGCACCTTCTAATCTTGAGTTTCGTATTGTTTTGCTATCCCTTTCTAATACTTCATGCGGAATGCATCATATTAATGCTCTCAAGAGTCTATAGCTCTCTCCATTATATTTCCATCCTAGTATTACTTTAGTATATCCCTTATACATACTCTCAGGTATCTCTAACACAGCACTATATGCATATCCACAAAAAAAGCCCCACAAGATGATCATCATCCTGCAGGGCTCTATTTTAGTTTTCGTCTATTTCATTACGTTTTTTCTTGAATAGTTTTGATAATACTTCGTAAACGATTGGAACGATAAGCAATGTTAATAGCGTTGAACTTGCTAATCCACCAATTACTGTAATACCAAGACCTTTTGATATTAAACCACCGCCGCCTGAGCCAAATGCTAATGGCATTAATGCTCCGATGGTTGCAATGGCCGTCATCAGGATTGGACGGAGTCGTGTTGCGCCAGCTTCTAGAATGGCTTCACGCATACTCATACCATCACGTTCCATATGAATGATCCGGTCTACAAGTACGATGGCATTTGTTACAACGATACCAATTAACATGAGAAGTCCCATCATGACCGATACCGAGATCGTTTCACCAGCGATTAATAAACCTACAAACGAACCAATGACCGTAAACGGTAAGGAGAACAGGATAGCAAATGGTGCGACACCCTCACGGAATGTGACAACAAGGATGAAGTACACGATTGCGATTGCTGCGATCATGGCTAAACCAAGTTGGGTAAATGTTTCTGACATATCCGCTGCTACACCGGCTACACCGATTGTCACGCCTTTTGGTAAGTCTAATTTATCAATGTCTTCATCTATTTCAGAAGTAGCCTTTGAAATATCTTTATCTGTGATGGTTCCTGAAACAGTGGCGTAGTATTCACCTTTACTACGGGCCAATGTATTCAACGTGGTTCCTTCTTTAACCGTGACCAATTCAGAAAGTTTCATCGTCGTACCTGTTGCGGTTGGTACTTTTTTATCTAACATATCATCAATTGATTTTGGCTGTTCGTCTTGATCTTGCTGAACGATGACTTCTACTGACTCACCGTCTTTTTCAATGGTTGTTAATACTTCTTCTTGGGTAGAAGGGCTTAACATCCCAATGATTTGGGCTGTAGTTAATCCATACTTCAATAATTCATCTTGCTCTACTTTGAATGTATATTCAACATAAGCATCCTCTGTACTAGAAGAAACGTCCTTTAAGCCGTTATTTTTCTTCATAACGCCTTCTACTGTTTTTACAGCGTCATTTAATTTACCTAAATCTTCACTGTAGAACGTGTAGCTGACTTCATCACTCGCCACAGACATAGACGAGAAGTTCTGGCTCTTCCATTCGCCTGATTGACCAATATTGAAGACATATTCTTCAATCTCTTCCCGTACTTCCGGGAAGTTTTTCATGTCTGGGTCAAAGATCAGGTACATGAGGGCACCGCTTCCGCCCCCGCCCATCATTGCAGCCATGGAGTCGCCATCCTCTGTTACGGATAACTGAACAATATCAATCTCGTCACGTTTCAGTAACTTCTTTTCCACCACTTCAAGGTTCGCTAATGTTTCTTCTTTAAGCTCCCCTGGTTCTGGTGTGTAGGTTAAGTACATCACTTTTTCTTCTTCGCTACCTAAGAAACTAAAACCGATTAATGGCGTTAAGGCCAAACTGCCGGCTAATAGAACCACAGATATGATGGAAGTGATCACTTTATGATTCAATGTCCATCTAAGAACACGTTTGTATCCCTTAGCTAATTTGCCAAGCTCTTTATGATTACTCTCGGTCTTCTCACCATATAATTTTTTCTTAAATAAGAAGTGAGATAATGCCGGTACAATCGTTATGGCAACGACTAACGAAGCCAAAAGGGCAAATGTCATGGTTAATGCAAATGGCGTGAACAGTTCGCCTACCATACCGCCAACGAAGATAAGCGGAGCGAATACCGCAACCGTTACTAATGTTGATGACATGATTGGCTTGAACATTTCGATTGTCGCTTCTCGCACCAATGCACGACCCGTTAATTTTTCATCTTTTAAATGCATGCGTCGGTAAATATTTTCAACAACAACGATCGAGTCATCGATTACCCGTCCGATGGCCACCGTAATCGCACCCAATGTCATGATATTTAATGTGATTCCCAACCCATTTAAGATTAGGAAGGCCATAAAGATCGAAACAGGAATCGAAATGATCGAAATGATCGTCGATTTAATGTCCCTTAGGAATAAAAGGATGATTAATATCGCAATTAGACCGCCGAATAGCGCTTTTTCTATCATCGTCGATACGGATTCCTCAATTGGTTCCCCTTGGTCAAGACTGACATCGACAACAAGGCCATCAATCTTTTTCTCTTCTTCTTTAATTAGATCTTTCACATCGTTAACCACGTCAACTGTGTTTGCTTCCTGCCCTTTGACAATTTGAATGGCAATCGCATTTTCACCGTTCGTACGTGATACGGATTCTTCTTTCCCAACTAGCTCAACTTTAGCAATATCGCTAAGTTTCACAAAAGGTGCTGGATTGCTAGCTGATGGTGTTACAGGAATAAGCATTCCCTTCAATTCTTTAGCTGTCATGAACTTACCGTCTACTGAAACGGCCTGTTCCCCTTCTTCGAATTCGTAAAGGCCTAATGATACAGCTAAATCACTTGCCTGAATCATTTCCTTTACCTTATCTTCCGTAAGGTCCAGTTTAGCCATTTTTGCTTCGTCATATGTTAATTCAACTTCTTCTATATGCTGGCCAGTGGTAGTGGCCGAAGCAACCCCGTCAATTTTCTCGATTTTTGGAAGTAAACTATCTTCCACGGTTGACGTTAATTCAACAATATCCTCTTTTGTACTGCTTACACTCAATGCCATAACAGGCATCATGTTTAAGCTGATGGCTGTAATCGTCGGCTCTTCCGCTTTCTCCGGTAACTTTACTCCGTCAATTGCCGATTCAAGAGCACGCTTCGCCTCATCCATATCGATCCCATATTCATATTCCACTTGAATATTGGACATATTGGAATACGAATTGGAATAAACGGCTTTCACGTCCTCAAGCCCTTCAACCGCTTCCTCTAATGGTATCGAGACCTCATCCATCACTTTCTCTGGAGTAGCACCAGGATATACACCCATCACCGTTAAATAGGGAATTGTAATATCCGGGATTGTCTCCGTTTTCATTTGCGTACCCGAATAAATACCAGATATCGTAATAATAATTGTAAGGAGCCACACTGCTAGTTTATTCCTTAGAACAAAATTGACTAAACCTCTCACCTTTACACCTACCCTTAATTGACTTATCAAACATATTTACTTATACTAATGACTAATTAGTCATTTGTCAACAATATGACCTAGGAGCGAATGGAATGATTAAAAGGGAACTCATAATGGAAACGGCCATCGAACTCTTTGCAAAACAAGGGTTTAACGCTACCTCCGTACAGCAAATCACCGATCACTGTGGCATTTCAAAGGGTGCCTTTTATTTATCTTTTAAATCCAAAGATGAATTGATTATAGCGCTGGTCGATTATTTTATGATACAGCTCGTCTCAGATATTGACCACGTAGTCAAAAACACAGCAAATGAAGACCTTTTATATGAATTTTTCTATACCTCATTTAAATCTTATCTGAACCATACAGACTTCGCTAAGATTATTTTTAAAGAACAAGCACAATCATTAAATGAAGAACTCATAACACGAATTCAACACTATGAAAGAATCAATGAAACGAGTATCCTCTCATTGGTTGAACGACTATATGGGGACGATATCATTCAAACAAAATATGATTTAACCTATTGTATAAAAGGATTCTTACAACAGTATGCTGTTTTATTTTTATTCTATAATATACCGTTGGATTTAGTCCGACTCTCGCAATCTCTTGTGGAAAAAACGAATATACTGGCAAGGCATTCAACCATTCCTTTTATTTCACAAGAATTGACGGAAATAATCAGTCCTGTCATGTGCGAAGAAATGACAAAGGAACAGCTACTCGATCTTATGGATAATAAGATTGAGGAAATCGAAGAGTCCATTGAAAAAGAATCCTTACTCCTGCTCAAGGAGCAACTGATTGAACAAACTTTCGGACCGGCCATCATAAAAGGATTGCTCGAGAACCTTCACGCTCATCCACATTGCAAGTACCTAGCTTATTTACTACGCCAATATTATAATTTTTAACTCTAAAGAAGGGGAGAACGCTTTGAATTAAGCTTTCTGCCTTTTTTCTATGCACTTACTCTTTATATTCACCCTTAGGTACAATTATTAACACCCTCCATTTATTTTATCATGTGTTTCTAACTTTCTTTCATTTGAATGTTCTCATTCTTGTCTTTTTTTCAACAATTGCTTGGACAGCTTTCCAACAAGTCCGATTTATGACTTTTTTTAAAACAACTCACCATTTGGGCTCCCCTTCATAATCTGTATCAGGAAGATTTTGAGGGAGATGGATTATGGGATGGGATTGACGGCTCTCCATTGGATTTATGTTTTATTCATCGTGTTGATCATCGGGTTTATGGTAAAGCGTCGGGATACCACCCTCATTTGCATCGTTGGCATCTTCATTTTGGCGCTCGTCTCTACAGGCAGTTTGGCTTCCTCCATCAGTGGCGTATTCAATAGTTTCGCTTTCGCCATTACCGAGTTAATGTCGACCATTTTAATCATTTCCATCATTGTTGCCATGAGTACAGTCTTAACGAGATCAGGTATCAATGATGTCATGATTGCACCTTTTGCTAGATTCATTAAAAACCCCACACTCGCTTTTTGGGTGATTGGAATCGTCATGATGGGCATCTCCTGGTTTTTCTGGCCATCTCCTGCCGTCGCTTTGCTTGGTGCCGTGCTGCTACCGGTCGCATTGCGGGCCGGATTGCCTGCACTAGGCGTAGCGATGGCGATGAATTTATTTGGCCACGGCATTGCGCTTTCGGGTGATTTCGTCATTCAAGCGGCACCAAAACTCACGGCTGATGCGGCTTCGATTCCGGTCGGTGACGTCATTTCAGCCAGCATCCCGCTCGTCATCACAATGGGCGTCGTGACTACGGTTTCTGCGTTCATCTTCTTGAAGCGGGATATGCGGCTTGGTCGCATTCAGCCTACCGTACAAGAAGCAATCGACGAAGACCAGGATGGGATGAATGAAGAGTTACTTACGATGGGACAGAAGAGGTTTTTTGCGATATTCATCCCATTGGCCTTTTTACTGGATGTCGTCGCTCTTTGGCTTCTGAAATTACAAGGCGGCGAAGCAACAGCATTGGTTGGCGGAACCGCCGTTTTTATCTTGCTGATCTTATCTCTCGTGGCCCATGGCCATCCTGGCCTTGAAAAATCAACGAGCTACTTGATTCAAGGGTTCCAATTTGGCTTCAAGGTTTTCGGTCCGGTCATCCCGATTGCCGCTTTCTTCTATTTAGGCGATTCCGGCTTCACTAAAATCATCGGGGACTACTTACCGAAAGCCTCTCTCGGCATCGTCAACGATTTGGGTGCAGCACTCGCCGCCTCGGTTCCATTGACGAAAGAGATAGCTGCCGTCACACTGACAGGCATCGGTGCGATTACCGGCTTGGATGGTTCCGGGTTTTCAGGTATTTCCCTGACCGGTTCGGTCGCAAATCTATTCGGGACGGCGATTGGAAGCGGTACTGCGACGTTGACTGCCCTCGGCCAAATCACGGCAATCTGGGTCGGTGGCGGTACCTTGATTCCATGGGCACTTATCCCAGCGGCGGCCATTTGTAACGTCAGTCCCTTTGAACTCGCCCGCCGAAACTTGCTTCCGGTATGCATCGGTTTATTCGTGACGACGATCGTAGCGATGTTTTTGATTTGATCCATATAACTAAGCCAGTGCGCATCCATTTAATGCACACTGGCTTTTTTGAATAACAAAACATCATTGACAATTATAGGAAATTACGATAGTTTAATTATAGACCGAACGTTCAGTTTATCATTGGAGGCTTATCTGACATGAAACAACAAAGTACCCCCTCTCCCACTAAGCTTAAGATAGCTAAAGAAGCAGAAAAATTGTTTGCCCAAAAGGGATACGCCGCTACGTCAATGGAAGACATCACAAACGTCTCCGAAAGCAGTAAAGGGAGCATTTATTATCATTTCAAAAGCAAGGAAAAACTTTTCTTGTACATCGTCGAGAATAACGCCGACGAGTGGAAGCGCGCCTGGAACATCAAGCAAAAGAACTACCGCACGAGTGTAGAGAAATTATATGCATTGGCAGACCATTATCTTGAAGATCTGCAAAGTCCATTAATTAAAGCCGCTGAGGAATTTGGCGGAAGTGAAACGGCTGACCCTGAGATTTTTGCGCATATTTTAGAAATTTATCGCAGTCAGTATTATGACACGTATGAAGCCGTCATTGACCAGGGAATTAAAGAAGGGGCGTTCATCGAAGATAATCCCAAAGACCTTATGTACATTCTCTTTGGCATGCATGCCGGATTACATGCCACCTATTACGAGATGGAATTTCCTGAAATCAGGAGACTATATCACAAAAGCGTGGACGTCTTTTTAAAAGGCATTTCGAAACACTAGAGGAACAAACATCCCTTTCTTATCCTTTTCCCAAGAAAGGATGTTCCTCGATTATTTAACGATAGTCCTGTAGAACGATTTTTTTTAGGAATTTATTAAACCGAACGGTCAGATTAATTAAGAAGGAGCTGCCTGTGGATGAACCAATTATTGAAAAATAAGGTTTTCTGGATCATGTTGAGTTCGGATATGCTTGATCAAATCAGCATATGGATTCGAAATATGGCCGTTTTGTTTTACATTATCGAAAAAACGAATCAGGATCCGGTCGCGATATCCCTTATCACTGTCATCGAGTACGCCCCCATCTTCTTATTTTCCTTTATAGGCGGAACCTTTGCCGACCGTTGGAATCCAAAGAAGACGATCATTAGCGGCGGGCTGCTCAGCATCGTTTCGATTCTGATCATTTTAGGTTTCATCTCATTCGGGATGTGGGAAGCCGTTTTCTTTGCCACATTCGTCTCAGCAATCGTCTCTCAATTTTCACAACCTTCTTCCGCGAAAATTTTCAAACGGCACATCCCTGAAGATCAAGTCGGTTCGGCGATAGGCATCGTGCAAAGCCTTGGTTCCCTGTTCTTGATTCTGGGACCCATCATCGGTACGGCCGTCTATTCGAATTTTGGCATTTCGGTTTCCCTTTCCTTGTTAATTCTTACATTTGGATTATCCACGGTCATCACGCTCTTTTTACCGAAGGATGCCAAAAAGGAAAAACAGGCTGACTCGACGATCGTTACAGAAATTAAACAAGGCTTTCACTATGTACTCCATAATCACAATTTGAAAAGAATCGCCCTGACCTTTTGTTTCTTGGGTCTTGGAGCAGGCCTGGTACAACCGCTCGAGGTTTTTCTGATCACGGATAGGCTACAATTGCCAAAAGAAGCCCTTCAATGGTTATCCGCTGCAGCAGGGGCTGGTTTACTGATTGGGGGAATCATCGCGGCCACTTTAGTTAATCGTCTTCATGTGAGGGTGACGTTTGTTGGTACGTTTTTATTGTTAGCCCTTTCCACCGTTATCGAAGTACTGTCCACTTCCTTTATTTTAACGGCATCGATGAGATTCATCACCGCCTTCATGATGGCGTTCATGCAAATACTCTTAAGCACCATGATGATTAAACTTGTGGAAGAAAAATTCATCGGTAGAACAAATGGCATCATCACGCCCATCTTCATTCTATTTCTCTTAATTGGAACGGCTTCGTCCGGTCCATTGCTGAAAATAACTTCGCTATTCACGGTTTTTAGTTTATCCGCTATCACCGTTGCTCTGGCAGCTATCCCGGCTTTGGGCATGTCGGTCGCATCACATACTGAAAATAAAGAGGAAAGAATCAAAACTTTGTAAGGTTAAGAAAAAAACATCCCCGCTAAAAACGGGGATGCAAGTGGTTTACGCCTTCGTCAATGTTTCTTTAATGCTACTGTACACTTCTTGCCAAAGCTGTTCGTTTTGGGCATAAGATTCCCCGATTTTCTTAAAAAGCTCCTTTTGTGCCGCTTCAAAATGTTCGTCTTCCTTAGCTGGCAAATCCTTGCGCAATTCCATTACGAACTCCTGTACTTTAGGTGCTCGAGGGCCCCAAACAGCTTTTTCCTTCCCTTGATTATCGATGAAAATAAAGATGGGAATCGATCGTGCCGTTCCATTCGTTAAATACTGATCCATCAGCTCAAGGTTTTGATCCCGCAGAATCATCCGCGTATCGATATTCGCTGCCTGTGCGATGTTCAAAAGGATCGGGATATTCATCATCGCGTCGCCACACCAATCTTCTGTAATGACAATCGCTCTCAGCTCTTTCCCTTTTACTTCTTCGAAAAATGCACGGTCTTCTTCCGAAATGGAAAAACGCTCGTATACGGATTGCAAGCCTTCCTTATTCACTTTCATCGACTCCACAAATTCCTTTGCAGGTATCCCCTTTTCAAACCATTCATGTAATGTCGTCATGTTCCCACTCCTAACTAATTTTAATTAAAAATACCATAAACCGGTTTATTTTTCAGCCCATTGATTCGGGAGAAACGAATCATATATCTAAATTAATATATTAAAAAAATGTTTTCATTTTAGAAAACAAGGGAAATTTATTATTAGCTAACTAAATAACCAGTACTTTTCATTAATACAAATGTTTGTAACTTAGGAGATGGATTTTGTGGAAGGTTTTCTCTATGCACTTATCCCCGCATTAACGTGGGGAAGCTTGGTACTTGTTTCCGAAAAACTCGGGGGCAACTCATATAACCAAACACTCGGTATCACCATCGGCTCTTTATTGTTTGCCATCGTGATGTCGGTCATCAATCCCCCCGAATGGACGAGCCTCATCTGGATTGTCGGAATCATTTCAGGGATTGGCTGGGCGTTCGGTCAACTTTTTCAGTTCAACAGTGTCAAGGAAATGGGCGTTTCCAAAACCGTTCCCATTTCAACCGGATTGCAAATACTAGGAAATACATTTTTTGCGGTTATCGTCTTTAAGGAGTGGAACACCACTTCGACGATCATCCTTGGCGTGATTGCTATCATTTTCTTGATTGCGGGTGTATTGCTGACAAGCTATGAAGGTAGTAAAGGGAAAAATGAAGGCAGCATGAAAAAAGGAATCCTTTACTTGATCGTCTCCACTCTTGGTTTTGTCACCTATGTCATCGTCGTCAGATGGTTTGACATTGACGGGTGGTCGACTATCTTGCCACAAGCGATCGGAATGTTTATTGCAGCTTTCCTTCTATCCATTAAACATAAACCATTCAACAAATATGCCGGACGCAACATCTTAACTGGGATCATGTGGGCGACCGGGAATATCGGTCTCCTTCTCGCTAATCCAAAAGTGGGCGTTGCCATTGCCTTTTCATTCTCGCAAATGGGTATCGTCATTTCCACTTTAGGCGGCATCTTCCTATTAGGAGAGAAAAAATCAAAGAAACAAATGACCTATGTCATCATCGGTTGTATCTTAGTCATCGCCGGTGGCGTCATGATTGGATTCACAAAAGAATAAATAAGGGAGAGGATATAGTATGTATACAGATTTAGAGAACAAGGTAGTCGTAATCACAGGGGCCGCAACAGGATTAGGTAAAGCAATGGCGGAACGCTTCGGAAAGGAAAAAGCACGAGTTGTCTTAAATTATCATTCGGAAGAGAACGACTATAAAGAAATCATTCAAACGATTGAAGCTTCAGGCGGGAAGGCCGCAGCCATTCAAGGCGATGTTACAAAAGAAGAAGATGTGAAGAAATTAATTCAGTTTGCAGTGGATACATTCGGTACCATCGACATCATGGTCAACAATGCCGGCATTGAAAATGAAGTGCCAAGCGAAAAACTGACGCTAGAAGATTGGCAAAAGGTCATCGACGTCAACCTTACCGGCATGTTTTTAGCAAGTCGGGATGCAATCAGTTATATGTTAGAACATGATATTAAAGGAAACATCATCAATATGTCTTCGGTTCATGACAGAATTCCATGGCCACATTTTGTTCACTATGCAGCAAGTAAAGGTGGCGTCAAAATGATGACCGAAACACTTGCCCTTGAATATGCGCCAAAAGGAATCCGCGTGAATAACATTTCCCCTGGAGCGATCGATACACCGATTAACGCCGAGAAATTCAATGATCCAAAGGCGACACAAGAAGTCATCGACCTGATTCCGATGGGCTATATCGGAAAACCGGAACAAATCGCTGCATGTGCGGTTTGGCTCGCATCCGAGGAATCCAGCTACGTCACCGGCTTGACACTATATGCGGATGGCGGCATGACCAAATACCCTGGATTCGAAGCTGGGAAAGGTTGATTATAGGGATTACCGACACGGCGTTCTTACGCCGTGTTTTTTTCATGCATGGCTTTTCATATACTCCACCGTCTCGATCACCCCTTCACGATAAGAAGTCCGAGGCACCGGTCCAATCAGCTTTTCGTATTTTTCCCCGTTCAACACAACCGGTTCTTCATTCAAATAATACATCTCGACCGCTTCACGCATCTGGGAGTTGAAGATCCCCAAGAATTGAATCATCTTCTTTGAAATGGTGGATACTCCTTTTTGATAATCCGTTATGTCGCGAATGATCTTGATTAGTTCTTTTCCAGTAATCACATCATGACCGGGTATATTCCAGTTCTGACCGTACGCTTCTTCGTTAAGGGACAATTCAACGATGGCTTTTGCTCCGTCCGGGGTGTATATGAATTCCCTGGCAATGCTTTGGTCGCCCACATAACTGGCCTTCTTATTTTTAATGACATTATTAAGCGTATAATGCAGTAAAGAACTTTCCGCATTGGGACCATAGAAATCAGGAAAGTGAACAATGATTGCAGGAATGTTTGATTCCTTAATCAGGTTTTCGACATTCAGGCGGATGCTTCCTTTTTTCGTGTGGGGATGTTTAACCTTCATTTCAGTCACGCTTTTCCCTGAACTGCGTCCATAGGCATAAATATTGTCGACAAAGGCAAGTTTCGCTTCATTCTTTTTTGCCACTTCCATAATATTGGACATCATGACCACTAACTTCTCATCCCATTCTGAATAGGGAATGTTCGCTGATTGGAATATGACGTCAACACCTTGGGCTGCTCTTTCTAAATCCTCCACTTGAAATAGATCTCCCGTATGGATCGTCACATTCGAATCATTTCCGAAAAGTTTTTCCAGCTTACTGCGGGTGCGTGCAAAGGCCGTCACCGAGATCCCCCTGTTTGATAATTCCTTGACGATTGAATACCCCATTCCTCCTGAAGCTCCTACTACCAATGCTTTTTTCATAATGGACGCCCTCCCTTTTATTTAACCACTGGTCAATACGTGGTAAAAAAAATCAGCTAATTGATTTTGTTAAAAATTTCACGTGCAACACAGCTAGATTCTTTACTTCCTCATACGTCGTGACATGACGGCAATAATGCGTGACAAAACCATGCAAGGATAAAAAGATGCTGTAAATATGCTGGATGGAAACTTTGTTCTCACATAAAGTGAAAATAATCTGGGCGAATTTTTCATAGGTTTTGTGTGGCCCTTGATTGATGAAGTTCTGTACTTCTTCGTCCTTGATCAAAAACATGATTTCATAATGGCTTTGATGGGTCAGCCCGAATTCAATGAAGCCCAAAAGAATGTTCTCTAGCTTTTCCCCATTTGGGATGGCTTGGTGCATCACATCATCCAGTTTTTGATCGAGCATGGCGAAATGTTCTTCCACTAACGCGTAAAACAACTCCGCTTTATTCTTGAAATGATAGTAAAGAGCGCCATGGCTGTACCCTAGTTCTTTCGCAATCTGCCTCATGGAAACATGCTGATACCCTTTCGCCACAAAGAGATTCCGTGCTGCGTCCATTATCATTTCCCGTGTTAATTCCTGTGTAACGGATTTTCTTGGTGACATGATATCCTCCTTGTTGACCACTGGTTAATTAAAAGTATAATTCATATTTTTACCATTGTCAATAAGTACCAATTAAAAGAGAGAGCCGAGGATTAAGCTCTCCCTAAGTTTTCCACATATCAATTACAACTTGGATAGACCGTGACGATCTTATCAAATAATGGATTCGATTCGGATGTAATGTCCATTTCGCTAAAAACTTCTTGGTAATGTTCTACCCATTCCACAGAACCGGTAGGTATATGGGTATCATCTTTAAGAAAATTCACAAGGACCAGCCACGTTGGAATCCCCATTTTCTCATTCAATATATATAAAAAAGCCAAACGATTCGCCAACTGATAATAACGGTTCAGCCAGACTTCCATAGGGGCCCGGGAACCCATGGCCTCCATTGTTTCCTTCATGGTACTCTCTATCAGGAATCTACTGTCCAGATCCTTTGCCCGTATCGATGAAGCCATTTCTTTCAAATGGGCCTTCGCTTCCACTAGCAAAAACCCTTTTTGACCATCTTTCCCTGCCACCGTGGCATATCCATCCCATTGCGGACCCATCCTTGGCCAATATTTCTCCAGCTCGATTCGTCTGCCCCGCCTCACACTTTCAAGCTCCAAAAATTCATTTCTGTATTCTTGGTAACCCGTTTCCCGCAATGGGGACTTCCACTGGATGGACCGCTCTTTATCAAGGAAAGTCAGCAAGGAAGGCGAACTCATCAAAATAAGATGGTTCAATTCCCCTTGCCTGTTATTTACGAATTGCTGAATCCAATGTTTACTCCCTTTTTCAGCCTGAACCTTCTCAAGCCTAAGCCTAGTCTCAGTATCCTTTACCAACTGCAGTAAAAACTGCTCTAACAGCTCGTCCTCAAGATAAAACAAATCGATATAAGAAAAAGGCTCCTCGGCTTGATAAGAATCCCGTTTGAACAAATTTCCTTGCCCAAAGCCCCCATTCTGTTTCGAGTACTCCGATTCTATCCAATCCAACAATTGAAGGAATCTCATATCCGGCTGACTTTCCCATAATTCCTTAACCAGAGAATTAATGCTAAAAATCCTCTCCACTTTTCTCAATCGAATCACCTTCTTTGTATGTATATTTCTTCTCTTCATCTTATATTCAAGCGTCCAACATTACAATAAATTACATATATCAGTCAATTTCTCATTTTATCGGTCAAGTTGGAAGGTTTATCGGTCAAATGGCCGCTTTTATCGGTCAACTCCCTCACTATATCGGTCAAACAAAAAAAGCTATGCACGAAGCATAACTTTTTCCGACACTCTAGATTACGCAGATACATCCTCTTTCGCCTTCACGTCTAAGGGAACCCGCTTATCCATTTTCAGTAGGTAGTAACAGGCTACAACGATTGCTAGGAAAATGATGCCCACAATCAAGGAGAGTCGCGTACTCGGGTTAAACCACATGCCGACCAATACCAATAGTAAGAAGGCAATCGTTGCATAGTTGGTATACGGGGCAAAAGGCATTTTGAATGGATGGTTTTTCATTTCCTCAGCTCGTACCTTCCTGAACCTAAGCTCACTAATAAGAATCACGAACCATGGAATCATCCCGGGCAGCACACTTGCACTGTACACATACAGGAATATTTCCGGTGGAGCCAGGTAGTTCAGGACAACACCAATGGCCAAGCCCAACATGACAGCGATTGTACAATAGGCCGGCACTCCGCTTTTCGATATTTTTGCAAAGATCTTTGGCGCTTGCCCGTTCAAGGCAAGGGTATAAAGCATGCGCCCTGCACTGAAAATCCCACTATTGCATCCTGACATCGCCGCCGTGATCACGACAAAGTTGATGATGCCCGCGGCTGCGGTAATGCCTATTTTTGCAAAGGTCGATACAAACGGGCTTCCAAGTTCATCTAATTGATTCCAAGGAAATACCGTGACGATGACAAAAATCGCGCCGATATAGAAGATTAATATACGCCAAATGATCGTTTGGATTGCTTTAGTAATGGTACTCTTCGGATCCTTTGCTTCACCAGCAGTGATCCCGATAAGTTCAACGCCTTGATAAGATGCCACAACAAGAGAAAGGGCAAAGAAGAAACCTTTCCATCCCCCCGTAAAGAAACCGCCGTTAGCCCATAGATTGGAAAGGCCGATTGCCTCCCCACCATTCCCTATCCCGAAAAAGATAAGACCTAGACCGGCAATGATCATCAAGATGATGGTAACGATCTTGATCAGTGCAAACCAGAATTCGAATTCACCGAAGGATTTGACGGAAATGAGGTTAGCGGCGCCAAGGATGACCATGGCCACCACTCCCGGAATCCAAGCTGGCAGTTCAGGGAACCAAAAGTTCATATATAATCCTACGGCAATGATTTCAGACATGCCGACCAACACCCATAGGAACCAGTTGCTCCAAGCAGTTACAAATCCTGCCAATGGATGGATATAATCACTCGCAAACGTTGCGAATGAGCCCGTAGTAGGCTCCAGGTACAGCATTTCCCCCATCGAACGCATGATAAAAAAGATAAAAAGTCCCGCGATGGCATACGCCAGCATGACAGAGGGGCCGGTCCACTTAATTGTGCTGGCAGATCCCATAAATAACCCAACACCGATCGTACCGCCCAAGGCAATCATCTGAATATGACGTGCCTCTAGCCCTCTAGTTAATTCTTTATTTGACATGATAACTCCCCCAGATGTACAAGCATAAAATGACGATTCTCTAATCCTTATTTAAGATAAGTAATTTAATAGATTTACAATGCTTCCTAAAGAACTCTACTCACAAAAGCATTTCCTTATCTTATAATAATAAATATTCCGTAGAAATACAAATGTACTTTTAGGAAAAACACTTTTGGCCGTCTAGAAGCAATGGATAGGAGGACATGATTGGTAATGGTTCTCTCCCTATACGTGTGAAGAAATCCTATGTACTATTGAAAGTAAGTATCGACGTTAATGAGAGGAGGAAAGACAATGAAATTAATAGGAGAAAGAATCTATCTCCGCTATTTAAAAGAATCGGATGCACCTATCCTTTTAGAAAATACAAAGGATGAGGAGATACGGTATATGACAGGAACAAAATCTATATTCACTTTAGAGCAGCTTCAATGTCATATAAAGAATGTACGTGAAGATCCATCACGCCATGATCTAGCCATTTGCTTAAACGAAAGCGATCGGATGATCGGGGAATTATCCATCTCTGATATGGACGAAGAGGACAAAAAGGCAGGATTTAGAATTTCGATGAATGCCATTGAATTAACGGGCAAAGGGTATGGTACAGAAGCTATCCGACTTGTTTTAGCATTTGTTTTTGAAGAATTGGCTTTAAATCGTCTGCAACTGGAAGTATTCAGCCATAATTTACGTGGAATTAGAGCCTATGAAAAAGTTGGCTTTATCAAAGAGGGGATTTTACGAGAGTCTTTATATTTCAACGGAAAATATTCGGACGAGATCATCATGGCCATTCTTAAAAGGGACTATGAAAAAATGTTCTTATCAAACTGATTCGGGGTTCGCATCGTTTTTGGGCATCAAACTGGTCATATAGATTCACCCCCCACCACATTTACAATATATCCCTTTGACCCAAAATCAAAATAGTGATAGAATTCCATTATTATTTTAAAAGAATAAATGAGTTGCCAAAAAGAATTTCATCTTTCACAGCGATCATTTATTGACAACCACATACTAAGCAAGCGATGAATGCTATGGATCACACTATAGCAGGAGCAGCTTCTGGAGAGACTGTACACACGTGCAGCGCCGAAGGATTCACAATCTCAGGCAAAAGGACAGAAGAGTAACGAATATTTGTTATTCTTTAACCTTTCGAGATTGGTAGCTTCCAATCTCTTTTTTTATTGTCTTTTTTCAATCATCACTAAAAAAACGAAGTGAAATCGCTACTAAACTGGACAGATTCATTGCCCTGGTGATCGATTGGAATCAACGGACCATGTACTTCACATTCAAGAATTATAACAACGGGGGCGCACAAATTGGCTAAACAAGAATTGAAAAGGGATTTGAAAAATCGACATGTACAACTCATCGCCATAGGAGGAACCATCGGGACCGGGTTATTTTTGGGATCCGGAAAAGCCATACAGTTGGCGGGACCCTCCATTATCTTTTCGTATCTGATTATCGGGATTGCCTTGTTTTTCGTCATGAGGGCTTTAGGGGAATTGCTGTTGTCCAACGCGGGATATTCCTCATTCACCGAATTCGCCACGGAATACATCGGACCGTGGGCTGGTTTCGTGACTGGCTGGACCTACTGGTTCTGTTGGATCATGACGGCCATGGCCGATATCATCGCTGTCGGGGTCTATATGCAATATTGGTTCGACATTCCGCAATGGATCCCTGCACTTGCCTGCTTGGTGATTCTACTAGGATTGAATTTGTTGACCGTGAAGCTATTCGGAGAATTGGAGTTCTGGTTCTCCCTCATTAAAGTCATCACGATCGTCGCCTTGATCGTTGTGGGAATTGTCTTACTCATCATTGGCTTCCAAACCGATACAGGAACCGTTTCCCTCAACAACCTTTGGAGTCATGGGGGCATGTTCCCGAACGGCGCATCCGGCTTTTTGCTTTCCCTACAGCTAGTCGTCTTCTCCTTTGTTGGTGTCGAAATCATTGGAGTGACAGCGGCCGAAACCGCCAATCCGAAAAAAAACATCCCGTCAGCGATCAATAAGATCCCTGTCCGGATATTGCTTTTCTATATCGGTGCCATCACCGTCATCCTTTGCGTCAATCCATGGACACAGCTCGATGCCGCGAGCAGCCCATTCGTGGAGGTCTTCGCCTTGATCGGGATTCCGGTTGCTGCAGGGATTATCAATTTCGTCGTGTTGACATCAGCCGCTTCTGCCGGAAACAGTGGATTGTTTTCAACAAGCCGCATGCTTTATACCTTGAGCAACAATAACGAAGCACCTGCAAAACTTAAGAAATTAAATAAACGTGCTGTTCCGAGCAATGCATTGGTTACGTCTACCATCGTTGTCTCCATTGGGGCATTATTAAGTAAAATCATACCGGAGCAAGCTTTCACCATCGTGACAACGATTAGTGCAATCTGCTTCCTATGGGTCTGGAGCATCATCTTGATTTCCCATATCCGGTATACGAAAAAACGTCCGGACTTAAGGGCTACGTCCACTTTCAGGGCTCCCTTAACACCTTTCATCAACTATGTAATCTTAGGGCTGTTTATCTTCATCTTGATCGTCATGCTGTTTGCTGAGGCGACCAGGCCGTCATTATTGCTGACACCGCTTTGGTTCATTCTTTTAGTTGTCATATATAACTATCGAAAAAAATGAACGAGGAATTTTGGGATACGGAAGTCTACCTTCCTATCCCATTTTCCTGTGATTAAATGAGAGAGTAAAATGAAGCGTGACGAATATTTTTTTCTGCCACACTATTAATTTTTTTATCGAATTAGTGTAAGGTACTAGGTATTACGGAAACATTTTTTTAGAAAAACATCATAATCTGTGAAACATATTTAGAATGGAGGGGTTGCTTCATGAAAGTATTATATATTCTTACACTCGTTCCTTTTATCGGCATATTAGGGTTTCTTCCTTTTGTTAATAAAGTAGAACCTTATGTATTGGGGATGCCTTTTTATATGTTTTGGATGGCGATGTGGGTCGTGCTCACTTCCGTCACTCTAGCCGTCATGTATAAGTTGGATCCTAGGAACCGAGAAGGTGAAGAAGAATGAATATTGCTCTTATCATTATTTTAGCATTTTTACTTTTATCGATTTTTCTTGGGATCCGTTCGACAAAAGGAAAAGACATGAACCTGGAACAATGGACGGTGGGCGGCCGCGGTTTTGGTGCCATATTCGTCTTTCTATTGATGGCAGGGGAAATTTACACAACCTTCTCCTTCCTTGGAGGAAGCGGCTGGGCTTATGGAAAGGGTGCGCCCGCTTTATACGTCCTCATTTATATTACCTTGTCTTATGTATTATCCTATTGGCTACTTCCGGCCATTTGGAAATACGCAAAAGAAAATCGGCTTATGTCACAATCCGATTTCTTCGTAAGCAAGTACAAGAGCCCAACTCTAGGGATTCTTGCTGCCCTTGTCGGCGTGGTATCGATGATTCCGGTCGTCGTCGTACAGCTCAAAGGCTTAGGGATCATTGTTTCCGAAGCATCATATGGCGCCATTTCCATGTCCACCGCTGTGTGGCTTGGAGCTATCAGCCTGACCATTTATGTCATGATTTCCGGCATTCACGGATCAGCCTGGACCGCCGTCATCAAGGACATCATGATGATCGTCATCATCGCATTCCTGGGCATTTATCTTCCGATTCATTACTTTGGAGGTCTTCAACCGATGTTTGAGACCATAAATGCCGCCAAACCAGGTTTCCTGACGCTGCCCGAACAAGGTCTTAGCGTTTCGTGGTTCATCTCGACCGTCATCTTGCTCGTATTTGGTTTTTACATGTGGCCCCAAGTATTCAGTGCCGTCTATACGGCCCGGAGCGGAAAAACATTTCGTAAAAATGCCATCATCAGTCCACTGTATACGCTCATGTTACTATTTGTCTTTTTTGTAGGATTTGCAGCGATTTTGAAAGTGCCTGGACTGGAAGGCGCCGATGCCGACCTTTCCTTATTGCGCCTTGCGATACAGACCTTTGATCCATGGTTTATAGGAGTCATCGGTGCGGCTGGCATGTTGACGGCATTAGTACCAGGATCGATGCTGTTGATGAGCGTCTCTACGCTCCTTGCGAAAAATGTCTATAAGGAACTCCATCCTGGAGCATCAGACCGGCATGTGGTACGTTTGGCCAAGTTACTCGTTCCCGTGATTGCACTCATATCCGTTTACTTCACCTTAAATGGCGGAGAAACGATGTCTGCTTTGATCTTGATGGGATATAGCTTCATTACACAACTATTCCCGTCCCTGTTATTCAGCCTGAAAAAGAAGAACTTTATCAATAAATATGGGGCAATAGCGGGTATCATCTGTGGATTGGCCATCGTCACCTACATCACCATCAGCCAATCGACAATCGGCACGCTGTTCCCATCCTTGCCACAAGCGGCGAAGGATCTGAATGTCGGAATCATCGCCTTGGCTGTGAACTTTATCGTGATGATGGTTGTCAGCCTCGCATTCAAGAAGCTGGTAGTTGGCGAAGTTAAATCCGTAGTGGTTAAAGAAGTATAAAAAAAAGCAATCGGACCTCAGTGAAAACTGAGATCCGATTGCTTTTTTTGTCTTAATGGGCCTTCCTGAACCGATCATTACCGGAGAATGAATCCTTCCGGCAATGTGGCTTTCATCAAGATGGCCGTTTCCTTGAGCCTTTCTTGATTGTAGGAGGAATGCTGGAGCAAATCATCATCCAGGTAGGCTGGGTGGGTCATTACCTCCACGCTTTTGCCCTCACTAATCCGCTCGTTAAGGGTTTGAAAGTAATCGACGGCCGCCTTTTCCCCATAAAAATCGTCAAGGAATGTATCGGTCACTGTTTCAATGTCCTGAAAATGGGGTCCCGCTTTTCGGACTGGTAGCCCATAATGGGCGGAAAGCTTTTTCACGACCGGCCAAAAGGCCGGGATCGCATGGACATGATGATGACTGTCAAAGTGGGTCGGCATCATCCCCAAATCGATGAATTTATCAATCTGGGCAGACCATTCCCTCTCCAACTCTTCCAAGGAAATACTACCCGGGTTCCCATATACCTCATCTTGCTTTTTGAAGTTTCCCTCTCTGTCTACAAGGCTAGGCACATCATGTAGCAGCGGCCGTCCCCATGTCAGGACAAGATGGATGCCCACCTTAAGCGTGCGATGATCTTTGGCAATTCTGATGGCATGATCGGTCGCTTTTGCATTCATCATCATGGTCGCCGAATTGACTATTCCATTTTTGTGGCTATTCAATATGCCGTAATTCACAGCCCGCGAAAACCCGAAATCATCAGCATTGACCAGCACTTCAATCATGAAAACTTCCTTGTAATTCCTTATTCTCGAAGAACTGCGGCAAAAATTCCTTATGCGCCAAGAGCATTTCATCCAGAATCAATTTCCCCACCCGGTCACTTGGAACTAGTGGGTTGATGGTCATCGCAAGCAGGGCCGTATCATAGTTGCCTGTTACGGCAGCCTCGATAGCCACCCTTTCAAAGGACTTAATTTGCTGGACGAGTCCGCGAACGGCTACCGGTAATTCACCTACCGTAATCGGTTTTGGACCATCCTTCGTAATCACACAGCTCACTTCAACGGCTGAATCGTACGGGATGCCTTCAATCGCACCATAATTCATCGTATTGACCGCCTGTATATCACGTTTATCCGTATACATGGAATGGATCAACCGAACCGCGGCATCACTGTAGTAAGCGCCGCCCCGTTCTTCAAGCTGTGGTGGCTTGATGTCTAGATCGACGTCTTTATATAGTTCAAATAGTTCTGTTTCCAGCTTTTGTACGACCTCAGCCCTTGTTTCCCCATTTTCTGCATCCTTCAGCTCTTGAGCCAGGATATCTCCCGTTTTGTAGTAATAATTGTGATATGGGCAAGGAAATAAATTCAATGCACGAAGGAATTCTGGCTCCCATCCCATCGCATGGATATTCTTCATCGTCACCGCTTTATCCGGGTCTGAAATCATATCGATAATTTCCTCTTTCACGCTCTTTCCATCCACGAATACATCCAACCCGTATACCATATGGTTCAATCCGGCGAAATCAATTCGCACCCGGTCCGGTTCCACCTTCATCAACTCGGCGACACCACGTTCCATCCCGATTGGCACATTGCATAGACCGACGATTTTAGTGATGTTGCTATGACGCAGAACCGCTTCCGTGACCATGCCGGCAGGGTTTGTGAAATTGATCAACCAGGCTTTCGGGCAAATCTCTTCCATCTCCCGGGCGATGTCAAGAATGACAGGAATCGTCCGAAATGCTTTGAACAACCCGCCTGGTCCATTCGTTTCCTGACCGATGACCCCATGCTTCAGCGGAATTTTCTCATCAAGTGCCCTGGCAGCCAGCTGCCCGACCCGTAATTGGGTCGTGACATAGTCGGCACCCTCTAGAGCTTTCTTACGGTCAAGCGTTAAGTGAATATCAATCGGCACTCCCGCTTTTTCCACCATCCGTCTTGCCAGCCCGCCGACGACTTCAAGCTTTTCCTTGCCAGCTTCTATATCCACGAGCCAGATTTCACTTACAGGAAGCTCCTTATAATATTTAATGAATCCTTCAATCAGTTCCGGCGTATAGCTTGAACCTCCGCCTATCGTAACGATTTTCAACCCCTTACTCATTCCGCTGTCCCCTCCTTGATCTTGTTGGCTCCAAGAAACTCTTCTCTCATCTCAATCATTTCAACCGCCAAATCCTTCAAAGTCATCGCCGTCATCAAATGATCCTGTGCGTGTATCAGGATAATCGGGATGTCTAATTTCTCGCCACCCGCTTCCGCATGAATCAACTGGGTCTGAAATTTATGCGCCTGCAATAATTCCGTCTCCGCCTCCGCTATCTTCTGCCTGGCTGCTTCGAAATCTTTTTTCTTGGCTTCTTGCAAGGCTTCCATCGCAAAGCTCCGTGCATTTCCACTGTGTAAAACAAGTTGGAAGGATAACTGATATAATTCTTCTTTTTCCATGTTCCCCACTTCTTTCTTAAAGACTTACTGATTCTGATTCCGAATCCTTAGTAAGCTCCGTTTTATTTTTCGAATCAATTTTCACTTGGGCATACACGAATGGCAAGTAGATTACGGTTGAAATGACGAGATTGATTCCTGCCAGGACAGCCCCCGAAACATGGCCACCTGTTGCCAAAAATCCTCCGACAATCGGCGGGGTCACCCATGGGATTTTGGCTACAATCGGGAAGACCAGACCGCTGCTCACCGCTAAGTACGAAATGACTGTAGTAATGATAGGTCCTAGAACGAATGGAACCAACCAGATTGGATTCAATACGATGGGAAGCCCAAAAAGAATCGGTTCGTTGATTTGGAAAAGTCCCGGGGCCCCACCAAGCCCAATCATCTGTTTATACCGCCTTCTACCGGCTATGATCATCGCAATGATCAAGCCCATCGTTCCGCCCGATCCACCTAGATAAACAAAAGCATCAAGAAACGAGCCGGCCAAGACGCCATATTGGTCCATATCTGTAATGCCTTTTGCATACAGATCAATATTCTTTACGCCAGAACTTTCAAAAAGCGGTGTCGTGATTCCACCAAGAATGTTCGGTCCGTGCAATCCCACCATCCATAAAATATGGACGAAAAAGACAAGAAGGATGGCAAATGGAAGTGAATCCACGGCCCCTTGCATCGGAGATACGATCACTTTACTTAACCAGTCATTCACGATCTGGCCATTCGTTGCGATACGGAAAAGCAATCCGAACACCCCGATGATGAAAATGGTTGCCATGCCTGGAATCAATTTGGCAAACGAGCGCCCTACTGCAGGAGGTACACCCTCCGGCATGTTGATCACCAAGAATTTGAGTTTGGAAAGCCTTACAAAAATCTCCGTCGCAATAAGGGAAACGGCAATCCCCGTAAAGAGAGCGGTTGCATTAAAGTAATTGGTACTGATGAAGCCAGCTGCCTCGCCTGATACGACTTTGTTATCAACCGTCAGCGAGACCAATCCCATCTGTGGAAGCAATAAGAAGAAACAGGCCGCCGAAATGAGCATCGCCTCGAATCCATCGTCTCCATAAGATTTAGCAAGTTTATAAGATATACCGAAAACGGCAAAAATGGTCATGAATGCAAAGGTACCGAATGAAATGTCATTGCCAAGCGTCGTCCAGGTAGGACCGAAAATGGCTTCCATCATTCTTCCGTATGGCTTGATGATTTGCCCTAGATTATTCAATAAAACCGCGAACGATCCGATAATTGTAATCGCTATCATTCCAATCAACGTGTCACGAATGGCCAACAGATGTCGGTTATTCCCCAACTTGACTGCAGCCGGCATAATGTACTTATCAATGAAAGTCATCATATCCTTATTCTCCTTTTATCAAAGTAACAGCTTGTTTGAGCACTTCTTCCCCGTTGCACAAACCATAGAACATCGGATTGATTGTATCGACTGGAATGCCTTTTGCTGTGCCTGCTTGCTTCATCTTAGAAAGCAGGAACCTAACCTGTGGCCCTAGTAAAACGACATCTGCCTTATCCATTTCTCTGTCCACCTCAGTAGAAGACACTGCCCATATGCGGCAATCTATGCCTTGTTCCTTCGCACTTTTCTCCATTTTCGTCACTAGTAAACTCGTAGACATTCCCGCAGAACAACATAATAAGATATTCATAGATTTCTCCCCTTTTCATTTCTAAATATTCTGTATTTTTGATGTAAATAGGTGTTTCCTTTTCTTATGTTCACCTTTTACGAATGTATCTCCTCCTTTTTGAATGGAACATTGGTCATTACCTATATATTCCATTGTATAGTCATTTATATCTAATTTCAATACAAATTTTAAATTTGTTACTACAAATAACTTTATAGTTGATTCTTGTTGTAACAAGATATACTCTAGAAGTAGCGAAAAATGTCTAGGAGGAAGCATGTTGAAAACCACGAATAAAGTGACAGCCCTTCATTCTGCCGTAAAGGAATCCATCGTTCAAATGATAAAGAATGGGGATTATCAGCCAAACACTAAATTACCGACCGAAGCAGAATTCTGTAAATCATTCGAAGTGAGCAGGACGACCGTCCGAACAGCCCTTCAACAACTTACCGTGGAAGGGTATGTGTACCGGATTCAAGGTAAGGGAACCTTCGTTTCAGAAAATAAAGTACGCCAAACACTTACCAGCACGGTTGAAAACTTTTCCGATCAGGTGATGATGCAGGGCAAAAACCCCTCCACCAAGGTCTTGGGTTTAACGGTCATTGAAGCAAACGCATCCCTTGCCAAACGATTCGACCTTGATATTGGTGATCCCATCAATAAACTCGTTCGGGTGCGTTATGTAGATTCCGTCCCACTTCAATACGAAGTCGCCTACCTACCGTGGCATAAAACACCTGGTCTTGATATGAAGGCCTGTGAAACATCCCTTTTCCGACTGCTTAAAAACCAGTTTAATCTCAAAGTCCTGAAAACCATCGAACATCTGGAACTGGCCCTCGCCGACGAGTCCATTGCAGAAAAACTGGAAATTCCCAATGGATCTCCCTGTTTCTCGCTTGAAACCCATACGTACGAGGCCGACCAGAGCGTCATCGAATACTCCAAAACCTACTTCAGGGGAGACCGTTCCCATTTCGTAATTGAAAGGAATTATGAATGATGCAAAAAGAACTGCCCATCATGACATGGACAGTTCTTTTTGTATCAGAAAACATCATAAGAGAAAATCCGGTGAATGATGGCTTGAAGAATCTTTTGATTGCCTCTGTCTTTTCTTAACCCGTTCTATATGGGTGACCTTCACACTAGCCTAAAATCATAGTTGTCAAACGGTTTACCGCCGTATGCAAAGTTTCTTTCCCCTCTACACATGCCATTGCAACACCATAAATGCCCCAACTCCAAAATGTAGCAAGTAAATAATGTTCTTCCTTCACACCATACTCTTTATCTAATAAGGCTTGTAAAGTTTCCGTCAATCGTTGTTTAATTTCATGGTCCATTTTCGATTTAAATTCTTCAAGAGCATGTTGACATTGTAGGGATAAATCTATTTGAGAACTCATAATAGCCTGTAGCGACATAATAATCGTTTGTTCATCGATGACTTCTTGTAATGCTACTTCTTTAAAAATTTCTTTCGTAAGAACTTCTCTTTGAATCTCATCGATTAAATCGTATTTATCCATAAAATGATAGTAAAACGTTGAACGGTTAATCTCTGCTTCTTGTGTAATATCAGCAATGGTAATATCACTAAATTCCTTTTGTTTAATCAGTCTCATAAAACCATTCATGATACTTTGCCTTGTCCGTTGGATTCGTGGATCTTGTTTTTTCATTCGTACCCACCTTCTCAAAACACTATAATTTCTAACACTTGTTGGATGAATTGAATGACCCGATTATAACAGAAGAATTTCCAGAAAAAAAATAAGCAATTCGTGGTCCATTCAAATGGACCACGAATTGCAATATAAAGATTATAAACGATTAGAAGGTTTGGGCTAATTGCTTCGCACGCTCGATGCCTGCTGCTTTAATTTCCTCAGCTTTAGTTCGCATGGCATCATGTCCTTCAATAAATAAACCTTCAAATTCAGTAATGCCCATGATCGCCATCAATTGTTTTAAATAGCGATTGCCTAGCTCTAAATGTGCTAAAGGATAACCTTCTGAATAAAAATCACCACGGGCTTGAATGTGAAGCACTTTCTTACCTTGAAGTAAGCCTTCAGAACCTTTTTCTGTATATTTAAACGTTTTACCAGGTACAGCTACGGCATCAATGTATGCTTTCAGAACTGCTGGGAATAAGTAATTCCATAACGGCGTTACGAATATCATTTTATCTGCTGAAACAAATTGATCGAGAATTTCGTTTAAGCGACTAACTTTCGCTAATTCCTCAGTTGAAAGAGCGTCCATTGGCTGTCCTGCACGAAGTTTTCCCCAACCACTGAAAACATCTGCGTCCAAATTTGGAATTTCTTCCTTAAATAAATCCACGGTCACGATTTCATCCGTTGGGTTTGTATCTTTATATGTTTCAATAAATGCTTTTCCTGCTGCCATACTAGCCGAACGATTTTCATCATTTGGATTTGCTGTAATGAATAACACCTTAGTCATAATAATTACCTCTAATTCTTTTAAATTTACAACAACTGTTGTGAAACTTAGTGTAAAATGATTGATTAACTAAACAAACCATCAATTTTATCGGCTTGTTGCAAATCCAACATTTAGCTGATATTGACTAAAAAGTGAATAATCAAAATAATCATCAATTAGGTGACCTCATATAAAAATACGGATATTAGCCTTTGTACATGTAAAAAGGCATGAGATGTATGGATTTCTCCTGTACTCTCATGCCTCTTATCTTCATATCATACTTTTAACACGCAGGAAGTTTACTCTACCTCTTCCTCACCCTCTAAATCATCCGGGTAGACGACTTCGTCAAAGACTTTTTGCGTCGCCGCATCTTTAACCGATATCGTAACTTTATACTCATCCGGGCTTGCTCCATTAAAAACTTGATAGTACATGCCAGTTATCCCTAGTCCCATGGCGGCAAAACCGTCGAAACCATTCTCATATGTTTCTTTATCCACTTCTAAAGTAAACTTTGAAAACGCCTTGTTATGGGAGACCTCTTTAATGGATGGATAATCTTTGCCATTCTTCATCTCTTCCATTGTCTCTTCCGCATTCTTTTCTAAGTCTTTCATCATTTCCTTATGCTTAGACTTCGGCATTTTATACGTTAATGATCCGTCCTCGTTTTTCGTCACTTTACTTACACCATCTTTTTTGGCTTCAGCAATGACGCTATCGATGTCCTCACCTTCAAAGAATGAAGCAGGCAATGTCACTTCTACGTTTAGGAGGCCTTTATCGACCTTCAATGCCCCCTCTTCATCTTTTTTTGATGCATTATCATCATCAGATGAGCAGGCTGCAAGCATCGCCATCATTACCATTAAAAAGATAAACCCAAATTTCTTCATACCGTATCCCTCCTATATATGTATGATCGATCATAATTCTTCAAGTAAAAAAATCATTTCAAATCACTTTAACATTATATAAGAAAAGTATTGATCCAGTATAAGTATTTTTTGTTTCCTTTAATTAAGCAGAAATTCACATGATACTTACTGGTTATTCTTTATGGGTAGTTCGATTACATTCAAGTTTTCTTATTGTCGTATGGTTTCTTCCAGATAAGAAATGCTAAGGGAAAGGACGGTTGGTTACTACTCAATCGATTTGTTATTCAATGAAATCACTAACGCTCCTGATACTATTTCCGAAATCCCCTTGCTTTCCTAGTTAGATGGCTCTGATTTAATCGTCAATGGACAGCCCCTTCGGGAGAATTGATCGGCCACTATCATTTAAAAGAATAATAGGAAATATTCCGAAATAACTTTCTTTTTTTAGCGTTTCTAAGAACAGGAAATATCGAGAAAATTATGGAATAATTAGGGTGATTCCCTTTCAAAATTATCCACATTTTTACAAAAATGCTATTAGTAATCTATTTTTCTAGTTCTTATTGCTTGTGTTTTTGTCGAAAAAAGACGATTATAGAGATAGAAAGCAGACCTGGATGATTCCTCTATCATTGTTCAAACAATCGTGTTCATCAGGGTTAGTTTTCTAAACCAATTAAAGGGGAGAAATACAACTATGATTTATGCTAATCCTAATACAGAAGGTTCTGTCGTACAATTCAAAGAAAAATACGATAACTTTATTGGTGGAGAATGGGTTGCACCCGTTAAAGGCCAATATTTCGAAAATAAATCACCAGTAACTGGTAAAGTATTCACAAAAGCTGCTCGTTCTACTGTTGAAGATATCGAATTGGCATTAGACGCTGCACATGCTGCAAAAGCTGCTTGGGGAAAAACTACTCCTGCTGAACGCGCTCGCATTTTAAACAAAATCGCTGACCGTATAGAAGAAAACTTAGAAATGATTGCTGTTGCTGAAACTTGGGACAACGGTAAAGCAGTACGTGAAACATTGAATGCCGATATTCCATTGGCAATCGATCACTTCCGTTACTTTGCAAGTGCCATTCGTTCTCAAGAAGGCCGCACAACTCAAATAGATAATGATACAGTAGCATACCACTTCCAAGAGCCACTTGGTGTTGTTGGACAAATCATCCCTTGGAATTTCCCAATTCTAATGGCTGTTTGGAAAATCGCTCCAGCTCTAGCTGCAGGTAACTGTATCGTCATGAAACCAGCTGAACAAACTCCAGCTTCTATCATGGTGTTGGTTGAATTAATTCAAGATATCATCCCTGCTGGTGTTCTTAACATCGTTAATGGTTTCGGTATCGAAGTTGGTAAACCACTTGCTACAAACCCACGTATTGCTAAAATTGCTTTCACTGGTTCAACTGCAGTTGGTCGCCAAATCATGCAATATGCAACTGAAAACATCATCCCTGTAACACTTGAACTTGGTGGTAAATCACCTAACGTATTCTTTGAAGATGTAATGGATAAAGACGATGCTTACCTAGATAAAGCAATCGAAGGCATGGTTATGTTCGCATTGAACTCAGGCGAAATCTGTACATGTCCTTCACGTGCTCTTATCCAAGAATCAATCTATGACAAATTCATGGAACGTGCACTAGAACGCGTTAAACAAATTAAAGTTGGTAACCCACTTGATACTGAGGTAATGATGGGTGCTCAAGCTTCTAATCAACAAAAAGAAAAAATCCTTTCTTACATCAAGCTTGGACAAGAAGAAGGCGCTGAATTACTTATCGGTGGAGAAGAAAACAAATTTGATGGAGAACTTGAAACTGGTAACTACATCAAACCGACTGTTTTCAAAGGAAACAATAAAATGCGTATCTTCCAAGAAGAAATCTTTGGACCAGTACTTGCTGTTACTACTTTCAAAGACTTCGATGAAGCAATGGAAATCGCAAACGATACTCTTTACGGCTTAGGAGCTGGAGTATGGTCTCGTAGTGGAGATATCGCTTACCGTGCTGGTCGTGGTATCGAAGCTGGTCGTGTTTGGACAAACACATACCACCAATATCCTGCTGGCGCAGCATTCGGTGGATACAAATTATCAGGTATCGGCCGTGAAAATCACCTAATGATGCTTGATCACTATCAACAAACAAAATGTCTATTAGTAAGCTACGCTAAAGACGCTCAAGGATTCTTCTAAATCGAAAGGATACGATCAAACATGGTAGAACGTGTTATTGCAACGAACGAAGCACTTACATTAATAGACTCTATTAAAAAAATACATGGCTCTATCATGTTTTATCAATCCGGCGGCTGTTGTGATGGATCTTCTCCGATGTGCTATAGAGAAGGAGATTTTCAACTGGGGGATGCAGACATCCATCTCGGTGCGATTGGCGATGTACCCTTCTACATGCATAAAAGCCAATACGATTATTGGAAGCACACGCAACTGATCATCGATGCAACTGAAGGACGAGGCCCGGATTTCTCACTTGATAGCGTGGAAGACCAACATTTCATCACACGCTCGCGGGTTTTTTCAGAGGAAGAATACCAAGAAGTGAAAAAAGTTTTATAGCATGTTAAAGAGCATTCCCAAAAGTCTAATTTGGCTATTGGGAATGCTCTTTTCATTATTATTTACTTCGTTTCTTTGACAGGTTTGAAAGTGATATACATGTATAAAATAATCCAGTTGCAATCAACAACTGGATTATTTCTTAGAAAATCTCGTTCAATTTTATTTATTTTTTCTTAAAAACAACCTTTTTCAAACCAGAAATATAAATACGATCTCCAGATTTAAGTGTATTGGTTACACTTTTAACTCCAAAACCATCAGATTCACTTGTGAGAATTTCGTTTACAAGTAGGCTATTACCTCTTTTAATGATTAAATTCCCTGTTCCGTCTGATGTAACCATTTTATATTTTCCGGCATTTATATCCTTACCTACTGTCCAATATCCCGCATGTAGTGTATTGGATTTAACGTTCGATACACGTGTAAACTTTACACTGTCCAAACCACTTATTTTAATTTTATCTCCAGCTTTTATATCCGTTGTAACTACTCTTACTCCAAAATCATCATATTCACTAGTTAAGACCTCATTTATAAAGCGATCTGTGCCCATACCAATAACTAAGTTTCCACTTCCTGAATTTGTCGTGATCTTGTATCGCCCTGCTTTAATATCCTTGCCTGCTTTCCAAGTACCGGCACTTAAGTTTTTCACGTAGGGTTTCGCTTTCACTTTGATCGTTGCCGAAGTCTTTTTGCCGTTTGTAGTGGTAGCGGTAATTTTTACTGTCCCTACACCAACGCCTTTGACTTTCCCTTTACTACTGACAGTTGCAACTTTTTTATTGGAAGTCGACCATTTCACTGTTTTGTTTACCGCATTACTTGGGCTCACTGTTGCAGATAAGGTTAATGTCTTTCCTTGAACGATGGTAGCTGAAGTCTTATTTACCTTTACAGACTTTGCCACAATTGGTGATTTAACCGTTACTTTCACCTTAACCGCTTTAGCATCTTTAACATTTGCTGTAATGGTTGCGGTTCCTTTCGCTTTGCCCGTAACCTTACCTTTGCTGCTAACCGTTGCGATTTTTTTATTCGAGGTTGTCCATTTCACTGTTTTATCCATACTATCGGATGGGGAAACCGTTGCGGTAAGCTGTCCTGCTTTACCTGCTGTTACAGTTAAGCTTGTTTTATTTACTTTTACAGTTTTTGTAGAGACCTTCACCTTTACTTGTTTCACAACGTCACTATTATCTTTTGCGGTCGCCGTAATGGTAGCAGAACCGTTCGCGATTCCTTTGATAGTACCTTTTGAATCTACTTTTGCCACCTTAGTGTTGGAGCTTTTCCATACAACTGTTTTATTTGTAGCATCCGATGGAGCAACGGTCGCCGTTACTTTTACTGTTTGTTTCTTTGTGATATTTAAAGATGCTTTGCTCAACTTCAAACTTGTTGGCACTTTTATTACAGTTACTGTAATACTTTTCTTAATAGATGGATTGCCATTTGCAGTAGCAGTAATAGTTGTAGTACCTGCATTAACCGCTTTAATTTTTCCATTTACATCTACTACTGCAATTTTAGGGTTTGCACTAGTCCAGTTTATGCTTTGATCAGTAGCATCAGCGGGGTTTACAGTCGCTGTTAACTGAGCCGTTTTATTTAACTTGATTGATACAGTTGATTTGTTTAGTGTAATGCTTTGAGGAGCCACAATCTCCTCAACTAATGAATCTGTGTTTTCCGCTTGAGCTGTACTGCCTAATGATACCGATAACGCTAACATCAGCATGAAAATAACTTTTACCCAAATATTTCTTTTCAAATACAAAACCTTCTTTCAATTTTTCATTATTCACGACTAATCATCATCAAACAACTTTCTTAACACAAAATTATAATATAAAAGTGCTCTATTTCATCGAAAAGACTTTCACACTACGAAATTACCTTGATTAGATTATTCGATAAATTATATCCAAAGTTAAATCTATCACTTTAATAAATACTTTGCCTTATAAATCTATTAATTTTCTAAAGTTTTATACGTCACCCATATACCAAAAGTAACAATTCAAGATATTTTATTCTAAAATGATAGGATAATGTATCCAAAAAGTTTTTAACAGAGGTCGATTCTTCTTCAACCCGAATACCTATAGAAAAAAAGATGACTCCAATAGGAATCATCTTTTCGAGTTATTTTTTTCATTAAGTACCACAAAAAGTCTGGTACGGGCCGCATGATTCAGGTACTGTTGCGTATGCTTCCTGATCTCTCGTATGCGCGTATGGGTGTGAGAGTACTTCCAGAAGTCGTTCCATCACACTGTAATCGCCTTTTTTAACCGCAGCATCCAATGCTTCTTCCACCCGATGGTTTCGTGGAATCACCGCAGGATTACTTTCTTGCATCAGTTTCTTCGAAGAGTCTTTCGATTCCTGTTGACGCCCTACTCGCTCCTGCCACAGTCTTTTCCACTCGTCAAACTCCGGAGAATCGAAAAGGGCTGCGTCCCCTTTTGTTTCAAACGTTAAGGCACGGAAGGTGTTCGTATAGTCTGCCCGATGCTTCTTCATCATGTCGAGGAGTCCTTCGATCAGCGCTTCATCCTCTGCCTCTTCATCAAAGATGCCCAACTTCGCCCTCATGCCCTTGAACCAATATGAATGATATAACTTATTGAATTCCGAGATCTCATCCTGCGCCAGTTGAATGGCCTGTTCCTGATCATCATGCAACAGTGGCAGTAGGCTTTCCGCCAATCGGGCTAGGTTCCAAGCAGCAATGTACGGCTGATTTCCATAGGCATAGCGGCCTTGAACGTCAATGGAGCTGAATACCGTTTCCGGATCATAGGCATCCATGAAGGCACATGGGCCGTAATCGATGCTTTCTCCGCTGATGGTCATATTGTCGGTGTTCATCACCCCATGTATGAAGCCAACCAACTGCCATTTTGAAATAAGCTTGGCCTGTCGTTTGATGACCTCCCTTAGCATCGATTGAGCTCGGTTTTCAGTAGCTTCCACCTCTGGAAAATGACGCTTGATGGTATAGTCGACAAGGGCCTGCATTTCCTCGATTGTCCTCCACTTAGCAACATATTGAAAAGTTCCGACACGAAGATGGCTGGCAGCCACTCGCGTTAAAACCGCACCTGGTAGCACAGTTTCCCGATAGACCGGGTCGCCTGTCTTCACTACAGCCAAACTACGAGATGTGGAAATTCCCAGCGCATGCATGGCTTCACTGATGATGTATTCACGTAACATCGGACCCAGTGCCGCGCGTCCATCCCCCCCGCGTGAATAGGGTGTTCTTCCTGGACCTTTAAGCTGGATGTCCATCCTTTCCCCCTCTGGCGTAATCTGCTCACCCAAGAGCACCGCTCGCCCGTCACCTAGCATCGTGAAATGACCGAATTGGTGACCCGCGTATGCTTGGGAAAGAGGCAAGGCTCCTTCAGGAATCTCGTTTCCAGCAAGTACTTCCACACCCTCATCGCTTTCTAATTCTTTCGCGGACAACCCTAAAGTAGCAGCCAGCTTTTCATTGAGAATGATCAATTCAGGTGCACTTACTGGAGTCGGGTCGGTAAGGGTGAAAAGAGCTTTTGGAAGTCCAGCATAGCTATTTTCGAAGTTCCATCCTGATTCATTATTTTTTGTCATAGAATCCCCTTTTCTTTAGTCATGTCTGTACTGGTTTTTCCTCATATTTAAAACAAAAATAGTCATTTGCATGGTCCTTATGCACGTTTTTAATGTCTGCATATGCCCATTTATTATACCGCTTCCACATCAAGATGACCCTTTTTAAGCAATCGCGTTTGAAAAACTCCATAGGTAAATACACATTTAAACTGCTATTACATAGAATGCATGAATGAAATGACTTAAGGGGGAGTTCTGTTGATTATCTATGTAGTAAGCAGTGGCGATTCGTTATGGAAAATTGCAAACCGCTATGGAGTAACAATCGATTCAATTGTTAAATTAAATGCATTATCCGACCCAAGCCAATTAACGCTTGGCCAGTCATTGGTTATTCCTCACATCGGGACCTCTCACATCGTTGAAGCCGGAGAAACCTTATGGTCGATTGCCCAGCAATACGGACTGACCATTCAAGCACTCATGCAAGCCAATCAACTTACCGATCCAAACGTACTTTACCAAGGCAGTGTTCTATATATCCCGCCCATTACACACGTCGTTCAGTCGGGACAAACGTTATGGGACATTTCCGTTTGGTATGGCACGACCGTTCAGGCCATCTTGAGTGTCAATCAAATCGAAGACCCAAACACGATTTATGTAGGAATGAACCTCATCATCCCAAGGTCGAAACGAGCGATAGAAGTGAATGCTTATACCTATCAATCAAGTGATGCAGCCGTCCAATCCATCCAAGATATCGGCCAACTACTTACTTACCTTAGCCCTTTTGCGTATAAAATCAAGGAAGATGGCACATTAGAAGGACTGAATGATGAAGATATGGTCGACGCCGCGATTTCAAAAGGCATCGTCCCCATGATGTCGATTACGAACTTCACTTCAACGGAAGCCGGATCCAACCTAGCCCAAGTCATTTTGTCCAACTCTTCATTAAGGGAAAAGGTCATTCGGAATGTGCTTGAAGTGATGGATGACAAAGGCTATGCCGCACTAAACATCGATTTTGAAAATGTATTGCCCGAGAATCGCGAGGATTACAACCGATTCCTGCAACTGGCCGTTGAGCGTCTTCATGCTAGAGGCTATTTGGTTTCCACTGCCCTTGCGCCCAAGACGAGCGAAGAGCAAGCTGGTGTATTATATGAAGCACATGATTATGAAGCGCATGGACGGATTGTCGATTTCGTCGTGCTCATGACGTATGAATGGGGATATCGGATGGGTCCCCCTCAAGCCATCTCTCCCCTCGACCAAATGAGGAAAGTCGTGGAGTATGCCTTGACGGTGATTCCTGCAGAAAAGATCTTTTTAGGGTTCCAAATATATGCACGGGATTGGCTCCTCCCACATGTTAAAGGCCAGGAAGCGGAGACATTCAGCCCACAAGAAGCCGTAAGGAGGGCCGTTAAGCACGGAGCACCCATTCAATATGATCCGGTCGCCCAATCACCCTTTTTCCGCTATACAGACGAAAAAGGGAAAACGCATGAAGTATGGTTTGAAGATGCACGGAGCGCGCAAGCCAAGTTTGAACTCGCAAAGCAATATAAGCTCCGCGGTATCAGCTACTGGGCACTAGGTTTCCCTTACCCCCAAAACTGGGCTTTATTAGAGGACAATTTTTCAATCAAGAAATTGAAGACATTTAGCTGATTTGCTACAACCTTTCGAGGATACCCGTTTAAAAAAATGGCTTATCGACTTTCGATAAGCCGATCCCATCCAATTGTTATTTCGATAAGGCGATTTTTATATGGGCTAAGTGGTGCTTTTCGTGCCAAGCTAATTTTGCGATTTTTTTTGCCACTGTTATTTCACCATTTTCCTGGTGAGTGAAAGTCCGACGTACTTGCTCTTCGGTTAAACTATGCCCTAAAGCAACGATACGCTCATTTATCCCTTCTAGCATTTTAATGGAACTTTCTATTGGAAGTTCAGTGTCCGGTTGAATGGCCCATTTTTCCTGGTCAAAACCTGGTACCGTTGGGTTCTCATCTGTCAAAGCCAGCTTCAAACGTTGATACATGTTCAACTGGGAATCTGCAATGTGATGAACAAGCTGACGAACATTCCAGCTACCCTCACGATATGTTTTCTTTAATTCCTCATCACTTAATGAGTCAACAGTTTCTCTTAATTGAATGGTGTATGTTTCGATATTCTTTAACCATTCTTGAATGTTTTCTAGTGTTACTTGTTCAGGTACTTGTAATTCCCCAATTGGAAATCTCACATCCATTTTCATTCCCCATTTCCCTATTCGTTATTTCTTTTACATATTGATCAGGAGATTATAATCCCCTTATATTTTAACATATTTTATCCAATTTCCGACATTTATTGGTACCAATAAAGGGGACACCGAAATAACAAGAACTCTTTAACCAAAGACTAAAAAAAAGCTGCCCGCCCGTCAGTTTTCACCGACTTTGGGACAGCTGCTTTGTTTTATTGCCTCTTAATAAGGATCGGCTTCGTGGCTTTTCTTCACGGCATCTTTAGTCGCTTCATTTGCCGCTAATGTACCTTGGCCATATTTTGACTTACCTGATTCACGGCCTGGAATCTTGCCTTCTTCCTGTTTTTCCTTGATTTCTTTCATTTTCATTTCGATGCCTTCCTTCACACGGCGGCCATATTCTTCATCGGCTTGTGTAAAGTGCTCAACCATGGCATCTTGAATACGTTTGTCACATATTGCAAGTGCATTGGATAGGTTGTTGATTAATTCATCACGTTCCCAGTCCTCAAAGCTGCGATATGTTTCGCCCGCTTGACCATAGTTATTAGGACGGTCAATCGGCTCGCTCATTACCGCCGCATTATAGCTCGGACGGTGTTGTGGACGCTCTTCTTTGCTAGCTTCCTTGTACCCGCCGATCATCGATGGTTCATAGTTAATAGATGGATTTTCACCATTCTCTTTCGGATCACGAATATCCATTTGGCCGCGATGCTGATTCGTGCGGACAGGCACTTTCGGAGCATTCACAGGCAATTTCAGATAGTTCGGACCTACACGATAGCGTTGTGTATCAGAGTAGGAGAACGTACGGCCCTGGAGCATTTTATCATCGGAGAAATCCATTCCGTCGACAAGGACCCCTGTACCGAAAGCTGCCTGCTCGATTTCCGCATGGTAGTCCACCGGATTGCGATCAAGAACCATACGACCGACTGGCAACCATGGGAATTTATCTTCCGGCCAAAGTTTTGTATCATCAAGTGGATCGAAATCAAGTTCTGGATGGTAGTCATCCTCCATGATTTGTACATAGAGTTCCCATTCCGGATATTCTCCACGCTCGATGGATTCATATAAATCCTGTGTCGCATGGGCGACGGTCTTCGCTTGAATAGCGTCTGCTTCTTCTTGGGTTAAGTTGCGGATGCCTTGCTTAGGCTCCCAATGATACTTTACAAGCACAGCTTCGCCTTTGTCATTCACCCATTTATAAGTATTCACTCCAGAACCCTGCATATGGCGGTATGTAGCTGGAATGCCCCATGGAGAAAATAGGAATGTAATCATATGCGTAGCTTCAGGTGAACGGGAAACAAAGTCGAACATCTGCTCAGGATTCGCCACGTTCGATGCTGGATCCACCTTGAAAGCATGAATCATATCAGGGAACTTCATCGCATCACGGATAAAGAAAATTTTCAGGTTGTTACCGACAAGATCCCAGTTACCATCTTCCGTATACATTTTCACGGCAAAACCGCGTGGATCCCGTGCTGTTTCTGGCGAATCCTTCGATCCTGCCACGGTAGAGAAACGGACCATGAGTGGTGTTCGCTTCCCAGCACCCGAAAATACTTTCGCCCGTGTATATTTTTCTGGAGGTTCATCTCCGACTTTTCCATATGCTTCAAAATAGCCAAATGCTCCAGCACCACGTGCGTGAACCACACGCTCCGGCACTTCCTCCCGGTCAAAGTGGGAAATCTTTTCGATGAAATGATAATTCTCAAGTGTAGCGGGACCGCGATTACCTACTGTTCGGATATTCTGGTTATCCGTCACAGGGTGACCTTGACGCGTGGTCAACGTATCGCGTTTCACATCTTTTTCTTGATCCTGTCCTTTTGGAGCATTCATATCTTTGTTCTCTGCCAAAATGAAAACCTCCTTAAAAATAGTGGCCCTTACTTCACTAGTATTCCAGTTTATAAGGGGAGTTATCATTTATATTAAATATTAAATGATAATTATTATAATCAATACAAAACCATTATAGGGTATGCACGTAAAGAATGCACGTAAAATGAATTACATTTTTCTTTCTCAATAAATATCATATATTATCAGTAGTGAGGATTACTAGATAACCGCTCATCTATCTATTAGGGGCCGTCCCTTAATTTCTTAAAAGTCGTTTACTAACTAATTAGACAATACTTCTTCTATACCTTCGTTTTGAAAAAAGAAAACCTATAATGGATAAATTTCTCCAGAAAACCAGAAATTATTCTCATTAACTTAGATGCCTTCATAACAAAAAAAGAGTCAATTATCCTTTTGGATAACTAACTCTTTTAGTTCTTTATTTATTGAAAATAAACGGCATTAAAATGGGTTCGTTGCGATGAAGCTTGCTGTTTTGACATACATACGTGGATTGATCTTTAATTGGTCCACGATGAATTCTGCAATATCTTCAGGTTGGATGAATTTTGTATCGTTATTTTCCTTAATTAAGCTTAGGTCAAGCGCAAGATCTGTTGCCACCGTACTTGGTGTCAAAGCAGACACGCGAATATTGTTGCGGCGAACTTCTTGTGCCAAGGATTCTGTAAAACCAATCACGGCAAACTTGGATGCACTGTATGCACTTGATGTAGCGGCTCCACTCAATCCATTTGTGGAAGACACATTGATGATGTCCCCACCATTTTTCTCGATTAATTGAGGCAGTACAGCATGTGTTACATAATAGGTGCCCATTAAGTTTGTATCAATGATTTGTTTCCATTCTTCTGGATCCATTTCCATAACCGTACCGAATGTTCCGATACCCGCGCTATTAATTAGAATATCAGCATTCCCCAACTCTTTTGTTAAAGATTCAATCGCTGCTTCCACTTGTTCCTTTGATGAAACATCAGCCGCTGCATAGGCCACTTTAACGCCTAACCCTTCAATTTCGGTAGCCGCCTCTTTTAGAGTTGCCTCTGTTCTTGCAAGTAAACCGACGTTTACTCCTTCTTTAGCTAGTGCGATAGCCGTTGCCTTCCCGATTCCTCTTGCCCCACCGGTAACAATTGCTACTTTATTTTTTAATGATTGTGCCATAATAGTTAGCCCCTTTCTAAATCAACTTTCATATACGTTCTATTATACTATTTTGGATTGGATATTCCTAAAAGCCTGCTTGGTCTTTTGCAGAATCTATCTATAAGTATTTTCTTGATTAGGTTTTCGTAAACTTTGTTTTATATTCTTAATGCTCTCTTGCTATGCAAATAATTTAAAGGAATTATTCATGACTATTTTTAGCACATGAACAGCATTAAAGAAGTTTTCTGATAGTTGATTCTCCAGCTAAAAATCATGAAAAAAAGAACATCAGAAGTATTCTGATGCTCCTAAAGTATTGTACTTTCCTCTCTTACTTATAGACCTTGACCGGTAAATATGTTAAGGACTGTCCCGTAGCGGATTCGGTTAAGTTTTGTTCTAAATCAAACCCTTCGACAGGTTCGATACGAGAGAATTTCTTTGTGAAAAGCTCCAAAGCCAATTTCATTTCCAATCGTGCAAGCGGTGCACCTAAACAGAAATGTGGCCCGCTTCCGAAGGTCAAATGCTTCTTATTATTTGGACGGCGGATGTCTATTTTGAAAGGATCTTCAAACATATCTCCATCCAGATTGCAGCCGCTCATCCAAGCGATGACGGTATCCCCTTTTTTTAACGGAACCCCTAATAAATCATTATCTTCTTTAACCGTACGATCTCGTCTGGAGCTGTGGAACCGATACCGTAGCATTTCCTCGACTGCATTCGGAATCAATTCAGGCTCATTCCGGAGTTCTCCATAGATTGACGGATCATCATAAAGTAATGAATAGAAAGAATTCGCGATCGCATGGCTAGTCGTTTCGACACCCGCGCCTAATAGGAGCATCGTCGCCTGCACGATCTCTTCATCCGTAAACCTTTCCCCATCCACTTCTGCCCGGATTAAGTCACAGATAATATCATCTGACAGATTCGAACGTTTCTGAACGACAATCGGATATAGGTATTGGAAATATTCCTTTGCCGCCTGTTCCTTTTTACGCATGATATCTTCCAACCTTGCTTCGTCATAAGGTTGGAACAGGATATCCACCCATTCTTTGAACTGGTGTTGATCTTGAATCGGCACCCCGAATAAATCCGCGATAACCAAAGCAGGTAAAGGGCCAGAGAATGTTTTTATAATATCGACCGTTGAGTCAGCTGGAATGTCATCTACAAGGTCGCTAATAATTTGGTGAATACGAGGTTCCCATTCTTTCAAACTGCGCGGGGTGAAAGCGGCTGCTAACAAGGAGCGGCTCTTCCGATGTGCAGGTGGATCCACCAATGTAAGATTCGTTATGGAAGAAGGTTTTTCTGCCTTCTTACCCGCTCCAACGAAAATAGCACTTCTAGGCCCTTCACTTGAAAAAACCTTATAGTTACTTAACACCTGTTTAACATGTTCATATTTAAACACATTCCACGTATTCGTTCCCTCATGGAAATAGACAGGATGATCGTGAAGCATTTCTTTGTACCATTCAATCGGGAAAAACTCATCAGCACGTGACTGAAAATTCGTAATTTCTTTAATAGGAATCACTTCTTTGTTCATTAAGTCATATTCCTCCTTCAAAACATCTAAAGATTCTCTGCCTTCTACATTTGCACGTATGTTCAGCTTACTCTAAACAGAGTATTTTGAAAAAAGCAATAAGTAATAGGGCATGAAACCCACATTTGAATACCTTTGGTTTTTTTGTAGGTAGTAGGTCTCTTCTATGTGGCGGTACATGCGTGCCTAAAGACCACATAAAAAAAGCACTCATTTTGAATGGCTCAAAATGAGTGCTTTTTAGTCGTTTCATCAAATCTCCATGTCCCAACGATCCTGCTCGGTTTGCTTCATCTGTTTTTCCGTTTTTTCCGGATAGGCTGTACGGAATTTATGGTGGTCGGCCGGGATGATTTCAATCATCTTCTCGATCATGTCTTCCGGATCAAGTTGGTTCTTTAATCCCGCATCCTGTTTCTCCATATCTTCCTTCCGTGTAAAGTTGCGTTCCTCATCGAACCACTTCCATTTCTCCTCTGCAGCCCTGTCGTTGAAGCCCGTATTATAGGCACCCGGATTTATGGTCGCCACCTGCACCCCAAATGGCTCAAGCTCATCCTTCAAGGTTAACGCCATACCCTCGATGGCATTTTTGGTTGTCGCATATGGACCTCCGAATGGGGTCGTGATAATTCCGGCCATCGAACTCAAGAACACGATTTTCCCGCTTCCTTTTTTGACCAGCTTCCTTGCTGCATGTTGGACGGATTCAAGTGTCGCAAATACATTCACTTCGAAAATCGCCCGGAACCGATCCATCGGCACTTCCCCTAGTGCACCGCCTTCGTTGATAGCAGCATTGGCCACAAACACGTCAAAATCATACACATCAATCAGAGCCCTGTCCCGTTCATTCGTGATATCCAATTTGAGCACGTCCATATTCAGGCCTTGCTCCTGTGCTTCTCGCATTAGATCCGTTTTCTGGGACGTGATTTCGGTCGTCGCAATCACGTGGTGCCCTCTCTTCGCTAATCCTAATGCTGTTCCTCTTCCAAGCCCACTGCCTGCTCCCGTGATGAAAATCGTTTTAGTCATCTACTATTCCTCCTATCGATATTCTCTATTATTTCTTCTTCCCCGTTGCTATAGACCTAAACAAAATAACGCTTTTCCCAAGGGCAAAAGACAAATAAGTCAGGGTCTAAAAAAGGGATAACAAGGTTTCCAAAAGGACTTTATTCCCCTTTTTTGTTAAAATTAAATAGAACTTTAGACATGCTTCCGGATTTGTCTTTGCGTTTATTAAGGTCGTTTACGGGAATACTTAAAAACATCAAGTCTATCCCTGCATTTCATTCATGAAAGCTTAAACAAACGAGGATAACTAACGAAAAAGGGGTTTTTACGATGATGAATTACAAAAACATCACAGTTGCCGGAAGCGGCGTTTTAGGAAGTCAGATAGCCTTCCAAACTGCTTATGTAGGAAAATTCAATGTAACGATATATGACATTAACGACGAAGCTTTAGAACGTGCCAAAGAAAGAATCACGAACTTGAAGCCTTATTATAAAGCAGATTTAGGGGCATCGGACGAAGATTTGAATGCGGCTTTTGACCGTCTTAACTTCCACTCCGATCTTGCAAAGGCTGTAGCGGATGCGGATCTTGTGATTGAAGCGATTCCGGAAGTCGTTCAGATTAAAACCGATTTTTATACGGAATTAGGAAGAGTGGCGCCCGAAAAAACCGTTTTCGCAACGAACTCTTCGACATTATTGCCAAGTCAATTTGCAGAAGCGACAGGCCGTCCCGAGAAGTTCCTCGCCTTACACTTTGCGAATGAAATCTGGAAAAACAATACCGCTGAAGTCATGAAGCACCCTGGGACAAATGACCGGTTCTTTGATGAAGTGATTGATTTCGCAAAAGCGATCGGAATGGTTGCCCTCCCATTACATAAAGAGCAACCCGGCTATATCTTGAACTCTTTATTGGTTCCGTTCTTGGAAGCAGGCCAAGGACTCCTATTGAATGAAGTCGCGGACCCTGCAACCATCGACAAGACATGGATGATTGCAACAGGCGCTCCACTCGGACCTTTCGCCATCTTGGACGTAGTAGGAATCACCACCGCCTATAACATTGCCAATGCCAAGGCTCAAGCAGGTGATCCACATTTCGTAAAATTGGCTAACCTCTTGAAAACGGAATACATCGACAAAGGGAAAACAGGCAGAGCAGCAGGAGAAGGCTTCTACAAGTACCCGAACCCTGCTTTCGCTAAAGCTGATTTCTTAAAAGGTTAATGAACATGAAGGAAAAAGCAGAAGGCGCTTAGGCACCTTCTGCTTTTTCATGGATGATTTGTTTCGATATACCTTCCAGCTGTTTGCGGAAAGCATGCTACACTAAGAATTTCCCAAAGGTAACCAACCATTTAAGATCGCACCACCTTCTGGGTTATTTCCTACTACCAACTCACCACCATGCTGTCTAATGATTCGCTGAGAAATCGTTAAACCTAATCCTGCTCCTCCGGTTGAGCGATTTCTCGATGCTTCCCCACGATATAGTGGTTCAAATACTCGCGGAAGGTCTTCCATAGAGAACCCCTCCCCTGTATCTTGTACCGTAAAGATCACTTGGTTATCCTCTCTATTGCAGGTAATGAATATTTCTCCATTCCTAGGTGTATGCCTTACCGCATTATCTAGCAAGTTATTCAGGGCTCGTTCCAATAAGTGCGAATCACCCTTGATGTAGCAACCCGTTTTTAAATGATTTGTCATGATAGAAATCCCCTTTTGCTGAGCCTGCAGGCGCAGACTTTCTATGGAGTTCTTGAGAACAAGACACAGATCAATCCTGTTTTCAGGCAGATTCACTTCTTGGTATTCCGTCTTAGCAAACGTGAAAAGATCCTCTACTAATCGATCCAACTGCGCCGACTTCTCCTTACATACCGCCAAATACTTTGCTTTCTTTTCAGGTGTATCAGCAATGCCTTGCTCTAAACCATCTAGGTAACCACGCAAAGCAAACAAAGGCGTTCGTAAATCATGTGCAACAGCAGTAATGACAAATCTCCTTTCAGCTTCCAATTCATCCTGTTTCTGAAAAGATTTTTTTAGACTATCTACCATAATAGTAAACCCGTCATGTACCTCATCAATTTCTGAAATCCTTGATGAAGGTAACTGGATATCCAGGTCTCCCTCTCCAATCTGTCGAGCACATAGACCCGTTTTCTCCAAAGGAATGAGAATATATCTTCGCATTGCATAGGTAATGACCAAAATCGCCACGATTAGGCCAGAAATGACTGCAATTATTTGAGTCATTTTTGAATGATCTTGATAGATGACAACCCTTCCAAGCACCTGCCCATCCTGTATGATTGAAAACTGTTCCACGCTCGCAGAGGACGGCCCTCGGTCAGAGTCCGATTGAAAAATCGCCTGATTAGATCCGGATAGTATCGACACGCCCATATCTGCTTTCTCTAAAAGCCCGCTTAATTGGTCTTGCCAAGCAGGAATTTTCCATTTATCAGTATTTGTTTCAATCAAGTGAGTTATCGCTTCCATATTCTCCTGTTGTGGTTCATCCATTCCGAAATTGAATGACTTTGTTTCAAGAATATGCCCACCTACATAAAACACCCACGGGAAAGTAAGGATAATGAGTAGGCAGAGGATAGTGAAATGACGAATTCGAATGGTTTTCATTTTATTCTCCTTTGAAACGATAGCCTATACCCCATACATTGACTATAAATTTCGGTTCGTTAGGGTCCGCTTCAATTTTCTCCCGAAGTCGACTTAGATGGACACGAATAGTATGTTTGTCCCCAATCCCTTCCCAAAACTTTTCGAGTAATTGCTCGTATGTAAAAACATATTTCGGATGTTCCGCGAATAATTGCAGTAAATCATACTCTTTCGGTGTAAGCGAGATGGGCTGCCCTTCTATAGATACCTCTCTTGTGGATAAATCCAACGAGAGGCGTCCATAATCCAAGACCTTCCCCTTTAACTCTTGCTGAGAACTGGAGCGACGTAATACCGCCTTCACTCTTGCAACAATCTCACCAGGCGAAGCGGTTTTGACTATATAATCATCTCCTCCAATTGCAAGGCCTCGTATCTTGTCTACATCATCACTAAGCGCACTCAAAAAAAGAATCGGGACGTTGCTTTTCATACGAATCTGCCGACATAACTCAAAACCATTTTGTCCCGGCATCATGATATCAAGGACAAGGCAATCAATTCTACATTGCTTTACCACATCAAGCGCCTGAGTAGTATCATAAGCAAGTTTCACCTGAAATCCCTCATTTATTAAGAAATCCCTCAATAATTCAACAATGCTATGGTCATCGTCCACAACTAAAACGGTATGTACATCCTTCACAAATCTAATTCCCCTCTCTAATTGGCTCCCCTATATACCATCCTTACAATTTGATTCAATTTTATCACTTTTTTGAAAAAGGAAACGTTTTAGGATGGATTGTGATTATTTTGTGATTGTTTCATACCATTTTTTGAGATATTTAACGGTTATTCTTTAACTGTGAAACAAACTTCAACTATTGTAATGTTTCGTTCCACAATTCTAATAACTTCGAGGGGGATTTAATAATGGGTGTTGAAGATCAAAGTTATTCATTTTTTCCATTTGGTGCATTGTTCTGTCTTACACTATTTTGTTTTGTAGCCGTTCGCATATTCGCCATACGATCTCGTTATAAGGATTCCAATCAACTTACCCATCTAAAAAAGCTGGTAAGCAAAGGGGAAATGACAGAGGCCGAATACCAAAGATTTAAAGAACTTCTTACTAAATAGGAACATAGGAAATTCAGTTATGGAGGAAAAATTATGCATATCCAAATTGTATTGTTTGATGGATTTGATTTATTAGACGCTATTGCACCTTATGAAGTGTTTACAGCTGCTGGGATGTACTTTAAAGATGACTTAACCGTAACACTCGTTTCTGCAGAAGGGGAACGAATGGTGACAAGTGGAGTGAATGGTTTACAGATTGAAGCAAGTGGGAAACTTGACGTAACTCGTAAAGGAATCATTCTTATTCCGGGTAGCTCTGGTTCTGTTCATGATACTGGAGCCGAATCGATACCAGTTAGGCTCCAGCAAGCATCTGAAACTAACTTGAGACAATTATTAAAACAAGCCATCGGAAATCCAGATATATTGCTATCCACAGTTTGCGGTGGTTCCCTTATATTGGCCATGAGCGGCTTATTAGAAGGTCGGCATGCCGTTACCCATCACATGGGAATGGGGCTTTTAAGTGCTACGAATGCAATTCCTGTTCATGCTCGAATTGTAGATGATGGGGATATTGTTACTGGCGGTGGCGTTACTTCTGGACTAGATGTTGCCCTCTACCTGGTTGAGCGAGAATTAGGCCCACTTATAGCCCACGCGGTGGAACAGCTGTTTGAGTACGAACGTAGAGGTACGGTTTGGAGAAATGAAGGAAATGTACCGAAAGAAATCCGACAGGAAAATGATATTGGAGTGACACGTGATGAGTCCGTTATCCCAACTGATTCAAGAGATGACTTCCAAGGCAATTGGGATACCACAATCTCCACTCCTATTGGAAAAATCCCGATTTTATTACATGTAACCTATCAAAATGGGAAACTAGTAGGTACAGCAAAGCAAGGAGATGATATTGTCACAATGGACGATCCCGTACTAGAATCGAATCAATTAAAGTGGTCCATGAAAGTGTCTAAGCCCATGCGCCTTAATTTGAATTTCAGCGTTTACGTAGATGGAAATAAAATGATTGGTGAAGCAAAAGCAGGGATGCTCCCTACATCAAAGTTAGTTGGACATCGAGTTGGATAACATGGGGTGATAGGTAGCCTAACCGTTCATATCCCTGAATAACGCTTCCTTCATATCGTACTTGCTATTACTTCTCTTATTACTGGACCCTCCCATAATTAATCCACAGCGGGATTCAGATAATGACTAAACGGCTTGAGCTCTATGAAATTTCAGAGCTCATGTCTTTTTTTTATTTTTTCTACTATTAATTAACTGTCCTTTCGTATCTGGTTATTTCTTTTGAATATAGGAAATGATATCAATATATAATTCGGTCATTTCTTGAGGGGTTTTATCTAAGTCATTTTGTACCCATTGCTCGATCAATCCTAAAAAAGCAGACGTAATGAAAGATAGAAAGTAGTCCATGGGCACGTTTAAATTGGATGCATGGAAGCTTTCACTTTTCTCTAAATTAACACGCACTTTTTCGGAAAAGGCATCTCGAAATCGAAGGTGGAAACCTGTTCTCCCATGATCGCTTAAAAATATCTTTAATAAGGGCGCATGCATTTTAATGGAGCTAAATAAGGCAGCCGCTAATTGCTCCTGCCCTTTTTCAAACGTATGAGTCGATGAATAGCGCGATTGCAATTCATCAATATGATTGCCTAAGTCCTCAAACAACTGCTGTTCGATTCGATCTAGCAAATCGAACTTATCTTGATAGTGCAAATAAAATGTTCCACGGTTAATTTGTGCCGTTTTCGTAATGTCCCCTACCGTAATGGAATCAAAGGACTTTTCTTCTAAGATATGTATAAACGACGTTTGAATGAGCTGTTTAGTTTTTCGATTTTTCTCTGCATACATGCTCATCATCATCACCTCCGCCCTAAAATTGAACAATATGTTCACTTTTGTTCATTGCTTATATGGTCCTAAAAACTATAAGATATATACATACCACTGAACAACATGTTGAAAATTGAGAAAGGATGATATAGATTGAGACTATTTAAAAATAAATTAGCATGGGCTGCTCCCATCGCGGTTATATTAATTATCGCACTATTTTCAGTAAACTTATTCGCCCAAGGAAATCCGAAAGTAAGAAATTTACCGGTTGCCCTTATTGTCAATGATGAAGGAACACATGTAGACGCTGTCCAATCAGCCGTTGAACAAATGAGTAAAGGCACGGATGGCGAAGAGCCGATGTTAGCTTTTACAAAGGAAAAAGAAGAAAATATTGAAGATCTATTCGATGATAAACAGTACTATGCCGCATTGGTCATTCCTGAAGGCTATAACGATAGCTTACAAAATGCCGTGAAGAATAACAAATCAGCACAGTTGAAAATTTATATTAACCAAGGGTATAACATGACGGGTGCTAACTTTGCGAAAACTGCATTAAGCGGCTTAGTTACGCAATTAAATAATCAATATTCTACGAACTTTATCAAGCAAATGGATGGTCAACAAATTGATGCAGCCCAAGCAGCTGTATTAGTAAACCCAATCGTTTCCGAAGAAAAAGTGTTTAATGAAATCACAGCCTCAACGGCGAATGGTAGTGCACCAACATTAATGGCCGTACCTGCTTGGGTAGGTGCCTTAATCGGCGGTTTCATCCTATTCTTAGCCATATCAAACATCACTAAGAAAGAAAACTTAACACGCAAACAAACATTACGCTTAATGGGTGGTCAAGTATTATTCGGCGTGATCATCGCCCTATTCTCTGGCTTTACAGTTTCGACATTAGCGTCCATCGCCGGTATTAACATGCCAAGTTACTTACTAGTTGCATTCTTCGTATCGTTTGCAGCATTCTGTTTCTTCCTATTAGTATCAGCCATTACGGCATGGATCGGTAAACCAGCCATCACGTTATTCATGGTTGTCATGCTTCTAGGTATGGGTGTATTAATGACACCACTAGAAATGCTACCCGATTTCTTCGTGAACTTCATACGCCCTTGGGTTCCAATCCGCTTTGCGTCTGAAGGATTACGTGAAATCTTCTACTTCGGTAGTGGCTTCTACACTGGTGGTTCGTTCATCACGATTGCAGGAATCGGTATTGTCGGTTTAGTGATTTACCTGCTGTCTATTTTCAAACCAGCACCTAAACAAAACGACTAAACCAAGAACTTGTGAAGCAATCCCTTTATTTAAATGGTTAGGTCTGAGTTCGATATTTCATCGGACTCAGACCTTTTTTACTTTCTCCTTGAATTCAATGGATGTGTTAGCTCATTCAAAAAACTGCTGGCTTTTCTTCAATGCCCTTTTCCGCTGAATGATTTTTATAATGGGAATGGCGATCAGCAACGCTACGGCAATGTTAAGAATACCAACAGCTGAGTTAAGAAATTCCGGCAGTGATTGTTCCCCTAAAATACCTACGTTCACAATACCCGACCAGACATTTATAAAAAAGAGTAAAAGAAAAATATTCAACATGCGCTTATAATAATCGATCCTTGATTGTGTATCTGTATATAGTTCAAACGGACCTTCAGATGCTACCTTTTTCATGTACACCCAGCCACCAAATTCATGAATAATGGTAATCCCACTGTCTTTAAGCAAGTCAAAATAATCCTTCATCTCACTTTTTGACTTTCCCATGATAAACTCATTGCGGTAAAGGAATGCACCAGGCTCTCCCTTTTTAAAGGTGAACCGCCCCAACGAAAACTTCTTTAGGTGCCAACCGTGCGCAGCCATCTCATTAATCCACTTTTCTTCTTTTTCGTAATCCAAGTAAAAGCGATACCTTACTTTCTTCACAGCTGGTTCTCCCCTTTCGTAATGAGCAAACCGTTATGATACAACTCATGGAGACGTTTCATTTCATTTTCCACCATCAGCTTCCCAGCATCCGTAATAACATATTCCTTTTTTCGTCCATCCTCATCTAAAGCAACAATCCACTTTCGCTTAACCAATGTCTTAATCGCACCATAAATCGTTCCAGGACCAAGCTCAACACGACCATCGCTAAGTTCGGAAACAAATTGCATAATCCCATAGCCATGCCTTGGTTCATATAAAGATAAAAGGATGTAATAAACACCCTCTGTCAAAGGAGCCTTATCTTCCATCATTCCCCCACCTATCGTCTAACGTTATATCGACTGTTGATACACTTATTGTATCAGCGGCCGATATAACTGTCAATGATATACATATTTAGTTTTTGTTTCTGGATAAGGAGCGTGCGTTTAAGATTCAGGTCAGGGATAAGGATTATATCTATGAGGTAACAAATAGTTGAGTGGAACGGAAGGCACGAGACTCCTGCGGGAAACGCGCGTCTACGGGAGACACCGCAGGAGTAAGCCAAGGAGGCTCGCGGACCGCCCGCGGAAAGCGAGTGCCTGGAGTGGAAATCTACGTCCTCCTATTCATTCACGACTTAGGTAAACAGGGGTCGATCTATGAGGTGACAAATAGTTGATTGGAACGGAAGGCACGAGACTCCTGCGGGAAACGCGCGTCTACGAGAGACCCCGCAGGCGTTAGCCGAGGAGGCTCACGGACCGCCCGCGGAAAGCGAGTGCCTGGAGTGGAAATCTACGTCCTCCTATTCATTCATGACTTTAGGAAAACAGGGTTCGATTTATGAGGTAAAACATAGTTGATTGAGCAGAAGACACGAGACTCCTGCGGGAAACGCGTGTCTGCGAGAGACCCCGCAGGCGTTAGCCGAGGAGGCTCGCGGACCGCCCGCGGAAAGCGAGTGCCTGGAGTGGAAATCTACGTCCTCATATTCAACATTCATCACTTTAGGAAAATAGGGTTTAATCTTTGAGGTAAAACATAGGTGATTGGAACGAAAGGTACGAGACTCCTGCGGGAAACGCACATCTACAAGAGAACCCGCAGACGTAAGCCGAGGAGGCTCGCGGACCGCCCGCGGAAAGCGAGTCCCTGGAGTGGGAATCAACGTCCATATGGTACAAACCATAAAAAAAGTAGACAAACCGATTTTCAGGTTTGTCTACTTTCTGAACACAGCAAAAAGCTATGAGATGTGTGTGTTTGCATTCTTTTCTTCTTTTTTCACACGGATGAACATGCCTTTCGATACAATCAAGCCTAATATCGAAAATGCAATCAAAATATACATAGTCACTGAGTAATGAATTTGTAGGCTGATAATGACCGATGCGGCTATTGAACCGAAGTAGCGAAACATGGAATAAATACCGGAAGCTACCCCTGTTAATTCCTTCGCAACGGATTCAAGAGACGCCGCTTGCATGGAAGGAACGCCCAATCCCGAGCCAATTCCACCTAGAAATAAAATCAAACCAGCAAAGACTAATGTATCAATCGTTGGAAGGATAACATATAATCCTAATGCCAGAATTAATAGGCCAAAAGATATTCCAACGGTCCTACCCTTTCCAATCTTGCCTTCTACATATCCACCTAGCCATGATGCGATCGAGATAGCTAACGAGAATACAAACAAAAGAAGTCCTATCGAACCGATAGAGTATCCGACATCTCTTTCTAGCATCATCGGCATTATTAAAATGGTGCAATACATGATGGCATTGTTCAGTAGGATCGATAGATTTGCACTTGTAAAACTAGCGTCTTTAAACAGTGAAAAATCAATGATTGGATGGCCATATCGCTTCTCTCTATATACGAATAGAACGAAAGATAGGAAGAAAATCAACCAAAGCCAAACATTGGTGTACCATTCATTTGTCACAATCAGGACAAGGACCGTTAAGAATGTACCTAATAGAATGGACCCTTGAATATCTAATCGGGTATGGCTTTTCGGTTCGATATTCGGTAGGTATTTATAGGCAATAAGGAAGGACAAAACCGTAAAGGGAATGTTTATCCAAAAGGTGGACTGCCATCCCCAAGCTCCAATCAGGAAAGCACCAAGAAGTGGGCCGAGTGCCGCCCCAATGGACATCGCAAACCCAAACACACCGAATGCCTTGGTTAACTTTGACTTAGGTGTGATAAAGCGAATGATCGCCGTTCCATTAGGCGTAATCAAGGCCCCACCCAATGCTTGAATGCCTCTACCAATGATCAATACCAGTAAATTAGGTGCATAGACACATACTAACGAAGCCACTAGAAATAAAAGCAAGCCGAGTAAGAACAATTTGCGTGTTCCATACATATCCCCGAGTTTTCCTGCTATTGGTTGGGCTACGATCATGATAATGAGATACACCGTCACAATCCAGGAGACATTTGCTACATTCGTCTGAAAGGCGTCCATGATCGTAGATAAACCTATCGTTATCATTGTAGAATTCAACGGGACTAGAAAAGCCCCCGTTAATATCGCAAGCAAAGGAATATTGTTACTTTTCTTTAACAATGTACACGACTCCATTTGTTCCATCCACACGTACGATATCACCATCTTGTAACATCTGCGTTGCCACTTTTGTACCTAAAACAGCTGGAAGCTTGTATTCACGGGCAACCGTTCCGGCGTGGGACAGGATCCCACCTGCATCCGTGACAACAGCTCCGGATATAGAAAATAGCACGGTCCATGGTGGGAGTGTTGTTTTACAAACGAGTACATCCCCCTTCTGAACTTTAGAAAAATCATTCTGATCCCGAACGATTTTCACCGTACCCGTATGGACTCCTTTTGAGGCTGCATATCCTTTAAAGCTTTGTTCTTGTTCATCCACTTCCGCCGCTCTTGTTCCAAAGATTCTTTCGATGACAGGCGCCGCTTCCTCTTGTGGGGGCACACCGTATGTCTGAGGAATCTCTTTCTTTGAATTTTGTTCATGTACAGCCTTGCGCTCAACAATTTTGGTGGTTATATCCATTGGGCTATTTACTAACTCCACTAACTCATCCAGGTATAAAAAGAAAATATCCTGTTTCTCTTCGATTGCTTTTGCTTCAACTAAGAGTGCTCCTACTTCCAGTAATACCATTCGAGCTTTAGCCGGAAGCATGGCATCAATGTAGAAGTGATGATCTTCATCAACACCCCAATAGGCTAACGCCCAGTCATGGATCTGCTTGAACCTTGCTTTTACTTCACTCTCCGGGTACTTCTCTAACAAAGCGGATACTTTATGTTCGCGTTCCGCTACAACACGTGCAAATTCTTCATCAAAATCGAAGTCTTTCTTCATATATTCCGAAATGACAGCTAAGGCATATTCAGGATTCTCCACCCATGTTTCATCAGAAAACTCATGGGAATTCGCGATGCGCCACCCATAAATTTCTAACGTATCTTGAACTTGGTCCAGGAAAGTTTGGCCTGCAGGAGATGCTGTAAGCTCCGTCACTAAATCTTCATTAGGAATGGAAGTAAAACAGTTCGACACTTCAGGTGACGCCATAGCCACCTTCGCAAGCTTCCATAAAACTCGATCCGTCTCTAATGATTTGTTCATCACACCTTCAAGAAGGTCATACACATAAGTCGTATTCGTGTCACCCGTTAAATTCTTATAGGCATCTTCTAAAAGTAACCCAACAGAACCTCTAGGCATAACAACCTCAAAATGAATCTCCCAGGCGCGTTTAAAAAATTCAAATAATTCTATAAGGATTCCCCTTGCCTCTGCCAAAGTAAAGCTATTTTTACGATATTGGTCCAGTGTGTTAAAGTACGGGATTAACTCTTGATTCATATAATTCCAGAATATATCACTTAAGTTTGGCAACAATGCTTCTATAGCCGTTGCATTTTCTTCCAACCGTTTTCCAATATCCCCTTGATAGGAAACGGTATTCTGATAATAGTGAGAATCAGAAATTTTAATTTGGAATTGATGGATGGGAAGTTTCAATGTTTCATAAGCCTTTTTTGTCCCTTCTGTAACGGCTGGTGCCATATAAGACGCAAACAGGGGAGTTAAAGAACCGGGTAAATGCAATTCATCTAGAAACCAAAATCCATTTTGTTTATCTTCTTCGTTCAGCATTAATTCTTTTCGGAAATTTTCAATATTCAACATATTTTTCGCACTCTCCTTGATTCTAAGATGTAATGGGTCTAGATTGAAGAACGAAAATCATGTCATCTTTAATGGCAAACTCTATATCAACGGGAAATTCGTAAAATTCCTCTAATTTACTTGTTACAGACTCCAAAGCTAAAATGCCTTTTTCATTAAGACAGAAGGAGTCACTTTCTTCTGGTGTCGTTTCCACTTCAATGATTTGATTATTAAGAGGCAATATCTTCACTTCTTTTAAACCTAAGTCTTTCATAATTGACTTTGTTTCTTTATTCACTATGAAAGTATCGGGGGTCACTATTCCTGAAACTATCGATTCACCCAAGCCGTAACTCGCATTAATGATGATTTCATTAGGATCTTGAGTAATGGGATTCAAACTAAAGATCACTCCGGCTACATCCGGGAACACCATTTGCTGAATTAAAATCCCCATCGGAAATGCATCTAAAGAAATATCTTTTTGTGTCGCATATTCACGAACACGATCGGAGAACAGGGATGCCCAGCATTGTTTGACTGCATAAAGCAATTGTTCTTCCTCACAAACGTTCAAGATTGTCTCATATTGACCGGCAAAGGAAGCGTCTTTTAAATCTTCAGCAGAAGACGACGACCTAACGGCGACCGATAAGTCAACGGATCCTGTCAGTTCCTTCAATTTTTCATAGGAAGATAGAACTTCCTTCTCTATTTCTTTTGGAAGAGGAGCCTTCATGAACACGTCAATAAATTCCTCTTTATGTACTTGGGTTTGTAAAGAATGTTCTTTCATGAAAAGTTTCAAAGCATTTGCTTTAAGAACAAATCCGTTGGGGATATTTACACCCTCGTTTATGATGTTTGCTAAGTGCAATGCTTTAGACCCAACTTCTAGTAGTGATTCTTGGTTAGCTTCTTTTAGGAATACTGTAAACACTGAAAAACAAACCCCTTTTCTTTATTAACACTATAATGATAGTACAAAATACGCAGTAGGATTTAACCACTTTATTTATTAAACTCTAATTTAGTATACTTTGCAATCTACAAAAGAATAAATACTCATAAATTACTATTTATTACAGATAAGATATTAATAGAGTGAGGGTAGATTTAATAAAAATACAAAAAGTGAAGAGGCAGAAATGTTGATTTAATAACATTTCTGCCTCTTCACTTTTCCGTCGTTTTACTTAAAAAGGTCGTATTGCATAACTATATTAGTCTCTTTTGACTTCGGTTGAACTAAGAAGCTCATTTACAGCTAACTCTCCATCCTCCAAAAACTTTACCTTATGAACACTATTAAAATTCTTATACTGTATTGAGCTATCGCTGCCTATTATTTTATACGCTGCATATGTCGCTACTTCATAAGTGGATTCATCTACCTTTGATATCTTTTCCACCTCAAGATTCATAAGTTCTTCTGTAATATTTTTTTTGTTTAAATGGGTTGTATACTCTTTTTGTTCTTTATATGTCTTTCCACTCGGATCAATGTACGGTTCTACAAGCGAAAAATCTTTCCGATTAATTGCCGTAACACTGGCCTCTATATATTTTTTAATAAAAGAGCCAACCTTACTTGCATTATCAGCTTCTGTACCTGAAGATGTTTCGTTATTCGATTCAGAATCAGCACTTGCAGGAGAAGAAAATACTTCTTCGTTAACAATTAATGCTAAGCTAGCTTTATCTGATCCTGTTAATACTGGAATAGAGTAACCACATGATCCGGAGTAATCCATTAAATCTGATGAAGAAAACTTATTTGGGTATTGAGTTACACAATTATTCCCTACTTCTATATTCCAATCTGTATGTAATTCACCAGCAAGCTCTTCAACTATGCTAACTACTTCTTTTGCCCATGTGTTTGTAGGATCTATGTCGCCATCATCATAAAGAGAAAAAATACTTTCCAAGTCTTCTGATGGGATATTTTTAGCTTCAAAGTATAATGTATTGTTATTATGATTAATATCCCAGTCACCGACCGTGATGTCCTGTCCTTCACTAACGATTCTTAGTCTTTCTAATTGCTTTGTATAACGTTCTAACATTACCTCTTCATCATTATTCGCTATTTTTTCTCCATTTTCCTCTTCATCGTCTAAATGGGGATTGGGACCTTCCTCATTAGACTTCTCACTTGAACTTTCAACAGCCATTTCCGGCTCCTTTAAAGCATTCACAACAAAATATGCAACAACGCAAAGCAATACCATACCGATAATAGAAAAAGTGATAACTTTTGTTTTCTTATCAAGTAGTATGTTGTTCTTCCATACTATTGACCTTTCTTCCTTTAGCTTTATTGAAGAATTAGGCATTGAATTTGCTTGATTTTCAGGCCTTTTTCCGCAATTTGTACAAAAAGCTTGACCAAATTCTAGTTTGTGACCGCATTGGGTACAATATTCCATTATAAGATTTCTTCCTTTCTCTTACCCCACTACCAATTATTTCATTAATATATACTATTTCATTTTTTTTGGGAAGGAAAATAGTAATATAATAATTTTCTATTTGGAAGAAACTTTATACAAAAGAAGCAGATTAATAAAACTAAATATTCATTATAAACAGTAGGTTAATATTCCTAAATAATTTAACTTTTAGTTCTTTTTACTCAGTTCCCTTAAGATAAATCTATTAATAATGGTGTTATACTACTATTATAAAATTTATAAATTTGGGGAGAAATAACAATGAAATCAATACTACAAAATATTTTTATAGCTCTATCCTTATTAATCTGTTTTTCTGTACCAAGCTTAACTTTTGCAGCCTCTGATACTGTTAAACCTACTATCTTGGGAGCTAGTAATAAAACGATTTATCTTGGGTCTTCTTTTAATGCAATAACCGGGGTTTCAGCTAAAGATAATGCTGATGGTATCCTTACTAAAAACATCAAAGTTTCTGGTATTGTGAATAACAAAAAGACCGGTACCTATAAGCTCACTTATTCCGTTACCGATAAAGCGAAAAATAAAGCGATAGTTACCCGTACAATTACGGTAAAAAAAGATACGACAAAACCTGTTATTTCCGGTGCGACTAATAAAACCATTTATCTTGGATTTTCTTTTAACACAATATCCGGGGTTTCGGCTAAAGATAATGTTGATGGTATCCTTACTAAAAACATCAAAGTTTCTGGTATTGTGAATACCAAAAAGGCTGGTACCTATAAGCTCACTTATTCCGTTACCGATAAAGCAAAGAATAAAGCAACAGTTACTCGTACAATTACCGTAAAGAAGGATTCGACAAAACCTGTTATTTCCGGTGCGACTAATAAAACCATTTATCTTGGATCTTCTTTTAACACAATATCCGGGGTTTCGGCTAAAGATAATGCTGATGGTACCCTTACTAAAAATATCAAAGTTTCTGGTATTGTGAATACCAAAAAGGCCGGTACCTATAAGCTCACTTATTCCGTTACCGATAAGGCAAAAAATAAAGCAACAGTTACTCGTACAATTACCGTAAAGAAGGATTCGACAAAACCTGTTATTTCCGGTGCGACTAATAAAACTATTAATATGGGTGATTCTTTTAACACAATAACCGGGGTTTCGGCTAAAGATAATGCTGATGGTATCCTTACTAAAAACATCAAAGTTTCTGGTATTGTGAATACCAAAAAGGCTGGTACCTATAAGCTCACTTATTCCGTTACCGATAAAGCAAAGAATAAAGTAACAGTTACTCGTACAATTACCGTTATTGATATAATCAAGCCTAATATCTCTGGTGTTCAGAACACACAAATCAATTTTGATGACGAATTTAATCCCTTAGCAGGTATTAGTGCTTCTGACAATAATGACGGTAACATAACTTCTTCTATTCAGGTTGATGGATCTGTGAATGTCAATAAAACAGGTACTTATTCATTAACTTATTCAGTCACTGATTCATCCGGAAATGTTACAAAAGTCAAACGTATGGTGACGGTGATTGATAACATCAATCCTGTAATTTCTGGCGTACAAGATTTTCAGATTAATTTTGGCGATAAATTTAATGCCTTAACAGGTATTACTGCTTCTGACAATAATGACGGTGACATAACTTCTTCTATCCAGGTTGATGGATCCGTTAATGTCAACAAAACAGGTGCTTATCCATTAACTTATTCAGTCACTGATTCATCCGGAAATATCGCAAAAGTCAAACGTACTGTTACAGTTATTGATAATGTCAATCCTGTAATTTCTGGCGCACAAGATATAACTATTGGATTATATACACAATTTGATTTGTTAAATGGAGTTATTGCTTCAGATAATAACGATGGTGACATTACTGAAACTATTAAAACAAGTGGTTCAGTAGATACAAACATTGAAGGAAAATACTTAGTAACATATAACGTAGTAGACGCAAGCGGAAACACAATAGAAGTACGACGAACAGTCACTGTAGAAAAAATTGCTGTCTCAAAAATTGAAATTATTGCCCCTGTTTCTATTAAAACCGCAAAGAATCAACAGCTAACAGCTAATATACATCCAGAGAACGCCACTAATCAAAACGTAGTCTGGAAGAGTTCTGATGAATCAGTCGCTACAATTGATAAAAATGGTGTATTAAATAGTTTATCAGAAGGTACAATTACAATAACAGCAACAATTGATGGAATTAGTGCCTCAAGAGAAGTAACAATATCGGATCGTCCAAATTTATATTTATATAAATCTAGCTCTTCTACTATTAATAATGTAATTAAGAGTTTATCAATAACCCTTCTTAATTTAGAAGCCAAGGAAAATGTGTCTATTGAGCAAGTTCAAATATATGAAAAAGAATCTCTATACAAAACTTTTTCTAAAGAAGATCTCGAAAACTTAGGTAACACTACAGTTAAACCGTCATCAAACTGGGGACTAAATATGAGTTTCAAGTTAGGCATTTGGTCAAATCAAAGTAAAGTTGTAGTTACTATCAGAACTGAAAATAATAAATCTTATCAATACTCTATTGATATCTAAAACTGAAGTTCCATATTTTCTTTACATCCCTTTGGCTAATGAAACTAGTTTGCTTGCTATTCTAATTTAAAAGATTTAGATTAAACTCAAGGATGTAGACATATATCCTTGAGTTTTCCTATTTACAATACCCATGTTGTCCTAGGCAGTTCTTAAACCTCAAATACTTATGTAACTAACTTAAATGTGATTTTCTCTATTCATTATCCCCATATCGGTTTTGCTTGCCCATCCAATCGTTTGCTTCTCTCCACTTAAGCTTTTTTGCTGCAATCCAATTCACGCTATTATCCATTTCTTTTGCATGGTGAAAATCAGAGTCATCTGCCCAATAAAAATTACCGTTATTTTTTAAAATAATGGCATCTCTGATAATTGAATCATAATTTTCTGGCGTCGGGATAATATGAATACCCGTTACACCTTCAAAAAGCAATTCAATTGCAGATGGATTGCTGTATTGACGTTGAAATAACATCTTAACATTCGTATCCATTTCTCCCGTAACTGACATAGAAAGGTCCTCATCTACACAAGTTCCTGTCCACATATGCATTTCCCTCAAGCATCCATCATGAAAATAACCGAATCGCTCTAGTAAATCCTTGATATCCGATTCATCTTTCAATTCAAGCCAATTCATCTCTGTTATCCTCCGATACATTTTCTTTTCTTATTAATAACTCGTCGCTAATGATACCACTCCTTTTCAGACAATATTAAAAACCACCTGAAACACTTTATTTCAAATGTTTAAGGCGGTTCTTTTATACACTGGACTTACTGATAAAACCATTATAGAACTCTCGGATCCGACTAGTAAAAAAGCGACTGCTCTCGTTCAGCAATCGCTCCCTCATTGTTTACTTTTTTATGGTTTTATTTTGATTTCTTTCGGTAACTTAACTGGAGCCTTAGGAACTTCTTTTTGTTCGTTATTAATCACGTCAGAGGAGTAAAGTGTAACAATCATACTTCCTCCATATCGTTTAGCGCGAATTAAAACCGGTTGGTTATACTTGTTTTGAAAGCGAAAGTCAGGTCCATACCAGCTTACCGTAGCATCCCGACCGGAAGGAACATATGGTACATGCCTGCTATGGGAATACCGTTCGACAATTCGTAGCCCTGCACGGTCGACAGCATTATACAAGGTTGATGACACCTGACAAATCCCTCCACCAACCCCTTCAGACAATTCACCTCTAACGATAATGGGAGCACTCATGTACCCCTTGCCTTTAGACCTCTTCCCTACAACTTGGTTAAAGGAGAACGTCTCATTAGGAAAAACAACGTGATTGTCAATTGCTTTTGCGGCAAGTGAGATATTTTGCGAACGACTTTTATTGTTAGAATTAAAATAAGTCACGTACTGACCAATCTTTTGTATCCGTATGTTAGCAAGTAACTCACTATCCACTTTTGGATAAACATCCATTTTTGGTACCTCTATCTTGGAAGAACCTTTACCAAAGAAATAGGCATAAAACTGCTCCTTTAATGCCTGTCGATATAGTTTATACCCTACCTGTCCTGGGACGATTTTCCCTTGACTGTTGATTCTGGCATCTATAGGAGCCCTGTAGATTCGTTGATCAAGCTTATCGATGAATGCTCCAAATTTTTCATCATCAATCATTGGCGTACCAGGAAGGGGAAGTGTAAAATTTTCTCGGTTAACACTAGCTATGGGTTGCCCTTGTTGGGTCACCGTTAAGTTGTCAGAAAGCTCAACAGGTTGAGCAAATAATAAAAGACCAGTTATCCATATATGTATCATAAGTCGGTATACCTCCCAACATTAGTATGAACGGGAGATTGTCCTTTGATGTAATTCTTCCTTTTATATTATTGACGTATGTAAAAAGTTATACACAAAAAGGCTCGAGCATAAGGATTTCTCCTTACCACTCAAGCCTTCATCCACACGTTATGTACAAATTTTACACAATGGTCGGGTTTTCCTTATCTTAAAAAATGGATAATTTGGGGGATTACATAACAGAACCACCTGAAACGCTTTACTTTAACGTTCTAGGTGATTCTTTTCAGATACTGCACTTACTTATGATACGGTTCCCCTTATCAAATACCAAACCTCCATCACTCATACGACTCCGGTTCCTCAGCCACACTCTTCTTCCCTTCGAAAAACTCATTAGGTTGATACTGTACTTGGATTTCTCTAACCCGCTCTAGTAAATAGTTTTCCAAATCCTTATCTGTGCAGTAGACAAAGCATCCTTTTTGTCCTCTGGTTAAAAGCGTCCTATACGTATTCCGGATTATTTCATCAGCCAGCTGCATCGCTTTCTCCGGTTCTTCTTTCGATAGCTTTTTGATGCCTTTTAAAGAACTGTCGGTTTTGGCCCTTTTTGTAAAATCCGTTTGTATTTTATCTTCACTAAAGTACATGTCATCTCCAATGATCACGCCTACATAATCGAATTCCAGCCCTTGTGATGTATGGATACAGCCCACTTCTTGAACCGAGTTTTCATCAATTGCCCAGCTGTCTGAATTACCGAGATTCCAGCTCATACTGAATTGATCCGACAGTTCAATATCATGGATCTGTGAGTTGTTCTTGCCTTCCTTCTTCCAATCCCAGCAATAACCGGCTAACAATCGGGCTTTGTTATTCACCTTATTCAGCCTGAAAATTTCATCCCTCATCTCGACTGGATCACTATATACACGAAAATCATAGTTGCTGCCGATATAGCTTTCATTTGCTGTTTTCCGTATTTGAAGAACATCATCAATCCATGCAAGATATCCATCCGAGCCGTTGCACCGGAACTGTGAATCCAATAAGGCAGTCGATACACTGGCATTATATTGGTCTGCAAATTGTTGAATCGTCTCAATGCTCCCAGCATCCTTTAACGTCACACGCTGGCGCTCGTCAATGAAAAAGATGGAAAAATTAGAAGCAGCAATGATTTCCTTCATCTGGTTCTCACCAAGATGATTAAACATCCCGGACTTTTCATTTAAACGATGCGCCTCGTCCACAATCAAGACATCGAATGTGTTTTCCGGAACATCAATATAACTCCCAGACCCTTTAAAGAGGTTATCAATATGGCCCTTACGGAAATCCTTCTTTAGCTTTTTAGCATAGATGGCCCGTGGTGCGGCATTCTTGGTCACATACTGGCAAACCATGTTTTGAGCCGTCAACTCCACTAACAGGTTGATGGCCAACACGGATTTTCCGGTGCCCGGTCCGCCTTTGACAATCAACACTTGCTTTTTATTCGATCTCTGCGCTTCTTTGGCCAGCATCTTTGCTGCTTCGTACACAACCTTCTGGTCATCAATCATGACGAATTCTTGATTTCCCTTCAACATATTAAGGAGGGAATCCTGCAAAGATTTAGAGGGACGGATCCTGCCATTCTCGATTTTGTATAGGTTTTCCTTATTATCCCCGAATTTAATATGAGTCTTGATGAATTCTCGAAGCTTAGCCGCATCACCTTTTCGAAAAACGGGAGCCTTCTCCACATAATATTGATAGCCTTCATCAATAATAGGATCGTCATCCACTTTGATATAGTTATGCAAATAAGCACATGGATACAACTCCATCTGATTATCTTGGACATTTTCATTGTAGTCCTCAATTAGCGCCGCGTACGACCATGCCTGATAAGATGGGTGAGTGGTTTCCCTCACTCCACCACCAAGGAATGTCTTAACAATCGCTTCTTTTCCATCCACTTTCTCAATATCCTGCCATTGCTTAAGCTCAACGATTACAATAGATTGATTCGTATCATTACTGCCAGATATCAAGAAATCGACACGCTTTGATGTATAAGGAATCTTGAACTCTATAGCGACACCAGCGTCATCAGGTATTTCCTTATCTAACAGAACAAGATGCATATACTTCATCGAATTATCCCAAGATCTTAATTCACTTTTATTTATCCGGCCCACCTTATCCGCGTAATTATTTACGATATTATCTATTAATTTATCTTCAAAAACATCTTGAAGGAATTCACTTTTAATCGCCTCATATATAATCATCCCTGACACACCTTTTCCCTTGTAGTTCCACAATCTTTAATCTACTTTATATCATTGTACACTAAGGTTCCAATGCAGAACTTATATGGAAATAAAAAAAGGCAGAGCCCTTTATTTATCGGGCTGGCTACCTTCATTCCTTCATTATTCGTTTTAACATGGCTACATTATGCTGTCTGTGCAGAATAGTTTTTAATAAGATTCCCTACTCGCTTAAATTGATTCACAACATATACCCCATCAACTTCCAATCATTTAATTCAGTACTGTATGAATAATCTTCGTTCCAACATTCTATCTTTAAACCATGATATATCTTCAATGGCTTTATAACGAAATTTTGAGGAACCTTAAAAAATAATATAGAACAAAAATATACTATATCTCTAAGTAAGTTACCTTTATATTATTTCCACTTTAGTGAAGTTGCTGCAGGTTTTGATCTGAAGAAAAGATCGCTGCCATACTCAACACATTTCACTTTTTGGGTTTTTAAAATTTTAAAAGAATAGGATCTTGTAGTGGATTCTCCAGGATATAGCGTGTTAAAGAAACCGTATTGAGGAGTAGACCCACCATCCTCATAGTAAAGTTTAAAAGATCCCTCATCTATAGCATCTTCTGTATTGTTTGTAATTGTGTAGTTAATGGTGTATAAATAATAACCAACTTCATCTTTTTGATTAGTACTAGCCATATTTACTGTTAATTTATTATCAGGTGAGACATAGTCCTGGTTAGTACTAAAAAGAACTAGGGGAGCTTCATTTATCGTGATCTTTCTTATCTTTGTTGTAGTATTCCCGCTTTTGTCAGACACAATATATTTTATCGATTGAGTACCCTCTTTCAATGTATTTACTGATCCTTGAATCTGAACTATTGCTGTGACATCTCCTTCCACATTATCAGTAGCAAAAACACCATTCATTGGATCAAATATAGTACCATAGTCAATCGATACATCATCAACTCCGTTTAATATGGGAGCCGACTTGTCAATAACTGTTACAACCCTTTTCTTAATTGTAATATTACCTGCTTTATCAGCGATACGATACGTTAGAGTATACTTTCCAAGGTTATTAGTATTTACATCACCTATAACTTCGATATTATTCGTAATAATACCATCTAAATTGTCTGTAGCTATTACACCTGTATGTTTATCAAACGTTTTTCCTACTTCAATTTCTACATCGTTAATGCCATTTATGACTGGCTTTGTTGAGTCAACGACTGTAATTATTCTTTTTACATTTATACTATTTCCCGATGAGTCTTTAACAGAGTATGTTAGCGTATATTTTCCTGGAGATTTTGTATTTACTTTTCCTGATACTTTAATTGACTTTATTAAGTTCCCATCGATATTATCATTTGTTTTAATACCTTTAAGAGCATCAAATGATGTACCGACTTGAATAATTTTATTACTTACACCAGAAATAGTTGGTTTAATTTTGTCTTTTTTTACAGTTAGCACACGCTTCACAATTCGTATATTTTTCGCTTTATCACTAACAGTATACGTCAGTGTATATTTACCAGGTTTTCTTTTATTTTCTTTGTTATATTTCCATCTTTATTATCTTTAGCTTTTACATTTGATTTGGGATTGAAAATTTGACCAATATAAATTGTTGTGTTCTTCGCACCAGTAATAACAGGTTTTTGGTGATCAGTAGATTTAGCAAGTACTGGTTGAGATACAAGAGTAAAAGTCATTAAGCCAGCACTTAGATAGATTGTAAATTTTCTTAAATTCACAGTAATATCCCTCCGTTTTATAAAAATAAAATAGAATATTGAATTTTCCAACTCTATTTAAAGGACTTTTTGCACAGGACGAAGACAAAGTAAAACATGTGAAAGTTTACTATACTCCCCCCTATTTTTATAGGTGATGCTTCTTAAATACCAGTCAGGTTCTTAAGGTATCTTGCATACAATTGGTGGAAAGGTGGGTGGGTTCGTTCCTACTCTTGATTTAAAGACGTCAATTCTTCAATGAAAACTTTACAATTCCTTTAATATATTTTATAAATTATAACATAAAATACAAAATTTTACTTTTTTATTTTCCGTTTATGTGATTATAGTTGAGTGTTCTTCTTCTTTTTTATAATCTTTTTACTCGTTTAATTCCATCCTTAAATGACTTTATTAGTGTCACTAAAAATTTGTATTTCTAGCACAATAAAATAAGTTAGACTCAGTCAATGACTGAGTCTAACTGGGTTAATGCATAAACTTGTCGCCACTACTTGCACGTGTCCACCATAGTTATCCCCGGTATTTCAAAGTTAATCCTTTTAAGAAGTTACGAGCGTATCGGTCACCGCATTGTTTATAATTCCGGTGGCCTTCTTTTCGTAGAATGGCGCCTAGCTCCCCTTTGGTGATATTGACTCCTGCGTCTCCCAGGATTTCAATCATATCCTCGCTTGTTAGGGTGAGCGCGATTTTCAATTTCTTCAGCAGGACGTTGTTCACACTTTCCTTGCCAGTTGGTGCCGGGCTCTCTGGTTGTCCCGGTTTTGGCTCTTGTTTGCCTCTTTTGAAAATGATAAGGCCATTCAAGAATGACTCCATCATCTTGTTATTGCATTTGATTGTATCCTCTTCTTCTTCATATTCGTAAAAGTCGACATCATCATCGTCGTATTCGTCATAGTCGTCTTCTTTTGGCTTGGTCAGCATCTCCATCACTTCTTCTTGTGTCACGTTCACGCCGCCAAGTTTGAAAATCTCTACCATATCTTTATTTTTTATATCGAGAGCATATCGCACTCTGATTAAAATATCATGATTATGCATCCATAAACCTCCTATATTCGCACCCTTTTCAGTAGCTTCCTCTTTATCATTGCCCGAGTAAATTCTTCCAATACTAAAAACGAAGGCAACTGAAAATCCGAGAATCGTTTACAGATTCCCGGATGCTGTAAGTGTACTGTATGTTTTATTATACCTAAAAAAGATGGATCCGACATTAAGTTTGGGTGAATCGCCTCAAAGGCTTACGATTCCTCGCCGCCCTCTGCTTCCCATCTCGCAATTTCCTCCCGTACTATTGGGGCCACCTCTTTACCCAATAGTTCGATGGCTTTCATCACATCATCATGTGGCATCGATCCGACGGGAACATGCAGCATGAAGCGCGTGATTCCCACGGTTTTACGAAGGTGAATGATTTTTTTCGCCACGGTCTCCGCGTCACCTACATATAGGGCACCTTCTAAACTACGTGCCGAATCGAAGGTTTCACGGGTGTATTCTCCCCACCCACGCTCTCTTCCTAACACGTTCATCGCTTTCTGAGTGGAAGGGAAAAATTTCTCTGTTGCAAGATCGGTACTCTCGGCAATGAATCCATGTGAGTGGGAGGCAACTGGTAACTTGCTTGGGTCATGCCCTGCCTCTTTGACCGCCCTTTTATACAGTTGGACGAGCCCTGCAAACTGTCTCGGGCTTCCGCCGATAATCGCAAGAACAAGTGGTAGTCCAAGCATGCCTGCGCGAACAACAGATTGTGGAGTACCACCGCTCGCAATCCAAACAGGTAAAGGATCCTGAACAGGAATCGGGTAAATCCCACGGTTTTGAATGGCTGGACGATGCTTGCCACTCCAGGTCACCTTTTCGGAATGCTGGATTTTCAACAGCAGATCCAACTTCTCATCGAACAATTCATTGTAATCGTCCAAATCATACCCGAATAACGGAAAGGACTCGATAAAGGAACCCCGGCCCGCCATGATTTCCGCACGTCCATTCGAAATCGCGTCAAGTGTCGAAAATTGCTTAAACACTCGTACCGGGTCATCGGAAGACAACACCGTTACAGCACTGGTAAGCCGTATCCGTTTTGTCCGTGAAGCTGCCGCCGCCAATACGACGGCTGGTGAGGAAGCCGCATAATCCCTCCGATGATGCTCGCCCACTCCATAGACATCAAGCCCCACCTCATCCGCTAATACAATCTCCTCCACTACTTCACGTATACGTTCCGCATGGCTAAGTACCTTACCCGTTTCTACATCCGGTGTCGTTTCTACAAAAGTAGTCAATCCAATTTCCATGTACTTTCCCCCCTCTATGTATGGTTGATATACCATGTTCCGTTCTTATCATTAAAAAAGATCCTATCATTCATCATACAATATCATGTGAATACTTCTCAAATTTCCAATTCACTTATCCACAGTAAAAAGGCAGGGCCCCTATCAAGGGCTGACTGCCTGTTGGTAGAACTATTTTATAGATTGATGGCTTTTTTTCTCCTTAAATCAACTGATAAAACAAACCGTGCTGCGTGCAGTACCAAAGCAACATGCCGTGTTTACGCTTCGGAATGCGGGTTTGCAGCCCCCATTCCGGATATTGTTTGATAAGTTGGACCTGGTCTCCTGTAGCAAAGGCAATAAAAGAAATATAATGCTCTTTGGTCATAGGATGATCGCTTGAAATGAACCAATCCTCTTCAACCTGTGTAACTTCCAGCTTTTCCTCGTCCGTCGCTTTCTTCGGTACAAGTGCCTCCAACTTTCTTCCACAACAAGAAACAGCAGCGTTACCGGTGCTTAAGGTAATATTCCCACAAGATGGACACACAAAATAGTTTGACCTTTTCATATTTCCTCCTACAAAATCATTGGAAGCGAGTTCGCCCTCCAGAATATGTTCAATGTTCACACCTAGGAGGGAGGACAATTCCGGTAACAGGGAGATATCCGGACAGCCTTGGCCACGCTCCCATTTTGAAATGGTCCGGTCAGAAAGGTTCATCCTGTCGGCCAATTCCTTTTGCGTGAACCCTTTTTCCCTCCGCAATCGTAAAATCAAATGGCCCACTTTGCTACTATCCATTGATTCACCCCCTACTCATTACATCATAAGAGGTATGACCCGATCCGGCAACAAACGCTCCGTTGAGTTTTCCAGTTTGAGAGGTGAATGCCATATAAGTGAGCATACAAAAAGCCTGTTCCAATCGAAACAGGCTTTTTGCTGATCTATGATTATTTGGTATTAGTAAATCCACCATCAATGCGAATAACTTCTCCATTGATATATTCGGCTTTAGACGTTAATAGGAAGGTTACAAGTTCCGCAACCTCTTCAGGAGTTCCCAGTCTTTTTTGAGGAATGCCCTTCGTTGCGTTCTCTTTCATGGCCGGATTAGCTTCGTAGAAAGCCTTGACCATCGGTGTCTCAGTAGGTCCTGGTGCAATTGCATTCACGCGCAAACCTTCTTTTGCATATTCAGCCACCATGGACTTCGTTAACCCTGCAATAGCATGTTTCGTAGCGGAATAGGTCACTACTGAATCCTGTCCGATCACACCCGCGCTTGAAGCTGTATTAACAATCGATCCACTGCCATTTTTCAGCATGACCTCGGCTACATAACGAACGCCATATAAAGCACCCATTAAATTGATTTGAACGATCTTTTCAATTTCTTCCACGTCCGTATCCAAGAAATACTTACCGCTACCAGAGATCCCTGCATTGTTAAAGAAATAATCGATTTGGCCATATTTCTCTACTGTTTTATCCACATAGTTCTTCACTTCTTCTGCTTTGGAAACATCCGTTTTGATGAAAAAAGAATCCACTCCTAATTTTTTCACCATTTCAACTGTTTCGTTCCCACCCTTTTCATTAACGTCCACTACAACGATATTGACTCCTTCTTCAGCCATTCGAACCGCTGTAGCTTGTCCTAAACCGCTTCCTGCTCCTGTGATAATCGCTACTTTATTCTTAGTTGTCATGAAAAAACCTCCATGTAGTAAATGATTAATCGGTATTTTTCTAGTGTATTTCCATTTAGGATAAATTCCCTAACTCTCTTATACTTTACCCCATAGGTATGATTTAAAACTGTAAATTTCCCGGAGGTTGCAATGGCAAAATCTTGTTACAAAACACTTTTTCAGACTAGAAAAACCTAACAGAAATACCTGTCAGGTTTGATTGAAGGTCAATTTTTTTTAGATACATTGAGCGTCATAATGTAAGTGGACATTCAAATTCACATAAGTATTTTAGTCATAACAAGATCGGTCTGTTTTTCATCTCCCATGTGAAAGGAATGCGTTCCACTCTGAGTAAAGCCCATTTTTCCATAAAATTTGATGGCCCCCTCATTTTTTTCCCAAACGCCTAACCAGACTTTCTTCTTACTCTGGTCTTTCGCCAATTCTATTCCTTTATTTATAAGATGATGACCCAATCCCTGCCCTTGAAATTCCTTTCTTATATAAATTCTCTCAATTTCAAGTGACTCATCACCCTCCTTTTCTGTCTGGGCTTCATCGACATTCACCTTTAAATACCCGGCGACTTCTGTATGACAATAGATAAAAAAGAATTCCGAAGAGGGATTGGATAATTCCGTTCCTAATTGTGTTAAATTAAAGGCCCCTTCCAAATAAACTTTCATATTTTCGGGCGAATTCAGATCCTTGAATGTCTCATTAAATGTTTCGCAGCCAATCTCTTGGAGTAGTGGCAAATCTTCAAGGGTACACTTTCGTATATGTATCGACATTGTAATAGTCCGCTCCTCTACTTATCAATAATTTCTCTTGTTTCCCTTTTTCACATATTCCCAGTCTATTTCTATATTTTTTCTCACTTTTTGCAGAAGACGAAAAAGGGTTTCTCCTTCTTCTTCGGATAATCCAGCTAATGCGACTGCATTGGAATAATCATGTTCTCTTTTTATGAAAGGATAAACGCTTTCGCTTTTTACAGTTGGGAAAAGCTTTTTGATCTTTTGGTTATGTGTATCCTCTCTCTTTTCAATGAAACCTTGTATCTCCAATTTCTTTATTGCACGAGCTGCCGTGGTTCGGTCTACTTTTATCATTTCTGCTAACCGTTCTTGAATGATTCCTGGATTCTCGCATATGCGCACAAGGTACAAATACTGCCCTTTTGTAAGGTCATACTCTTTAAACTCTATATTGCTTATAGAATCCAAGGCCCTTGCTACCATTCCAATCTCACGAAGAACTTCCTTCATATGTTCAACACCCCAATAACTCGTAATTACTTATACAAATATTAATGGATTTTTGTTGCATTTGCAACAAAAAATATTGTACGATATAACTTGAAACAGTTGAGAAAGGACGAAGAAAAGTGAAAGTAAAAAAGATAATCGAAGAGAATGAGCTAAAACAGGCATTCCATATCAGAAGCAAGGTATTTGTTGAAGAACAGGGCGTTCCATTAGAAGATGAATTTGACGAATTTGATACACTTGATAGTCAATGCGAACACATTTTGGCTTATCATAATGAACTACCAGTAGGTACAGGCAGAATAAGAACCGTTGATGGCTTTGGTAAGCTAGAAAGAATTTGCATCCTAAAACCTTACCGTAAATTGGGTTATGGAAAAATAATCATAAAAGTATTAGAAGAAATAGCAGAAAAAAATGAAGTATCCAAAGTTAAATTGCATGGACAAAAACAGGCAGAAGGCTTTTATGACAAACTCGGATATCAGACTTCATCCGATCTATTTATGGAAGACGGAATCCCACATATTTTAATGATGAAGGAATTATCCAGTAAATAGAGACGACCAATACACTAAAGAAAACCCGACAAAAAAAAGCTTGTCAGGTTGATAGATGTCATATAAGTTACACTTTTATTAAGGTAATTATTGTTCACTTTCACAAGAAAAAGAATAATTAAGAGTAAGGGCAGTCATACTAACATTCGGTTGCCCCTCTTTTTCATAGCATTGATCACTCGCTACATTTATTTCTTGATTATTAAAATAAGACTTAGTGGTAACTAAAAAGATACTCATCAAAACAACTAAAGCTGCTGCACTTAGATATAACTTTGTTTTAAATTTCATTTCTTTCCACTCCCCTCATTTATTAACATGCTACATGAAAGTCTCCCCTCTATTGTTTCCTCTTTTTCTTGCCTTTCACAATCAAGATGACAGCCCCGATAATGAAGACAACCATAATTCCCGCCGTAGTGGCGATCGTTTTAACCTTCGGAACAATCACTTCAAACTCGACAGGCGTTTCAGTAGCTGTCGAGATATCCCAGGATAGGGTATTGCCATTCTCCTCATCGGCATTATTTGAGCCAAAGAGCTTATACGGAAGGGCTACTTCCAGTTTAAGATCCGATTGGTCCAGCTTTTGAAGAATAATGGATTGTATGAAGGTGTTGCTCGTTACATCCCCTATATACCGGCTGAGCTGGCTTTGTAAATCAACGGATGCCTTCACATCATAAGTTTTATAAAAGAAAGAGTCCTTCTCAACCACGGAAATCTTACTCTCACCTGATCCGTCCTGGATAGAGTTCAGCGCTTCAAGAGAAGGGCAATGTTTATACACCTTGATGGCATTTTCGCCTTGTTCCAGCTTGTAATCCGTCCCCTTCAGTGCCTTTTCAATATATGAAACATATTACCATTCACCTGATATTCTCTCAAAAATGACCAAAAACCCGAAAATGTTGATGAATCAACGTATTCGGGTTTTATTTTATTTTGACTAATATCCTTCTTAATTGGCTTTAAGGTAAGGCACTTCCTCTTCCTTTTTAACCTTTTTGTTTTTCCGTTGAGGAATTGGAACAACATAGGAAGAAAACGGTAGGAGACTGATTAAATGAACCAAGGCCATACAGACACCTAACACGGCTATAAGTGCAAAAACAAACATCGAACTTTCCAATACAGACATACTTCCATAATGATCTATGATCTTAGTTTTAAAAAATGATAGGACAAGCGGATGAATAAGGTAAATCCCCATTGAATAATTCCCTATCTTCTTAAAGATTTCGCGTACAATTGTTTCTTTTTTGATGAGATTATATATAATGAGTAAAACTGAAATGAACAGTGGTACCAAATACAGATTTTCCACCCTTGTTGAGCTAAAGATTCCATTATTTGTGGATATGATAATCCAAGTCTCCATGAAGGCCAACCCGAAGAGAATTAAGAATAGAAATTGATTTTTAGCAATGAAACTTTTAATCTCATGGAAAAATTTAGCGAAAACTAATCCAATTCCGAAGAAGCCAATCCAGTTTAAAAGAAAGGATCGTCTACCATAAAAGAAGTTTGTTAAAAATTCACTGTTGAATTGAATGGGGGTATGATTAATCCAAATAACATTCACGATGATTGTCAAACAGGTGAAAATAATGAGTTTCGGATTACTCAGTCGTTGGACAAAAGGAAAAATTATATAAAACTGAAAAACCGCCAAGAAAAAGTAGAGATGTGTATATGCCGTTCCATACATAAGCTGCCCAAAGAATTCACCAAAATTATTATCTTTCTCTAAGAAATAAATATTGAAAACTAAATATACAAAGGACCATATAATATATGGAAAAAGAATTTTTGTAATTCTTGTCTTAAGGAAATAATTTAAATTAAATCCCCTATTAACAACCGAAATCATGAGCAAAAAGGAACTAATAATAGCAAAAATTGGCGTTCCCATTCTAGCAATTTGATTGAAAAACAACAAAGGTTCGGCTGTGAATTCTTTACTGCTATAAAATAACGTGGCTGTTACATGTACAGTAAGGACTAATATACATGCAATAGCCCTAATGAAAGTGACTTCATCATAAAATACCTTTTTTTTCTTCAAAATATTAACAAACTCCTTTATTAGTAATCTGGATGAAAAAATGAACGTCGTATACGTAATACTCTTTTATAATAATCTATAACAATCCATTCTTACTATAGCAAAAAATGTATTATCTGAATAGCGTTGTTCCTACTAGTCTTACTCTCCTACACAACCTGATCAAGACATAGTCCTTTGAAGATCCAACCTTTATGAACTTGTAATTTCAGTAGGAATATTTGTTCTTTGTTCTCTGTTACCTCACTTCTATCCTGCTTATTATTTAACATAGAGGCCATTGCATTATCGAAAAGGAGCATACTCTTCTTCAATGATATAAACCAATCTCCTTCTGGTCACAGATATCCTTCCTTTTTTCCTTTAAACTTTTTGGAATAGACCTATAAAATGCAAAACTCTTTCTATATCAAAAGTATTATAAGTACGGTAGACCATTAGCACGTTCGAATTCTGAACTACATTCTTTTGAATGATTAAATCGTTAAGATAAACTTTCTGCCTACAGATTCTATATATTAGATACCTATCTTACTATAAGGAACGAATCTTTCTTCAATATCGGAAAATTTTTTTTCAATATCTATTTCCTTAGTCCAAGTAAATTCACCTTCTAAGTGTTGGGCAAGATATAAACTCTCCCCTTAAATGCCTCGTTCCGCCATTCCCATCCTCTTTTCCGAAAGCTTTCAAGTAGATGGATTCCCTGACTTTTATGACTCTAAATATATCACAAGCAATTAGATAGAAAAAAAGACCTCCATGCCGTACATGAAAGTCTCCACTCAATTATTTCCTCTTTCTCTTGCCTTTCACAATCAAGATGACGGCCCCGATAATGAAGACAACCACAATTCCCGCCGTAGTGGCGATCGTTTTAACCTTCGGAACAATCACTTCAAACTCGACAGGCGTTTCGGTAGCTGTCGAGATATCCCAAGATAGGGTTTTACCATTCTCCTCATCGGCATTGTTTGAGCCAAAGAGCTTATACGGAAGCGCTACTTCCAGTTTAAGATCCGATTGGTCCAGCTTTTGAAGAATGATGGATTGTATGAAGGTGTTGCTGGTTACATCCCCTATGTATCGGCTGAGCTGGCTTTGTAAATCAACGGATGCCTTCACATCATAAGCTGTATAAAAGAAAGAGTCCTTCTCATCCACGGAAATCTTACTCTCACCTGATCCGTCCTGGATAGAGTTCAGCGCTTCAAGAGAAGGGTAATGTTTATACACCTTGATGGCATTTTCGCCTTGTTCCAGCTTGTAATCCGTCCCCTTCAGTGCCTTTTCAATATAGGGACCGGCCAGCGCATACATATCACCGTCCATGGCTGCTTCAAGCGAGAGATCCGCACTTTTATCTTTATTTATTTCAACCCGCGCTGTGGAATCCACACATCCTGCAAGGATCAATCCCATTAAAGGGATCGCGAGCCATTTAATTTGCTTCATTCTTTTCCCCCCTGAATTCAATAAAAAAGAGATCCGTTCCTATTCGCTTCCTCAGCTATCCTGTTTTAATCTAACCTTATAAAATCTCATACCTTCAAGATTACCTTCCGTTTCAAATGCCCCTTGTTCAATCAGCTTTTTCAATCGAGATTCAAGAAACGAATCCCCTACATACTGATCTAAATGCCCCAACACCTCACCAATGAGCCTTGCGGATATCATAAAATCTTTAGTCTTTTGTTGGCCATGTAGGTTTTTGGCTTTCTTCATAATGAATGCATCATAATAATCTTCAGGAACGCTCTGAATCCTTCCATTTTTCCAAATTCGTAACGTTTCTTGGTTATCTGAAAGGGATTGCCACTCTTTTTCTAAATCTTCTCGATCATGGTCAGTACATAACGTTCTTTTACCCTGTTCATATATGTATTGAAGCTTTTCAGAGGGAATTTCACCTGTATGAAGTGGTGTATATTTCACTTTTTTCACTTGAAACAGTTCTTCGTACTCTTCTGTCGTGTTAATAAGACTAATATCCATATTCTTATCCTTTAAAAGATAAACAATCAACCGCAATCCTGTCTGTTCATGTGCATTAGTTGAAGTCCAAATGGTTAGATGACTTCCTTCAGGAATAGAATGTATTTGTTTGATCGTCTTTTCAAATTTCTTTTCATAATCGGGACATTCATCAAATTCGTCATGTATATACGTCTTCATCCACTCAAACCTAGCTTGAATCCCCTTTTCCTCATGCAGCTGCCAAACGGGTCCGATTGAAAACATATCCCAAAAAGAAATAACCTTCTCCCTTTTATCAAGACCCAATTCCCTTAAAAAGAACTTTACGCTTCCTGAAGCGGATGCACCGAAAACGATATGTATCATTGTAAGCCCCCATCTTGTTTCATTTTTAATTATATATAACTAAAATTAAACTCAAAGCAATAACATGATAAAAGTACCAATAGAGTATGGCAATTCCTATTACATTTTCAAGTATAGAGGAGAAAGAATTAACTGAAAAAATAACCTGCCTAAAGTAGACAGGTTATTATTAATGGATATTTGAGATCCTTACTCTTCGTCCCTATGTTTATCAAAAGATTGTTGTATGAGGAACATGGCATATTCAACTTCACTTTCATTAGCAACTCCGAACTCGACATCACCATTCCCCCATCTGCCCAGGTTCGTAACATCTTTACATATTTCATTTGGATCATGTATATCACTAAATGGCATGTTAAGACTTAAACGAAGCCTACTCTTCTGTGGAACAATATCTACAAAGTTTGTTGTTGTTTTGTAAGCAATATATAGTTTTTTGAATTCTTCCCTTACAGAACTATCCAGGTTACAAATTCTTTTTCTTAGTTGTTCAAATAATTCTAACATTGCTCCTGTTAATTCAGGAAAATCATTGATTGTATATTTTACTTTCTCATTTTCATTAGGCTTTTTCTTATATTGTGAAATGATTTCTTCGGAAAGCTCTGGATAGCTCCAGACTACTATTGCCTGTTCCGCAAGCCTCTTTCCTCTATTCACAATTTCATGCTCATTCCATAGTTCAAGTTGACCTATACCTCGATTCAAACGTAACGGACTATCAGCAAAGCCACCATCCATGTCCCTTTTTTCTTTGAATGGTCTATCGCTCAATTCAGAGTTATATCTTGTTAAAGTTAAATTCCCTAATGAATGAAGATAGGTCTTATGAACTTCTTCCCAATTTACTCCTAAATCATTTCTCCATGCAATAGACATATTTTCATTTTGAGGCATGATATGTTCAATCGTATAGCTTTCAATTTCGACAATTTCTTTTCTATTGTAATTTTCCAACTTCCTTAACAAATAGTTGCGGTTCCGAAAGTTGTATACATCTTTTACGGTAAGTTCCCTAATGAATTCTTCATTATTCGGGAACCTCTTATAAGAGTCTTTAAGTGCTAAAATAACCTGTAGACTTTCTACATATTTTTCTTTGTTTATTTCCTTGCTTATCGTTGCAAATGTTTTATTAAGTGAATTTGTTGGCACTCCACAAATTGCTCGACGAAAAACATACGACTCAACCAATTTTAGAATCGATATAAATTCAGCCTGAGTTATCTTTTGGTTGAAATAATCATCATAAACTTCAAGTAAGAATGGATATGAAACATCAACCTTTAATGAATTTATATCTTTTAAAATAGCATTAATCTCTTTATCCTTTTCGGTCTGAAAAGCTAAGTGCACAAAGTACTTAGAATATTGATAAATATCTTTTAGAATTGTCTCAATATCCACCTCTTTTAGTTGTGCAACATACTCTTTAAAATCCGCATATACGTTTCTAATATTCGGTATACGACCCATCTTGACCGTTAAATAGTCACGCATGAACCTATCAAATAAGGAAGATTCACTTAGGTCACCAAATCTTTTCTCCATTGGATGCCAATAATTCTTATATAGGACCTCTTGTTCGGCTGGGTCAAGTTTCATCAAAACATAATTGCGGATTAAATCGGCTTGTGACAAGTCAAGTCCTGTTGAATTCAAACTTTCAAAAATCAGTTGTGGATTATCGTGATCACGGTCAAGGGATATATCAACAACAATGAGTTTGGCTATGCCCCGATAAAGTAAATTAAGATCGATCCCACTTTTTCTAATTTGATCTAAAAAGAACTTGAAGTTTTCAAACACTCTTTGCGAGTATTCTTCAGGAAGCTCTTGCCCATTTATTAAGCTGAGTAGTGTTTCTTTATCTGTTTGAGTCAGGAGAAGTTTATGATAAAGCTCATCTTCCTCTTCATTATTTACTAAATAGTAATTCATGATTTTCTTTCTAGTTATATCAAATGTTTGTCCACTGTCTTTTATTGCCTCACCTAAAGCAAGCAATAGCAAAGTAAGTGTAGTCATACGCTGTTGTCCATCAATGACAAGTAATTGCGGTACAGCTGATATTTGATATAGACCCTTTTCAATGTATACGATAGACCCCACAAAATGTCCTTTTATATCATCATCTTTAGAAGCTCGTAAAATATCATTCAAAAGTTGTTTACATTGCTCTGCAGTCCAACTATATTTCCGCTGATAAATCGGGATTATAAATTGTTTTGTACCTTGAAGAAACTTCAAAAAATTCGTTTCAGATGCTTTCACTTCCACATCACCCTTCAATATTCCAGTCTAACTACTAAGACAAGTATAACAAGAAACATTAGAAGAAGTGCTTCACTCAATTAACCAATTTATTCCAAGGAAAATCATGTGGTACATGTTTTTTCTTAATTCCAGTATCCTAATTAGAGCTTATAGCGTTCGCTCCTTATCCTCTTGCTTCTGTACCTGACATAGAAATCATTGCAGTTGAAATAATCTCATTTAACTCTTTCAATGAAAAATTCTTAATCTTTATCCATCCTCGTGGATCCACTTCATAACCCTTTTTTATAATTGTTTCAGGGTCCATATATTTTCCAACTACATACCCATTTCCACTCGGATGTAATTGGGTAGCAAGAGTCTTCCCTTTTTGCAAACTATTAGGATAAACAAAATTTATTCTATTATTACTGATTAGTTTTTCCTGCAATTCTTTAAATGAATGAAAAATTGACTTCTTATGTTCAAAACTCAGCAATATAAGTCCCTCCATTGTACTTCCTGTTTTTAAAACGATTATTGCATTATATTAGTGGCCTCTTTATTTTTTCGAAAATTAGCATACTCTTCTTCAAATGACATAAACCAGTAGCCAGAATCGTCCTTGTCACAGATAGCCTTCCTCACTTCCTTTAAGCCATTGGGAGTAAAGCTATATGCATAAACTCTTTGTACATCAAATAGAGCGTCATAATAACGATAGATCATTAGAACATTCGAGTTCTGCACTACGTTCTTTTGAACAATTAATTCATTAAGAGATTCCATTCTGTCTACCGATTCTATGTATTGGATACCTATCACATTATGTGGAATAAACCCTTCTTCTGTATCTGAAAAGAGTTTTTCGATTGTCTCCATATCCTTAGTCCAAATAGACTCCCTTTCTAAATGCAGGGCAAGGTATAAAAAATTTTCTTCATCAACTCTCCCATCGTATTTCCACCATGACAAATCCATCGGTCTTGAACGTCCCATTGTTTTATCAAACTTGGTATCTTCGATAAATGAATCAAACCCCAACATCTCACCTAGATTGGCAAAATAATCTATTTCACGTTTCGTAAACATTGAACGGTTATGTAATTTGGCCAGATTCATTCTTCGGTAATTTCGTACATACCCATCAAAAAATTGCATCAGATTAAAGTATTGCTTGTCCATTAGGAGTCTTCCTTCCTGATAAAAAGGTTTTGTAACATTCTATTACTATTTTACCATTACATGTAATTTACTGTAACAAAAATAAACCTTTATAATGATTCAGAAAGGTCGGATCCAGCCATGACAGTTTTTAATACGGGAGTTCTAGAGAAGGAGTGAGGACAAGCTACACATGAAAAAGACCTGGATTCGGAAAATGTTACTTTACCGAAAACCAGGTCTGATTTTATTCCTACTGTTCCTCCACCACTTCAGGATGTTCAAAGGTATCAAGCAAGGCACGCACTTCATCAGTTGATTTTGTGTTCATCAATTGATTTCTCAGTTCACTTGCCCCTCTGAATCCACGGACATAGATCTTGAAAAAGCGAGGTAGGGGCTTGAACGAACGTGGTACGATTTCTGAATATTTATCATGAAGGTCCATATGCAATCTTAAGAGACCAAGCAATTCCCTACTAGTATGCTCTTTCGATTCTTTTTCAAAGGCAAATGGATTGTGGAAAATGCCACGTCCGATCATGATTCCATCCACACCGTATTTACGTGCGAGTTCCAAGCCAGTTTCGCGGTCAGGGATATCTCCATTGATTGTCAGAAGGGTATCTGGTGCCACTTCATCACGAAGTTTCTTGATCTCCGGGATCAGTTCCCAATGAGCATCCACTTTGCTCATTTCTTTTCTTGTACGCAGATGGATGGAAAGGTTCGCAATGTCTTGTTTCAAGATATGTGTTAGCCAGTCGCGCCATTCGTCCACTTCCGTGTAACCAAGCCTTGTCTTTACACTAACAGGCAATCCGCCTGCTTTTGCTGCTTGGATTAATTCTGCTGCGACTTCGGGACGACAGATCAGGCCACTACCTTTCCCATTTCCTGCTACATTAGGGACAGGACAGCCCATATTGATATCGATTCCCTTAAACCCTTGCTCTGCCATACCAATGCTCATTTCCCTGAAGTTTTCAGGCCTATCTCCCCATATATGGGCAACCATTGGTTGTTCATCTTCTGTAAAGGTCAATCGCCCACGCACACTTTGTCTCCCCTCAGGGTGACAATAACTTTCCGAGTTTGTAAACTCTGTAAAAAATACATCGGGTCTGCCTGCTTCAGCCACTACATGGCGAAACACAACATCCGTCACTTCTTCCATTGGTGCCAGTACAAAAAAAGGTCGTGGTAAGTCACGCCAAAAATTATCTTTCATCTTCAGATTCAAGTCCTCTCATTTAAGGGTTACCAAGCTATTGAACCAGCTTCCCACTATTTTAAAATCTTCTTTACCTTCTAAAAATCCAGCCATGGGCTGCCATGAAAAAGGCCCGGAATTCGGTCATGTTAGTGAACCGAAAACCGAGACTAAAATTAGAAATGTTATTTTATATGAATTACTTTTTCAACGTCAATTTCGTGACAACTTCAACATGAGATGTCTGCGGGAACATATCCACAGGCTGCATGGTTTCTACGTTATATAGAGCACTCAATTCATGCAGGTCTTTTGCCAATGTGGATGGGTTACATGATACATACACAATGGTTTTTGGTTTGACCTTCAGGATCGTTTGCAATAAGGATTGGTCCAGGCCGGTTCTTGGTGGATCGACGACGAGTACGTCTGGTTTCCAGCCTTCTCTGATCCAGCGTGGCAGGATGTTTTCGGCTTTTCCTGTTTCGTAGTGCATGTTGGTGCGTTTATGTTTGATGGCATTTTTCTTGGCGTCTTCGATCGATTCCTTGATGACGTCCATGCCGCGTACTTCTTTTGCATCTTCCGATAACCAAAGTCCGATCGTCCCTACGCCGCAATAAGCGTCGACGACTTTTTCCGTACCGGTTAGGGCTGCCGCTTTTTTCACTTCTTCATACATGCGAACCGTTTGAACCGGGTTCAATTGGAAGAACGTGCGCGCCGATAGTTCATACGATAGGTCACCCAATGTTTCGTTAATGACTTTTTCGCCAGCAAGGTGGATCGTTTTTTCGCCGAAGATCAGCGATGTGTTTTGGTTATTGACGTTTTGAACGACCGATTTCACTTCTGGCAATTGGTCGCGGATTTGTTTAAGCAATTGATCTTTTTGTGGAATCTCTTCCGCTCCCGTTACTAAGACCACTTGCACTTCACCCGTTTCAAATCCAACGCGTGTGATGATCGTACGGATGACACCTTTTCTTTTTCTCTCATTATAGATCGAGATGTTCAGGTTCTTCAGGATTTTTTTCACCGTACGGGTGATTTTATTCGTCGCCTTATGCTGTACAAGGCAGTTCGGGATATCAATCAATGTATGGGAATTCAAGCCGTAAAGTCCGGCAATCAGCTTGCCATCTTTCTGGCCGACTTGGTATTGGCTTTTATTGCGGTAGTTCCAAGGGTCTTCCATGCCAATCGTTTCTTGGATATCCAATGAATCAATCGGGAAATCCGTGTGGCGTTCCATCGCTTGGATGACCATATCGCGTTTCTCGACCAATTGTTGGTCATAGCTTAAATGTTGCAGCTGGCAGCCACCACATTGCTCGTAGACCGGACATGGTGCGGCAATGCGGTGCGGTGATTCTTTCCGGATCGTTTTGATTTTTGCTTCGGAAAAATTCGGCTGCACCTTTGTGATCATCGCAACGATTTCTTCACCAGGAAGGGCACCTGGGACGAAGACGACTTTCTTTTTGAAATAGCCGACTCCCTCTCCGTTGATGCCAAGGCGTTTAATCGTTAAGGGTAAGGTTTGGTTTACTTCTAGGGTTGTATCTTGAAAGTTTGTCATTTCTTTTCACTCCGTTTTTCGATGCTTCTCCACAAATAGAGGGAAGCGTAGCTTAGATATGGGGCCCACTTCAAACTGTAGGTCTCCATTTCTTCTTGGGTCGGCTTTTGCGGTAAGCCATATAATTGTTTCAGGGCATTTTGGATGCCAATATCGGATTTTGGGAAAAGGTTCGGTCGCCCTAAGCCAAATAGCAGGAAGTTTTCCGCCGTCCATCTGCCGATTCCGCGTATTTTTATAAGTGTATCCATAATCTCTTGATCGGATAGCTTGTCCAGCTGATCCACATCAAGGTGGCCACGGACGATTTGCTGAGATAAACCGATGACGTATTCCGCTTTTCGGCCGCTGAATTGAATCGCCCTCAGCTGTTCGACCTGAAGCTGCGCAGTCGTTTCCGGTGTCGGGTAAAACCAGGCCCCATCGATCTGGTAGCCGAATGTTTTAACGAATCGTTCCGTTAATGTATGAGCAAAAGCCAGGTTCAATTGCTGGTGAATGATGCATTTGACGAGGCAGCTATAGTAATCGAAGTCAAGGACAATGGCCGTGCCACGGTGCTCTTCGAAAATGTCCCGTAAATCTGACTCCAGGAAGTGCCGGGAAACGGCAGCCAATGGCTCATGCCAATGGAAAACCTTTTTCAAGCGTTGCAACGCCTTTGGTTTGTTTTCCTCTGATTGGCCTTTGATGATGAAGACCGGTTCTTCGGTGTCACCGATTGCCTGTACGTGTATAACGGTTGGTACTTTTTCTATATATAATGGAACTTTTACCGTCCTGTTCATAAAATCAACTACTTGAAGTGGGTCCAACGATAATCGTTCGAGTACAAGATCAAAATTATAGGGTCCTTGGACCTCTACTTTTTCCGTCCACACAAGCGATCCATCCTTTTAGCAGTTTTCCAGGTATTATAGCATGTTTTCGAAAATATTACTTGTTATTGAGGATAATGGCAAAAAGCGGAACCTGATTTTCCTAGTCAGGTTCCGCCTTTCATGTTAATACAACATCCTGTTCGGCAGTTGTTTTTCTATCATTAAATCATCCAGGCTTTTGAATGTGTACCCTTGTTTCTCAAGATCCGTCAGAATCGAATCGAGTGCTTCAGCATTATCTTTTGAAACCGTATGCAACAGTAAAATCGCTCCCGGATGGATCTGTTTCATGACTTCATCATGGGCGAAAGCCGCTCCACGCTGTTCGTCGACGACCCAGTCCTTATAAGCAAGTGACCAAAAAATATGGTAGTAGCCTTCTTGTTGGGCAATTTTCATCGTCCGTTCGTTAAAAACCCCACGCGGCGGCCGTAAATAATTCATCCCTTTTTGCCCCGTCAATTTTTCCGTCGCATCCTTGACCCGAAGTAATTCGGTGCGGATGACTCCGTCTGTCACGCTCGTCATGTCTGGGTGGTTCCATGAATGGTTTCCGACAATATGGCCTTCATTCGCCATCCGGACGACAAGTTCAGGCGCCGTCTTTAAATAATGGCCGGTGACGAAAAAAGCACCCGGTGCCTTATGTTTTTTTAGCACATCTAAGATCTGCGCCGTATAGCCATTTTCATAGCCATTATCGAATGTCAGGTAAATATCCTTTTTCGAGGTATCCCCTTTATAAATCGCTTCATATTTAGGCAGCATCTCATTGAAATTTTTACCCGCATCCGCCGGAGTTCCGTTTTTCCCTTTATTGAAGCCCCAATTATAGGACTCTGCAAAAGCCGGGCTCGCCAAAGACCAGAGTAAACAGAGAATAGCCGACATCATCGCCATCTTCTTCATTGAATCGTCCCCCAATTTCCTTTTTCTTAGTGTTTGAAACGGAAGGATTTATATGCACGATTTTGTGTCTGGCTGAATTATTCTCGTTTCTGGTTGAATCATGGCTCGCCGTGGTTGAATTATCTACTCGCGTGGTCGAATTCCCGCACCGGTGGACAGCTTCAAATGAGGTAAACGTCGATTTATCTCGGTTGACGGTCGAATTATCTCCCTGAAAGTCGAATTCCACTTGCCCACCGTCGAATTTAGTGGTCGTAACAGTCGAATTCCCGCTTCTTATGTAAAAAATCCTCACAAAAAAAGGCCTGTCCCAAAATTGGGATAGGCCCCCGAAGTCTGTTTATCCTTTAAATAATGCCTGTGCTGCCTGCCAAATGATGGCGATGGCAAAAACAAGGACGATGACGATTCCGATAACGACTAGGAATGTTCCTAGACCGGAGAAAATCGTGCCTGCCACAGGAAGAAGAATGAACGCAAAACCTGTCAACAAGGCGATGAAGTATAGGAAGTAATTGTTCTGCATAAAATCCCCTCCTTTCCCTTCTAATATATGTTCCGTAAATTCCGTTAGTTTGTACTCCTTTCAGGTAATAATCGCCCTTTTTTTCATATACATAAGAAAAGGGGGGCGTATGTCATGCTGGAATGGTTGATTACGATGGGGTTTGTCGGTTGTCTCGCGCTTGGTGCAGGAGTGTTCGTCTATTTTGTGAGAAGCGGGTTTGATTCGAGTGACATTTCACGAATCGATCCCTTTCCAGAACCTGAAACGGAATCTGAGTCTTTTCAAGAATCTGCTTCCATAACGGAACCGGATCTGGAGTCTGCAACTGAACTAGAACCAGAGTTAACGTCTGATGCCAATCCCAGAAAGGAAGAGTAATGAAAAAGACGCTCAGCCAAATCGGCGAGCGTCTTTTTTCTATTACTTGAATACGGGTTCTTTGAATTGAGACAGTTTGTCCAATGATGATTGTTGAACATCTTTGTGTAGGCTGTTTCCGTGTGAATCCATCGTCACGACGGCAGTGAAGCCTTCGACGTTAAGGTGCCACATGGCTTCAGGAATGCCGAATTCAGTGAAGTTCACGCCTTCGACCGATTTAATGCAGTCTGCGTAGTATTGAGCCGCTCCGCCGATTGCGTTAAGGTAAACGCCGCCATGGTCACTCAGGGCTTCCAACGTTTTTGGTCCCATGCCGCCTTTCCCGATGACCGCGCGGATACCGAAACGTTTCATGATATCGCCTTGGTACGGTTCTTCACGGATACTTGTTGTCGGTCCGGCTGCTTTCACATGCCATTTGCCTTCTTCATCCTTCAGCATAACCGGTCCACAATGGTAGATGATCTGTCCATCAAGGTCGATTGGTGAAGGGTTTTCAGACAAGTGCTTATGGATGGCGTCACGGCCTGTGTACATTCTGCCGTTAATGTGGACGACGTCCCCGACTTGAAGCGCACGGATCTGCTCTTCCGTGATTGGTGCTTGAAGCGTGATTTCACGTGGTGCTTCCACGTCTGTTTCGATGGAGACGGCCACTTCTTCACGTGCTGCTTTTTCAGCTTCACGAGCAAAGTCGATTTTCTCGCCTTCTTGATACAACCATTCGTTGATTGCACCTGTTTCCGGGTTTACTTTCACACCTAAGCGGCGGAAAGCCCAACAGTTGTATGCAACAGATACGAAGAAGCTTGCAGGAATGCGATGCATGACGCCGATTTTACAGCCAAGCAATGTCGTTTCGCCGCCGAAGCCCATTGTTCCGATTCCAAGTTCATTCGCTTTTTCCATAATATACTCTTCTAGCTTGCGAAGATCTTCATTCGGGTTCACATCTTCATTGCTACGGAAAAGTTGCGCTTTAGCCAAGTCATATCCGGATGAACGGTCTCCCCCGATACCGACACCGATGAACCCGGCACTGCAGCCTTGACCTTGTGCTTGATAGACAGAATGAAGGATGCATTTACGGATCCCGTCCAAATCACGGCCCGCTTTCCCTAATCCTTCAAGCTCCATTGGTAGGCTATATTGGATATTTTTATTTTCGCAGCCGCCACCTTTCAAGATCAGGCGCACATCAATATAATCTTCTTCCCATTGATCGAATTTCATGACAGGTAGACCTTCCCCAAGGTTGTCCCCGCTGTTTTTTCCTGTCAAAGAGTCGACAGCATTTGGACGAAGCTTGCCGGCCTTTGTCGCTAAAATAAGGGCATTGCGGATTGCTTCTTTTATTTCAAGTTGGTTCACACCAACAGGAGTTTTTATTTTAAAAGTCGGTAGACCTGTATCCTGGCAAATCGGAGATACATTGTCGTCAGCCATTGTAATATTGTTCGTGATGGTCGCTAGGCTCAATGCTGAACGCGTACCTGCATTTTCACGTTGTTTCGCGCTCTTGACCGCACGACGAACATCCTTTGGAAGATTCGTTGAAGTTTCAACGATAAGACTGTACATGCTTTCTTGGAATTTCTGAATATCCAAATTTCTCTTCCCCCTCTTAATCCCCTAGATATATCACGACAAAAGTAGTCATGACTTGACACCCGTTTTATTATACATCTTCCATAATCTTTCGAAAACAAGTAATTCATTTTCCTTCATAAAAATTGGCATATAAAAAGGGACGACGATTTATCCCGTCATCCCTTTTGAGCATATTCATATTTAAAAAATCATAGTATCCTACAGGTATTATTCTTCTGAACGAGTTTTAAATTGTTGCACTTTATCTTCAAGATCATCTAGCATGCCGATTAGACGGTCGATGTCTTCCAGGTCTGTACTCTCGGGTTCGATATGGTCCAGAACCTCCACGAACATCGTTAGGCGTTCCTTAAGATAGGATAATTGGTCGTTTTTATCTGTAATGGATTTTCCCATGAGGCACTCTCCTTCTGTTCTTCCTTCCATCGTAACGAAAAATGCTCCAAAGTGCAATGGTAAGCTATTGTCCGGGGTTCGCCATTTGACAATTTTTGTTCCCATTGTTCATAATGGGTTAGTGCATTATTACGTAAGGAGTTTTAAACATGTCTATACTGAAGCAAGATCTCTTAACACCAATTACACCCAAGTATGATCCTTGGGAAGCATATATGGACGTCGATCAATATGGAAAGCTCACTCTTACCAATGTGGAATTCACAACCACAACCCTTTGCAACATGCGTTGTGAACATTGTGCAGTCGGTTACACACTGCAACCGAAAGATCCCGATGCTCTTCCTTTGGAATTATTGATTCAGCGCCTTGACGAAATCCCATCGCTCCGCTCGCTAAGCATAACAGGCGGCGAACCGATGCTTTCAAGAAAACAAGTGAAGAATTATGTCTTGCCTCTATTGAAATATGCGCGTAGCCGCGGCGTTCGCACCCAAATGAATTCCAACTTGACGCTTGACTTGGAAAGATATGAAGAAATCATCCCGTATTTGGATGTCCTTCACATTTCACATAACTGGGGAACGATTGATGAATTCATTGATGTCGGCTTTGCCATGATGGATCGTAAACCTACCCGTGAACAGCGGAAGAAATTATTCGATAAAATGATTGAAAATTCCCGTGCCCTTACAAAGGCCGGTGTGTTGGTTTCGGCTGAAACGATGCTGAATAAAAGCACACTGCCCCATCTTGCGCATATCCATAAACAGATTGTCGAGGAAATGGGCTGTCAGCGCCACGAAATCCATCCGATGTACCCTAGTGATTTTGCTTCGGCCCTTGAAACATTATCATTGGAAAAAATGCGCGAAGCCATTCATCATCTGCTTGATATCCGGGACGAAAATGTCTGGATGCTGTTCGGAACGCTACCATTCTATCCTTGTAATGCCCATCCAGAAGACCTTGAACTTTTAAAGCGCCTTTATAGCTCAAAAAAAGTGACAGTTCGCAATGACCCGGATGGACGATCCCGCCTGAATGTCAACATCTTCACCGGGGAGGTCATCGTGACCGACTTCGGCGATGCTCCAACATTGGGGAACATCCAGGATCAGCCACTGACTGAATCGTATGAAACATGGATGAATTCAAAACTGGCCAATGAATTGAACTGCCACTGCCCAGCGGTCAAATGCCTTGGACCTAACGTCCTTGTCAAAAATGCCTACTATCCAAAAGAGGACTTCAAAACGAGAAAGTCCCTTATATAAAAAGAAACTCGCCAAACCGGCGAGTTTTAGTTTGTCGACAAAAGAGGTCCAGAATGGTTCATTACGGACCTCTTTTAAATTTGAACACTTTTCATGGTTTTTTGGCTTAAAAAGGCTGTCCATTGCCTCTTCCTAGGCCATTTCCGGTTGTCTCCAAATCCAGTTGGCCATCTTTTTCAGACGTTTAGAAAGAGAGTTGATTGGAGTGAAAGGCGTGAAGACTCCTGCGGGAATTGAGGGACAGGTGAGACCCCGCAGGAGCGTATGCGACGAGGAGGCTCACCGCCCGCCCGCGGAAAGCGAAATGCCTGGAACGCAAATCAACACCCATTTTAGAAGATAAAAAAGAAACTCGCCAAACCGGCGAGTTTTTTTTATCTTGGCTGTTGTGTAACCGTAAAGCTGAAGGATACGTGGTCCTGAACGGGTATCCATGCACCGATGCCTTGCGAGGTGATGTTTTTAATCACAATCGTGCGCTTATTCCCCCTCAAGTTCAGATACACTTCCCCATAGGTGACCTTCCCTTTTTCATTGACGGCAGATGCATAGCTGGATAAATAACCAATCCGGTTGGAAGCAATATTGTATACTTCATCCTTTTTTGTCCCGGCTCCGATGATGGTTTTAAAACGAGTGGCAAATTCGTCTTTTCCGTTGCTTTTAGCAGCATCATTTTCTGGACATCTTCAGCCTTTGGAATTTTCGCGGTCAAGCCCCCGGTCACTTCCTTTTGACTTTCTTGGACATAGCGGATCCGGTATGGAACCTCGCCGCCGCGATTATCATAGTAGTTCATGTTGATCTTTTGATACTCCCAATTAGGGGATGTCTCCAACGATTCATAATTCAATGCCCAATGGCCAAGGTAAATCGTCGCTCTATACCCAAAGGCAAGTGGCGCTTTCGCAATCGCTGATTCATTCAGCATATGAATGAGTTCTGGATTTTCAATTTTTATATCCGATGAATCAATCAATTGTTGGGCAAATTTGCTTGCCTGAAGCATTGGCAGATCTTGAGTCGGGTTCGGATACGTATTTTCCTTGGCGACATTTAAAACGGAAGGCGGGATATTCACCTTGTTCCGAGTTTGTTTGTCTTCCGCTCCCACACCTGCATTCGTCTGAATGAAAGCCACTACTGTAATCAATGTGATAAGAATAAGTCGTCTCATGCTGTCGTCTCCTTTAAAGGGTTCCATCTTTTGTTTATAGATTTTGTTTCTATTCAACTTTCTATACATGTTGGGTGGAAGTCTATTTTGTAACATATTTGTAAAGTTCTGAATATTTACTTTTCTTTAAAGATGGAGTATACTTAACCTACCTTATAAAAAGGAGGCGAAAACGTTCATACCTAATACCATTCAGGAGGTATGCTTATCGATTCAATCTACGATGCCCTTTAAAAGGATGACAGAAAACGTATTCGCCACTACTTAAATTCACTATGCGAAAGGACGGTGTAACACTCTAGAATATTTCACAACTTTAACAGAAGTATCTTTTTACTTTAACAGAAGCATGATGAAAGATTTTGGATGAATCTATGGATTGTACTATACCTTTATAAAAATGACTCTGCTACGTCTCAATCACAGCAGAGTCATTTTTGTATGCCTTTTTATGAATAAAAGGCCTCCCAATACGGAAGACCTTCCACGTTTATAATAGATAAAAACCAATTCCCATGATGAAATAAGCGGCCAATAGGGTAAGCCCTTCAAACCAGTTCGTCTCTCCATCATTCGAGATCATGATCATCAAGAGAACGGCCGTCACCATTGAAATCAACTCTGGCAAGGTGAAGACAAGTGGCATATTCGTTGAGAACATTAACGAGATCAACACAAGAACCGGTGCGACGAACATCGCTACCTGCAAGGTCGAGCCGACGGCTATCTCGACGGCAACATCCATTTTGTTTTTGTAGGCCATGATGACGGCGGATGCATGCTCAGCCGCATTTCCTACGATGGCCACGATAATGACCCCGATGAATAATTCAGTCCATCCGAAGGTTTCCCCGACTTCACTGAAGGTATGAACCAGTTTTTCCGATACGAAAGCAACTGCAACGGTGGCCAAGGCAAGAACCATGATTGCCTTTTTCTTGCTCCATTCCGGAACTTCTTCTTCATGCGGTTCTTCCCCTTCTCTTTTTTCCGCCGGTTGGTATACACCGCGGTGTGTCACCAATTTAAAGAATAGGGCAGCTAAGTATAATAAAATTAAAATAACGGAAATTCCGACACTTAACGACATCGTGCTTGTTTCGTTCATATTCTGAGAGAACACTTCAGGAATAACAAAAGCGACAACGACGGCAAAAATCAATAATCCTGCGTTATGCCTCGCATCAAATACATTGAATTTCTGACGCTTGTATTTCGTCCCACCGATAAAGAAAGATAGTCCAGCGACCAGCAATAAATTTCCTAAAACCGATCCTGTCAAAGAGGCTAATACGACGCCAATCAACCCAGCCTTTAATGAGAAGATCGAAATGATCAACTCGACGGCGTTACCAAAGGTTGCGTTCAGTAAACCGCCAATCCTCGGTCCCATCACAATCGCCAGGCTTTCTGTCGCCCGGCCCATGAATCCTGCAAGCGCGATGATCGTTAAGCAATAGACGATGAACATCACGACGCTAGGCCAATGGAGAAAAGACCCAATGAACGATAGAGGCACCCCTAATACGACGAGCCCCAAAAATATTTTATCCAAGAAACTTCCCCTCACTTCTCATGTCCATTTTATTATGTAACAAAAGTAATCATACATTTCTTTATTTAAATGAAAAAGATAAATTTTTTCTAAATCCTCTTCATGTCCATATTTACCCGATTTTCTATTGCTTAATCCTCTTCTTTCCATGTAACATCAACTAGTATACATAAAATAGGAGACGAAAAATATGAATCAAAAACTGCTTATTCCTGTATTAATCTTCATGGTCGGCATATCCGGTTTCTCACAAGGTATGCTTCTTCCGATCATCGCCGTCATTTTCGAAAATGATGGACTCAGCTCCTCTTTAAATGGACTGCATGCCGCTTCCCTGTATATTGGAATCCTTTTAATTTCACCTTTTATGGAAGCGCCTCTCCGTAGATTCGGTTATAAACCATTGATTTTGTTTGGTGGATTGACGGTCATTCTCTCGCTTGCCTTATTTCCGCTTTGGAAATCGTTCTGGTTTTGGTTTATATTGCGATTTTTCATTGGAATCGGCGATCATACGTTACACTTTGCGACCCAAACATGGATAACGGCCATTTCGCCCCTGGCGAAAAGGGGCAGGAATATCGCGATATACGGTTTATTTTTCAGCCTTGGCTTCATGATTGGACCGCTTATGACGAAGTTGCTTGATGTGAATCAAGCCTTGCCCTTCATCATCACTTCCATTCTTAGCCTGCTTACGTGGATGTCCGTTTTCCTGATTAAGAACGAAATTCCCGAACACGATGATACCGAAAGTACCTCTTTCCTCGATACGCTCAAGCGATTTTGGAAAGTGAGCCGGATCGCCTGGGTTGCCTTCTTACTGCCATTCACCTTTGGCGTGCTTGAAGCATCTCTTAATAGCAACTTTCCAGTCTTTGCATTGCGTTCCGGCATTAGTCTGACCGCCGTAGCGATTATCATTCCTGCTTTCTCGGCCGGTACATTGCTCACACAGATTCCCTTGGGTATGTTGAGTGATCGCTTCGGTCGGAGGAACATCTTGCTGGTCATTATTTTTTCCGGGTCCCTTATCTTTACTGCGGCTGGGCTTCTTACTCCTTTGGTCAGCGGCCTCTTCTTCTGTTTTTTGTTGGGAGGAATGATGGTAGGATCGACGTTCTCTCTTGGCATCAGCTATATGGCTGATATCCTGCCTCGCCATCTTATGCCGGCCGGAAATTTATTATGCAGCATTTTCTATAGCGTGGGCAGCATCGCCGGTCCCTACTTCGGTGGATTGGCCATCGAACACTTACCAGGCGGAAGCTTTTTCTATCTAATCAGCATCATGCTAGTGCTCATCTTCTTTGCGCTGATGTTTTTCAAAGAAAAACAGTCTGCCACCGGGATCTAATTGTTTTGTAGTATCTTGATTCCCTCTTATATTATTCAGGTTCATTCTCTTTACATATCCTAAAATTAGCTTTTCTGTTTATTTATATTTTTTCCTAGATTAGAATCATTCTTCTTTATTTTTTCCTAATATATGTGTTAAGATAATACTACCATATGAAATAGATGATAAAAAACGCTTAAAAAACGTTGATTTCATCACCAATTCATTGATTGACCCTAAATATCGACCCGAAAGATGACGCTGATTATCTTTCTCAATTAGATATCCTATAAATGATAATTAATATCAGTTACGAACAATAGAGAGAAGATTACAGGAGGAACATAATGACAACAGACACTAAACAATTGACCCAGCCAACTGAATGCAACACCTCTTGGCTCGAGAAAACAAAGCCACATCTTGAACTGATTGCCGCCCTACTAAGCGGTGTATTGATCCTGGTAGGTTGGCTGTTATCTAAAAACGGAATGGAAACACCATCCATCATCATCTATTTGGCCTCCTTTGTGATCGGTGGATATGCAAAAGCAAAGGAAGGCATTGAAGATACCATCGCGGATAAAGAACTGAACGTGGAAATGTTGATGATCTTTGCAGCCATCGGATCCGCCATCATTGGCTACTGGACAGAAGGCGCGATTCTCATCTTCATCTTCGCCTTAAGCGGGGCGCTTGAAACCTACACCATGAATAAAAGCCATAAGGAAATCTCGGCCCTCATGGACCTGCAGCCGGAAGAAGCACTCCGCATCACGAATGGATATGAAGAAATCGTGGCCATTTCTGACTTGACGGTCGGCGATACCATTTTGGTTAAACCAGGTGAAAGAGTGCCATCAGACGGAAAAATCACGGATGGGCGTACGAATCTCGATGAAGCAGCCATCACAGGTGAATCCATCCCCGTCAGTAAATCCATCGACGATGAGGTATTCGCCGGAACCGTGAACCTGCGTGGAACGATCAATGTGGAGATTACGAAGCCAACAAGCGAAACGCTCTTTCAAAAAATCATTACGCTTGTTCAATCGGCCCAAAGTGAAAAGTCCCCTTCCCAACTATTCATCGAACAATTTGAAGGGAAATATGTAAAAATCGTCTTAACCATCGTAGCCTTGATGATGTTCGTTCCTCATTTCGCACTCGGTTGGAGCTGGACCGAAACCTTTTACCGGGCCATGATCTTACTTGTTGTCGCATCACCTTGTGCCCTGGTCGCCTCTATCATGCCGGCCACACTTTCCGCCATTTCGAATGGCGCACGTCATGGCATCTTGTTTAAAGGTGGCGTTCACCTGGAGAACTTAGGTAACCTGAAGGCCATCGCCTTGGATAAAACGGGTACCTTGACGAAAGGAAAACCTGAAGTGACGGATGTCATCATCCGTGAAGATTTGAACGAAGAAGAATTCCTATTCCATATTGCATCGGTTGAAAATTATTCGAACCATCCATTGGCGACTTCCATTGTCCGCTATGCTAAAACAAAGATTGAAAGAGAAATCATCAAACCCGAGGACATGGAAGATATCTCTGGTAACGGCGTGCAAGCCTATTTCAATGGGATCCTTTGGCAAGTCGGAAAAGCCGATTTCGTCGGCCGTAATGAAGCTGAACGATTCCAGAATGGTATTGCACTGACACTGGCTGAACAAGGAAAGACCGTTGTGTATGCAAGAGATGATAAAGGGATTGCCGGCATCCTTACATTGAAAGACGTGGTCCGTGAAGAAACGATTAAAGCCATCGAAGCCTTGAAAGAAGAAGGCATCCATACCATCATGCTGACTGGCGATAGTCACAATACGGCAAAAGCGATTGCCTCCGAAAGCCATATCGATGATTATATTGCGGAATGCCTGCCTGAAACGAAAGTAAATGAAGTGAAAAAACTTAAAGAACAATACGGCACAGTTGCGATGGTCGGAGATGGAATCAATGATGCACCTGCACTAGCTACCGCTTCTGTCGGGATCGCCATGGGTGAAGGAACCGACGTTGCCTTGGAAACGGCAGATGTCGTACTAATGAAGAATGACCTTCCGCGTATTGCGGAAGCCGTTAAGTTATCGAAGAAAATGAATCGAATCATCAAACAGAACGTGATTTTCTCGATTTCGGTCATCATGATTCTGATTTTATCCAACTTCCTGCAATTCCTTGACCTACCATTTGGCGTCATCGGTCATGAAGGAAGTACGATTCTCGTCATCCTAAACAGCTTACGGTTACTAAGGAACTAAAGAAAAGGAAGCCCGACGAAGGCTTCCTTTTTTTGTATTGTATCCTGTAACTAGTTAGTGATAGCCATTCTTTCCATTAGCGGAACCTGACGTTTTGTGGTTCCCTTTTTTGCCTTTATGCTTCCCTTTCTTACTCATGAATGAACCCTCCCCACTTACAAGATGTGTTCATCATTAGTGTGTGTCGAAGGTTCTTGAGCTAGTCCGGTAACTATTGCCGTATGTGGTTGAATGTCGGATTATTCTTCTGAATGTCGAATTATTCATGCTCACCGTCGGATTATCCCGTCCAAAGTCGAAATATCCAGATGAACGTCGGATTCGCCGCCTAAATGGTTCAAGGACGTTCAATCACAACCTGGATCCTTTTTACTGAGGAAAGCATTGATTTCTCCGCCGACGATGATGATGAGCCCGGATAAGTAAAACCAGATCATCAGGACGATGATGCCTCCAAGGCTGCCATATGTAGCTGTATAGTTGCCGAAGTTCTCTACATAGTAAGAAAACAGCAACGAAACGAGTGCCCAGCCAGCCGTGGTGAAAATGGAACCTGGAAGGACCGTCAAACATTTCAACCGCTTGTTTGGCGCCAGCCAATACAACATGGTGAACACAATGAATAATACAATCGTACTGATCACCCAACGGAGGCTATTCCAAATCGACAAAAATTCCTCGGAAAGGCCCATTCCATCGAATAAGAAGATTCCAATCTGCTTTCCGAACACAGGAAGCAATAATGCGACAATAAAAACGAAAATCATCGCAAACGTGAGAAGAATCGACATTCCCCGGGAAATATAAAAGGGGCGGTTTTCTTTTACCCTATAAGCATGGTTAAAGGCTTTAATAATGGCATTCATCCCGTTAGAAGCCGACCAAATAGTCCCGATGACACCAAACGACAATAACGTGCCATTTGTTTGCATCACATCGCCCAAAGTATCCTCGATGATCGTCATGGAATCGTCAGGCGTGTAAGAACGTACCAGATTCAGAATATCCTCCTGAGTAAACGGCAGGTAGGCCAATAAAGTAAAAAGGAAAATAAGTAAGGGAAACAGGGAAAGTAAAAAGTAAAAGGATAGCTGGGCAGCAAGCCCCGTTACCTCATCTATCTGAAGTTGCTTGATAAACTTTCTATAGAAAGACCATTTCAGCCATTCCTTTTTATTGGCCATCCCTTCACCTCAATTCTAATTTAAAGGACTCCGTCTTTCTGAATCTTGTTTACCAGCCGTCGTGTGCATATCTTCCGAAGTAAAAGCTTCCTTCGTTTCCATGACGACATTGGCAACCTGTGAGGGAATATTCTTCATCTCCTCGACCCTTTTCGAAATGAAGGAGACGTCATTGGAAATCTTCTCGACAGTGGAACGGAATTCCGAAGATGTTTCCTGTACTTGCGTTAACAAGTTAGAAGGATTCTGAATCATTTCCTTCATGCATGTCAAACCATTTTTACTATTGGAGATCACCGTTTTTCTTGTGTTTTTATCAAAAAGACTTACCGCGGCACCGGCCAAAGCCCCAATCAAAACAGCTTGCATAAACTTACTTTTCTTTTCGTTCCTATATTCTTCTCGAACAGAACTCATATATTCTCCTCCTTGGCATATTTTAATTAATGTATATTTCCATTATACTATTTTACTACCTAGTTTTTTTATCTTTTCCCAAACCAGAGCGCTTTAAAACGTTTCCAAGCAGGAAGTCACAAGATATATCTGCATGAATTCCCATTGACTTATAAGGGCAATCATGCAAAGATAAAAATAATTTAGAAATGTGTGGAAGGATGATAGAATTGGATTTATCACAGAATACGGCAGAGAGCGTCGAGTACATGGTCGAAGCAATAAAGGACAAATTAAGAGTAATGAACTTTGGTGCGATAAAATCCACCCATTTCGATATCGAAATGTATGAAGAACTTCATGATATTTATACTTTGGTCATGAAGAAAACGAATTTCAGTGTCCGTGAAATGGAAGCCATTGCAGAAGAACTTGGAAAATTACGCAATAAATAAATCTTTGAAATCCTCCCTTCCTTGTGAGGATTTTTTTATTTTTTTGCTATACTTGAATAACAATACATAGTAACGATTTCAGATAGGAGCGATAAGTATGGTAGAAAGAAGAACACCCATCAAGCTGAGTGAAGCGCTAGATAAGATCATGAAACATGCATTGGAAGGACAAATGGAGATGGTCCCTCTTGAGGACTGCCACTACCGCTATTTGGCGCAGGATATTGTCGCCACAAATGATGTTCCCCACTTCAACCGCTCACCTTATGATGGATTTGCACTACGATCCGCGGATACAGCCGAAGGATCCCTAGATAATCCGCTGGAGTTCGAGGTCGTTGAAGAGTTGGCCGCCGGAATGGTCTCGACCATCCCTGTACAGAAAAACCAAGTGGCTCGGATCATGACCGGCGCCCAGATGCCAGCGGAATGTGACGCCGTCATCATGCTCGAACTAACGAAAGAATTCGAGAAAGATGGCAAGAAATATATCTCTTTCAAACGTTCCCTTAAGCAAGGCGAAAACGTATCCATTAAAGGGGAAGACGCGAAGAAAGGCGATATCCTAGTCAAAAAAGGCACGATGATCAATCCTGGCATCATCGGGTTGCTTGCTACTTTCGGGTATGCCGAAGTACCAGTTGCGAAGAAACCCGTCGTGGGCCTATTCGCGACTGGATCTGAACTGCTTGATGTCAATGAACCATTGCAACCAGGAAAAATAAGGAATAGTAACTCTCATGCCATCTCCGCCCAAATCCAAAGAGCAGGTGGGGAAGTCCGTTTCTACGGGAAGCTCAAGGACGAGTTTGACATGAGCTACGAGGCCATTTCCACAGCCTTGGAAGAAGTCGATCTCCTGATCACAACAGGCGGCGTGTCTGTCGGTGATTTTGACCTTCTTCCTGACATCTATAAGAAGCTTGGCGCTGATGTATTATTCAATAAAGTGGCCATGCGTCCAGGTAGCGTGACGACGGTAGCCGTTCACGGGAACAAGTTTTTATTCGGCTTATCCGGTAATCCATCCGCAAGCTATGTCGGTTTTGAATTGTTTGCCCGGCCAATCATCCGTACTATGCTGTTTTCCGATCAACCGCATTTACGGAAGGAACAAGCTGTACTGGCTGAAGATTTCCTGAAGGCCAACCCATTCTCCCGCCTGCTTCGTACGCGATTGTATTATGAAAACGGACAGCTTCGTGTCGTCCCGAGCGGCGTCGATAAATCGAATATCACCACAAGCCTTGCTGGGGCGAATTCGCTTACGGTCCTCCCTGGCGGAACACGCGGATTCAAAACGGGGGATAGCGTGGATGTCCTGCTTCTTGATGATCAAGAAGGATCCATCTGGCCTTGGTGAGACCGTTCCTATTTCAAATAGTCGGGTACCAAAACAGAGGGAAAACGACGTTCATTACCAAACTGATCCAAGAGCTTCGGATAGAAAATCTGGAGACGGCCGTCTTGAAGCATCATGGCCATGGTGGCAAGCCGGACAATACAGGTCAGAAAGATTCCACTAAGCACTTTCAGGCTGGAGCGGCCGCTTCACTCGTGGAAGGAGACGGTTCCATCGAGTTGCTTGGGAATTTCAAAGCTGGGGCCACGCTCCCGGATTTGCTTCACTTATTGGAGATCTTCCACCCCGACGTGATCTTGATTGAGGGATATAAGCAGGAGGACTTTCCAAAGGTCATCCTCGTTAAAGAGGAAGAGGACTTAACATTATTGAAGCAGCTTACCAATATTCAGGCCGTGATGGCTTGGCCCGCCTGCCTTGATCAAGCAAAAAGATTGGCAGAGGTTCCCGTGTTCCCACTGGATTACGAACATTTTGCTGAATGGTTCATCAAGCAGGTAAAAACACACGAATAAAGGCAAGAGGCACCCTTCCATGAAGGGTGCCTCTTGCCTTTATTGCTTATTGTTCCGTCAGAATTAGCGGGCCGTTCTTCGTGATGGCAATCGTGTGCTCGAATTGTGCCGAGTACTTCCCGTCGGCGGTCGAAGCCGTCCATCCATTCGGGTCTCGAGTAGCCTTATATGTACCTACGTTCACCATCGGTTCAATCGTGAAGACCATGCCTTCCTTAAGGCGCGGGCCTTTGTGCGGCAATCCATAATGAGGGACTTGCGGTTCTTCGTGTATGACATTCCCAATCCCGTGGCCGATAAAGTCACGGACGACAGAGAAACCTTCCGCCTCCACATAAGATTGGATGGCATGCCCAATGTCCCCAATACGATTACCAGCGATAGACACTTCAATCGCCCTATATAGGGATTCCTTCGTTACCTCCACTAAATGTTCCGTTTCTTTGGAAACCTTGCCGACTGTATATGTCCAGGCCGAATCCGAAAGTGCCCCATTATAATTCACGACCATATCAATCGTGACGATATCCCCGTTCTTCAATGGCTTTTTGCGAGGAAAACCATGACAGATCTCTTCGTTGATGCTTGCACATGTCGCGTATTCATATCCCTTGTAGCCCTTTTGTTCAGGCTTGGCGCCATGTTTCTTCAAGAATCCTTCCACGAATTCCTCGATTTCCCATGTCGTCACACCTGGTGCGATTAATTTTGCAATTTCCCTATGACAAGCAGCTAAAATCTTCCCTGATTCATGCATCGCTTGAATTTCACGTTCAGACTTTATTACGATCAATCGTTACACTTCCTTTTTTCATTCTTCTTTTATTTTACTGCAAAGATAGAAGTATATGAATCCAAAAACCTTATAAATAAAAAAATCCTGACGGCTGCCAGGATTTTTTTATTATTTTAATAACTTGAGTGATTCCCGATTGAATGCCGGAAGATCATCAGGCGTCCTGCTTGTAACAAGTTGATCGCCGCATACGACGACTTCTTCGTCCAAGTATGTTGCACCTGCATATTCCATATCAACCTTGATGGATGTATACCCTGTTGCATGGCGTCCTTCAAGGGCTTTAGCCGTAATTAACAGCTGTGGTCCATGACAGATGGCAAACACGGGTTTCTTGGCATCCATGAATGCCTTGGTAAACGTTACAAAGCGTTCGTCCGCCCGTAGAATGTCCGGTGAAAAGCCACCTGGGATAAGCAACGCATCAAAGTCTTCCGCTTTCACAGAATCTATGCTCTCATCGATTGTAATTTCAACGTCACCTTGTTTCCCTTTAACCGTTTTGCCTTTTTCCATCTCAATCTTCGTTACCGTGTGACCCGCTTCTTTAAAAGCTTTGACCGGTTCACTATACTCTGAATCCTCAACCATATCAGTTACTACACATGCTATTTTCTTACTCATAAAAAAATTCATCTCCTCAATTTTGATCGAATGAACTTACTTTATTTATATTCCCTGATTGGACAGGATTAAACACATAAATTGCCCTCTTCATAGAAGTCTCCCATGGTAGTCCCTATCGAATGCTTGCTTCTTAAAACTTGTTTTTACAAAAGCACCCCTTCAGTAGCATGTACTACTATAATCCTTTTAAATAAAGGCTGTTTTCGTAAACTTTATTGTTTTGGGTAAAGAATGGTATTCAACAATCGGGCCAGATTGTGGAGCAACAACTTTAAATAAAACTGAATATAAATGACATTCTAAAAAAATACTCAAACTACCTTATAGAATAATTGAAGAATAGGATTATACAATAAGGCAGTGGAGAAATTTATGAGGTGCTTTGGTTATAATCTTATTTTTGGCATGGGCCAAAACGAATAAAGATAAGCAATAATAGTGATTAATTTGCTCATGATGTAGAAGATAATGCTACTAATGTACCCTGAAAATTAGATTTTCACTCTAACTTTTGGGGTACATTAATAGTTAGGACATGCGTTAGGACATGTATTTGCTTTTGGTTTTTGATAAGTTTATTGTATTATTTTTTATTAAATGAACTAATAAGGCGAATAAAGGCAAGGCTGTTCCAATGAGTAAAGCTACTTCACTATTAAATTTATAGTAAGTATAACTTCCAATCCATGAACCAAAGGCTCCTCCCAAAAAGAAAATAGTCATATATAATCCATTAAGTCTGTTTCTTATTTCGGGATTCGAACCAAAGATAACTTTTTGACCTAATAATAAATTTCCTGATACCCCAATATCGATGCTAATTCCGGAGATAAGAATTAAAATTATACTCAATAGTGAATGATCTTGAACAAAAAATAATAGTAAGATAGATAATAGTACGAGCGCCATTGATACATTCGTCATTGTAAAAATATAACCTTTATCTGCTATTTTACCAATAGTAGGAGCTAACAAAGCTCCAGCTATTGCAACAAAGCCAATTAATGCAATTTCATTATTCGAAAAATTTAGTGGCTCAGACCTTAATAATATTGGCATTATCGTCCAATAGAGACTAAATGTTGCAAATAAACATGCGTGATAAAAAGCTCTTTGTTGTAAAGGAGATGTATTTATTAATAACTTCACCATAGAAGCGATTAAATATGGATATGACATGTTACTAGACGTTACTACCTCATAGTTGGGCAAAAATTTTATAATTAACAGTAATACGGCAACTAGCGTGATTAATGAAAAAAGAAATACCATTCTCCATCCGAACCAGTCAGCTATTCCGATAGATAAAGGGCGAGCAATCATAATCCCAATCAATAAACCACTCATCACTTTACCCACATATTTACCTGTCTCTTCAATGGGTACAATCCTCATTGTTAGTGGAACTAACATTTGAGCCGCACATGCTCCAATGCCAATTATGGTTGTTAATATTGTGAAAATAATTCCATTTGTCGAAATTAGCATACCAATTAATGAAATAATAGTAAGCCCGATAAGAATTCCTATTATTTTCTTACTTTTAAATAAGTCAGCCATTGGTACGATGAAAAATAAGCCCAATCCATACCCAATTTGTGTAAAGGTAGTGAGCAATCCAGATAAATCAGAAGAGATGTTCAGATCTTTTGCAATGAATTGTACAATTGGTTGTGCATAATAAATATTAGCAGCAAGTGAACCACAACTAATTGCCAAAATAAATATTAGAAAATTTATCTTCTTAGTCAATTTCATCATTCCTTTTGTTTATTATTTTTTGGTACGTTCGTTCCAAAAAGCTTAAAAAAGAAAGACTATAGGTCTTCAATAGTCTTATCCACTAAATTATAGGCTAGATTTTTTTCTTTTTTATACTTGGACATTAAATTAATACTATGATTTAAACTTAATAAAGAATATGCCACTAATTCAGAGTTTGCTTCTTGTGAAATTTCTCCATTGTCTTTTCCTTTTTCAATAACTTGCTTAAATACTTTTTCAAGTTCATTAAAATCATATATAAGTATTTTTTCTATGGAAGGATCAATGTGTCCAATAAGCAATGAAGAATTAGTTATAATACAACTTTTAGGAATGTCATCTGAATAGCATTTTTCAATATGTTGATAAAAAAAAGATTTAAGTGATACTTTAGTGTTTATTCCATTAAAAAGTAAATCTCTCTTTCGAGAGCCAAAGTTTTTATAATGCTCTAAAACGAGTTTAAATAGTTCATCTTTATCACCAAAACTAGTATAGAGAGTAGACCGACTTATTCCCATTGTTTCAATAAGATCTGAGATATATGTAGCGTCATAACCTTTTTCCCAAAATAAATACATAGCTTTATCTAAGGCATGTTCTTTGTTAAAACTAATATTTCTACCCAATTTATAACACCTCCGTTCATGTAGTTTAGTATAAAGATTTCGGAATGATGAGTCCAGAGAAATTTATCTTGAAATCAAGTCTTCCGTTAAAGGGCGCAATTGTGGAAGAAGGCCCACTTTTCTCCATAGCAACAACCTTTGAGAAAACAGCCTAAATAAAAAAAAAGATAAGAGTCCTGATCTCTTATCACATGTTGTCGTCTATAGTTGGTGCTTCGGGTACTTGCCCACCACATGAATCGCACTGATAATTCTCTTGTTGATCCATTTCCGGTTTTCTTCCGTATTCAACCTCTCGAATACGATTCTCCGCCCTTCATCCGTCGTTACATAATAAGTGGGAAGGGCGTTCAACGAAATGGTGATGATATCATTCTTGCATTTATTACATGGACAAAATGTTTGATAATCCGTACCGGCCATTAGTATCTGGACCCAAGCGACTACGATTTCTTCCATCACATTAGTAAATTCTCTTTCCATAAAAACTCCTTCGTAAAGAAAAACCTGTCCATTCCAGACAGGTTCTCACTCATTTATCGGGGTACGTGGAACGATCAAAATCTCAACCCGTCGATTTTTAGCCCGGCCTTGTGCCGTCTTATTGGATGCGACCGGCTTAAATTCCCCGTAGCCTTTAGCACTGAACATTTCAGGATCCAAGTTCGTATTCTCAAGAAGCAGCTTCATGAAGTTCACTGCACGCATGACGCTTAAATCCCAATTCGAATCATAGCGATACGTCTTGATGGGAACATTGTCGGTGTGGCCGCTTATGACAATGCCCCGAGGCAAGTCCATAACAAGCAGACTCGAAATCTCCTTGGCAATCCTGCGATCTTCAATTCTCACTTCCGATACTCCCGATTCGAACAGCACATTATCCCTGATGGAAATCAACATGCCTTCATCCGTAAGGTTCGTATCAAGCTCGTCCACTAAATCATTTTCCTGAATATAGGCATTAACCCGTTTCTGTACTTCCATAAGTTGTTGTTCCTCGCTCTTACCCTGCCCCTTCGTCCCTTTAATCCCTGTCATTTGTTCAGGGGACGTGGGATTATTACTGGGGGAGTCACTCGGGTATTCCATGAATCCCGTTCCGCTCGTGAACACTTGGTTAAACACATTGGACAATTGTTGGAATTTGACTGCATCCACCGAACTTGATGCAAATAGAACGATGAAAAGAGCCAGAAGCAGCGTCAATATATCCGCATAGGGGACCAACCAAGATTCATCAATATGTTCGTCATGCTTTTGTTTCTTTTTCCGCCTAGCCATCTTCTCTCACATCGCCTTCTAACCACTTTTTACGATCTCCAGCAGGCAAATAAGATGTTAGTTTTTGTTCAATCGTCCTTGGCGCTTCTCCTTCGATGATCGACAAAATCCCTTCAATCATCATTTCCTTGATGCGGACTTCCTGTTGCGATTTCCGTTTCAGCTTATTCGCAAAGGGATGCCATAACACATATCCTGTGTAAATCCCCATAAGGGTCGCAACGAAAGCGGCAGATATCGCATGCCCCAATGCCTCGCTATCAGCCATGTTACCCAATGCCGCAATCAGCCCGATAACAGCACCCAACACGCCAAGCGTCGGGGCATAGGTGCCTGCCTGGCTAAAGATGGCCGCTCCACTGTGGTGACGTTCTTCCATTGCCTCTATTTCTTCAGCCAATATATCTCGAATATAATCAGCACTCTGACCTTCCACTGCAAGGTTCAACCCATTTTTCAAAAAGGTGTTATCCACCTGATCCGATATGGTTTCCAAGGCCAATAACCCTTCTTTCCTGGCGATGACCGCCCATTCGGAAAAGGTTTTAATCAATTCTTCAGGCTTTGTCAGCTTTTGTTCAAGGAAAAGGATCTTCAATATTTTTGGCAATCTTTTCAATTCAGATAAAGGAAAAGCCGTTACAACCGCAGCCACTGTTCCCACAATGATAATCATGATAGCTGCCGGGTTAATCAGCGCCGTTACGCTTACGCCTTTCAGAACCATTCCCACTAAAATAGCCACTATACCAAGAACTATACCTACAACCGATGTTATATCCATCATACTCACCCATTCATATAAAATCTCGTCTGCTCCTTATATCGGATAAAGTTCGGAAAAAGTGAGGATTATTTTACTATTCCGATAGATTGAATGTAAAAATTCTATCTTTTTTCACAAAGTCTCCCTATATTCATCCTTATACAGCAACCATTCTATCGCATATTTCGCAATATAGGGACAATTTATGACAAAAAGGGAAGAAACGGTTATTTTAACCAGTCGTGTTTATCCCTTCCCTTTGGATGAGTTCACTTGTTTCTCCAAAGTTTAGGTACACATTTGATGCCCTCCGTTCCAATGACACTTCCTACCATCCCCATTATTACGCTGGCAGAAATAATTTTGACCGCGTAAAAAATCCCAGTACCCGTTATGAGATCGATGATTATAAAGTTTTTGATGGATGATCCTTTGATGCTATAGAATACAATTTGATGTTGTTTTTTTGTAGTCAACCAATCACATACTTTCATCTTTTTTTCTATAGGTATGATGAATAAGGATTGTCATATGCCCTTTCTGGAGCCGTAACAACAGCAAAAAGGCCACCCGTTGAGATTGGCGGCCTTCTCCACTCTATTCGTTTTTCATTAGGACCCTAGGAAACTACACGACCTTTACCTTCCCCCTTTTTTTCACTAAGTAGTAAGCCGTTATCAATGCTGTAATAGGAATCACAAGGGCTACACCCGTTCCCGCACAAAATATCGTGATCATTTCAGCACTGAATATTTTCGAATTGACGATTTCTCCAACAGAATAAGCTAAGTCCTTAAACCAGATAAGCAATGCCAGATAGCCACCGAAGAAAGCAAAGAACAATGTATTCGTACTGGTTCCCAAAATGTCCCTCCCAATGCTCATTCCAAATGTAAATAAATCTTTCCTGGTGCTGGATGGATGGTGGAGAAACATTTCCCGCATGGGAGACGAAATGGCCATGGCTGTGTCGATAATGGCGCCAATCGTACTCATGATAATGACTGAAACGCCTACCTTCAAAAAGTCCACACCTATATAAAGGGAAAAGATGCTAAGCTCTTCAATTTCTTCTTCACCAAACCCCTGGATCATCGCACGTTCCGTCACCACGACGATAAAAAAGAGGACGATGACAATCGTGATGATCGTAGAAACGAAGGCTGTCTTGGTCGTACTGTTTACTTCATTAATAAAGAACAACGTGATATAACTAATCACCGTACATGCAATCAATGTGACGATATACGGATCATTATGTGGATTTTTCATAAAGAAGATGGCAAAAAGCAACACACCAAAGTTCAAGAATAAAGCAAAAAATGAACGTGCTCCTTTTTTACCACCGATCGAGATCATCAAGATAAATAATATGCTTGCTAGTAATACCAATACATTCATGTTCTTCCCTTCCTTCGATTAACGAAATAGATCGAAATATATAAACCTATCGGAATCGTTAACACGATGCCAATCCCCCCGGCAAGGGCACGGGCCAATTCTAATGATAGGTTCATGGAAAGGGTGAATCCCAACGTGGAAGCATTCTTCAAATACAAAAGAATCACGGGGATGGAACCGCTTATGTAGGCAAAAAACAAAATATTCGTCATGGTTCCCATAATATCTTTCCCTATTTCCAATCCAGAGGCTTTCAGGGCTTTTACGGATATGTCATTATTCTTTTCATACAACCCAAAGATCGAAGAAGACATGGTAATCCCTATATCCATCACAGCTCCTAACGATCCGATAAACAAGCCTGCATAAAACACCATTTTATAAGGCCTGGTGAGAAATTGCATTTCTTCATATCGGAGGCCATTTTCTCCCGTTACCCACATAGCAAGATAGGTAATGAACAACGAGGAAAAAGTCCCTATGAGCGTCGCAATGATGGCTGCGTATGTCTTTTCATTAAAACCGTTAACGAGTAAGAGGGAAAGGACCGTAAATAGTATGATCGCTATGCCGCATATCCAGACCAAACTGATGCCTGATGTACTCATATAAAAGTCCAGGGCATAGGACAACAAAACGGCATTGACCACCAAACTTATAACGGAAAGCAGCCCCTGCTTTTTTCCAACAATCAGGAGGGTAAAAATAAACACCCATGCCACAATCACCACATATTTATCACGTTTGACATCTTTAATCGTTCCGGCTAATTCCGGGCCCTCTCCATCTTTTGCATCGATCGAAACGAATAAATCATTTCCAACTTTGTATTCTTGATCATAGGCACCAGATGAGGAATATTCATTCTTTAACGCGATAAGCTGTCCTTTTTCTTCTCCATTTTGCAATTGGGCTACGATACTCTGTGTAAATAGCCGATCTTCATTGAGATACATGTCATCCATTTCCGTTGTACTTTCCAGATTTGTCTTGATGACTTTGGCTATAGGGCCTTCGTAGAAAGAATAATTGTGAGTCACAAAGAAAACGGAAGCGACAAAACAAAGGGCAATGATGATGTACACCCAAACTTTCTTGTAACCGATTTTTTTAACTGTATTTGCGATAATGTTCAAAAAAAAACCTCCATATATCAGGTGGCCAAAAGGAAAGCTGGCGGCAGGTTTGGCTGACTACATCCTACCTTACCAGTATGTAATTTTTTTATCTTATCATGAACACATGACGTTTACGAAATTAAAACCAATGGATGATAACTTTTTCATTGAGGCAGACGGAAAAGACGGGAGCCCTCACTCCCGCCTTTTCTGTCTTCCCTGTCTCCGATCCAGCACTTTGATGAGTGGCGACACTAAAAACAAGATGAATAAAATCCTGAATAAGTGAAAGCTTGTGACCACGGATACATCAACGGAAACGGACATGGCCGTGACCGCCATTTCTGCCACACCACCGGGGGCCATGCTTAAAAACAATTCATTGGCCGGCAAGGATAGGACTGGTGAAAAGTAAACCGCAAGATAGTAACAAAAACCGATTAGCAAAACATTACTCACGAAAACCACCGCGAACATCTTCCTGAAAAGCCGTGGATTATCGACTTTCAATGTGAATCCCAGATGGGCACCAATCAGAACCTGGGACAAGTTCAACCAGAAGCCAGGAATATGTGGTGCTTCAGATCCTGTCAAATTGAACAGAGCCGCCGCAATGAGTGGTCCTAAAAGGAAAGGAAGTGGGAAATGAACCTTTATGGCAATGAAAATGAATAACGCCAGAGCTGCAATCAGTAGGAGAGCCAAGGTCCCGTCATAATCAAACATAAAGAACGGCCCTTTTGCCATCGTCGCCGTTGCTTCGGAATCCATCGACATGACATGGGTGACGAGCCAAGGTACGATCGATATGACGAGAATAACCCGAAGCGTCTGCATGAAGCCGACAACCGTTTCGTCACTATCTTTCATTTCCTCGCTCAGGATCACCATTTGAGACAGGCCTCCTGGGAAGCTTCCAAGAAGCGAGGTGCTCATCGATAGGTTCATTCTTTTTCCTACGAACAAGCCTGTTACTACGGTGAACAAAATCAGCACCACCGTGGTAAAAAGCATGACGGGCAAATATTCGCTCATTTCATGTAACGATCGTTTCGTAAATGAACTGCCCAGTTGTAAGCCGAGGATGATCAGTCCGGTGCTCCTTAGCGTTCTCGACCACAACATCGAGTGTCCCCATTTGATTTTTGCGATCATCACCACAAATAACGGTCCGAGCATCCATGGTAAATAGATGCCAAGTTTGTCGAACAGGTACCCTCCTAGAAACGCCAGTAAAGCTGTGAAAGTCATTCTTAAACTCTTATGATCCGATATGAATGTCTTCAATTCCATAACCTTCTTATCTATAAAAATTCCACTTACATAGTACCATAACTTATTTGACGGAATTTATCCCTTGTCTTGTCTTCATTTCAAACTCAGAGTATGATGGGGAAAATAACAGAAAGTATGGGAATTCTACTATGCGTTTACGAGATTGGGATACGAACTTAAAGATTCGCCTTGCCGGGGAATCTGTCGTCAATATATCATTTTGGATGTTTTTTCCGTTCCTTGCGATTTACTTCTCCGAATCGTTCGGGAAAACAACCGCTGGATTACTGCTGATTTTCTCGCAGTTCTTTGCGGTTGTGGCCAATTTATTCGGGGGATATTGTGCTGATCGATTCGGAAGAAAGCGGATGATGGTCATTTCCACCTTCGGCCAAGGCATTGCCTACATATTCTTTGCATGGGCGAGCTCCCCTTGGCTGGATTCGCCCAGCATCGGGTTTATCAGCTTCACCGCCGTCAGCATATTCAGCGCCTTTTATAACCCTGCCAGCCAGGCAATGGTCGCTGATGTGATTCCAGAAAAAGACCGCAGTGGCGTCTTCGCCGTATTTTATACATCCATCAATATTGCCGTGGTCATAGGTCCGATTTTGGGAGGGATTTTTTATGCGACCCACCGTTTCGAACTGTTAGCCCTTGCTGCCATCATCAATATCCTGTTAGGTTTCATCCTGCAAACATGGGTCAAAGAAACGGCTCTCCTATCCATTCAGGAAAAGGGATTGGGAAAAAGGGTTAACGGATTCTCTTTTTTACTGAACCAACTACGAGACTATCAAGTCATTTTCCGTGATAAGGTGTTTCTACTTTTCATCATCGCAGGCGTCTTGGTCTATCAAACGTTCATGCAACTCGACCTTTTGTTCCCTGTCTATATTAATGAAATGGTCGATCCGCAATCCATATTTTCGATCACACTGCAGGAAGAGCAGATTTTCGGGTTCTTGCTTGCGGAAAATGGATTATTCGTGGCCCTCTTAACCATCACCGTCACGAAATGGGCATCCATGTATAAAGAAAGAAATATATTCATCATCTCTTCTCTGATATACAGTTTTTCCATGATTTTATTTGGTGCGACCCAATGGGTTTGGGGATTATTCATCGACATCGCCCTATTTTCCATCGCCGAGCTATTAACGGCCGGCATCCAGCAAGGATTTGTTTCGAAATTGGCCCCAGCACATATGCGTGGCCAGTATTTCGCTGCATCAAGCTTACGTTTCACCATCGGTAGAATGCTTGCTCCACTAGCCATACCGATGACAGGGTGGATTGGATATAATGGGACATTCCTCATGATCAGTATGCTGGCCGTCTTGAGTGCCGTTCTATATTTCATCATGTTTTCCCTGTATGAAAAGGCGAAAGTCCAGATTCCATAATCTAACTCCATTTCCTACCCCCATAAACTTACCATTAGAGGTAGAATCATTATATAGGGGTCAAAACTCTTATGGAGGGGTGACTAGATGTTAAATACAGAAATTGGTATAGACTTAGGAACGGCAAATACACTCGTTTACAGTAAAAACAAAGGAATCATATTCAATGAGCCATCTGTAGTGGCCATAGATATAGTGACTAATAAAGTGTTGGCAGTCGGCCTGGAAGCGAAGAATATGATTGGGAAGACACCTGGCCATATCGTCGCCATCCGCCCATTGAAAGACGGGGTCATTGCGGATTTCGATGTGACCGCACAAATGCTTAAGGAAATCATGAAAAAAGCCAGCAAGGCGATCGGCTTATCGATCCGTAAACCGAATGTGGTCGTATGTACACCATCCGGTTCCACATCCGTTGAAAGAAGGGCCATTCAGGATGCGGTTAAAAATTGCGGAGCCAAACAGGTTCATCTGATCGAAGAGCCCGTTGCTGCTGCCATAGGAGCTGGACTTCCTGTAGAAGAACCGGTCGCGAATGTCATCGTCGACATTGGTGGCGGTACGACTGAGGTAGCGATCATCTCGTATGGTGGAGTCGTTTCATGTAATTCGGTCCGTATCGGTGGCGATCAACTGGATGAGGATATCTGTCAATATGTAAGAAAAAAACATAACATATTGATTGGGGAACGAACTGCCGAACAAATAAAAATGGAAATCGGCTACGCGCTCATCGACCATTCTCCATTGACCATGGAAGTCAGGGGGCGTGACCTCGTGACGGGTCTTCCGAAGCCCATTACGATTACGTCCTTGGAAGTTCAGGAAGCCATTCAAGAATCCTTGCTTCATATTTTAGAAGCCATCCGTTCCACGTTGGAAGAATGCCCTCCTGAATTAAGTGGGGACATCGTCGACCAAGGCGTGGTCCTTTCCGGGGGCGGAGCCTTGCTTAGCGGGATGCAAGATTGGTTGATGAAAGAACTCATCGTGCCCGTCGAGCTTGCCGATAGTCCACTTGAATCTGTTGCCATTGGGACAGGCCGTTCACTCGAGATCATTACCAAATTACAAAAAGCCGTTTATTGATAGTATGCGAGAGGGAATCCTTATTAGGGGGTTCCCTCTTTTTCATGCCTAAAAAGCTATTTAGCCATGCCAGATATATTTCTTTTCCATTCAGTAAAGAATACATAAAAAAAGGAGGCCAGAATTTGGATACTTTTCTTTACTTCTTCTATCTTGCCGGATATGTGGCCCTTTTCATTTGGGGAATCACCCTCGCTAATAAATACGGATGGCTCTCTGCTTCCAACGTTCTCTTACTCGTGATTTTCGGGCTAATCGTGGATAACACCCTGCTCGCACTCGGACGGTATATCGGAACGGGGCACTTTCTAGAATCAATCAGCTATGCCCGCTTTTGGGGACATGCCCTCTTCACGCCCACATTAGTTCTCTTTGCTTGGGATTCCCTGAAAAAGGCCGACATCGCGTGGGCCCAAAGAAAACTTGCCAAGTATATCAGTTACGTATTGGTGATCGCCCTAATATGCTTTGAATTATTCACTGAAACGATTGGGCTTAAACTGGAGGCCGATTGGAAGTATGGGGTTTTAAGTTATACCAGTTCAGAGCCGACGAGCGGACCGCCCATCATGGTATTGATCATCTCCCTCGTACTGATTATTTCGGGGTTCTTGATCTGGCGAAAACAAAAATGGATATGGTATTTGCTAGGTACGGTCATCATGACCATCGGTAGCGCCGTTCCTCTCCCCATCAAAAGCGATGCGTACATGAACGGATTTGAACTCATCCTCCTGATTTCACTACTTGCCACGAAGCATTTTCAAGACCATGAAGGGCAACGCCAAAAAACAGAGTTTTAGTAACAAGCATCATTGGATGCAATGTAACATAACTTGTGTTATAATATAATTAAGTTACATTGGTAAGAGGAGAAGAATTATGGAATATGTAGAAGCCTTTAAGGATGTCAATGAAATCAGCAAGATCAAAAGTTACTTGCGATCTCACTCCAGCCGCGATTATTTGTTATTTGTTTTAGGGATCAATACGGGAATGAAAATCAATGAGATGTTGGAAGTGACCGTGGCAAGCGTTCTCGATGAAACGGGTAAAGTTAAAGAGTTTTATGAGCACCGCTTGGAAAATGACGAGGTCACTCAAATCTATTTGAATCAGAAAGTCCGGACAGCTTTACAAGAATACATCAAAGACTCGAAAGTGATGGAAGGCCAATTTTTGTTTTTATCACCTAAGACAAAAAAACCGATCACACGCCAACAGGCACACCGAATCATCCATGATGCCGTGGAAGGTGCCGGATTGATTGGTAAATATGGGGCCAGTTCAATGCGTAAGACATTTGGATATCACGCCTATAAGCAAGGGGTCTCCCTCGCCTTGATCCAAAAGCATTACCATCATTCTAGTCCATCCGAGACACTGAAGTACATTGGCATCTCCAAGGAGAGTAAATTCAAGACGATCATCGACGTGAATTTATAGCATATTTCTATCTTTTGTAATCTCAAACCACCATTTTAAGGAGGAATTCAAGTGAAAATTAGAGAAAGCGAACTTCCTGGTATAGGCCAGAAATTCGAGATTATCACGAGAAATGATGAAAAATTAGTGATTGTCATTCACGATGATGGCCGTAGGGAGTTATACCACTTTGATACCGATCATGAGGATGTTATTTCAAGCATCACACTCAATGATCAGGAAGCGCGTCAAATGGCGTCCATCATCGGCGGTATGATTTATAAACCACAGGCACTCGAAACAATCGAAATGTCATTAGGTGACTTGGTCATCGAATGGTTCAAAGTGGAACCAGGTTCCAAAGCGATTAACCAAACGATTGGTGACATTGACATTCGTAACAATTACAACGTGACGGTTATCGCCCATTCGAAAAAAGGGAAAAAACAACTGAATAACCCAGGTCCTGATTCAATCATTGCTGCAGGCGACACGCTGGTCATCTCTGGTGAAAGAAAAGACATCAAAAATCTGATTAGAGAATTACTGACCGACGAAAGGAGTGACTAAGTACATATGGATCACTTAGTCTTCGAAGTAGGAACGGCCCTATTATTGGTTGCAGCCGCAGCTCTCATAGCAGGGAAATTCAAAATATCGAATGTACCCATCTTAATTATCGTCGGCATGTTGGTAGGACCTCATGCCCCGCATTTTGGAATGATCGATTTACGCTTCATCGAAAGTGAAGAGATCATTGCCTTTCTCGGAAGAGTCGGTATTCTATTCCTTCTATTCTATTTAGGACTTGAATTCTCCGTTAAAAAATTGATGAAATCCGGAAAAAACATCGTGACAGGCGGATCCATCTATATTGTCATAAACGTTGGTTTAGCGATGGCTTATGGTTTCCTCATGGGTCTTCCACTGAAAGAAGTCCTCATTTTAACCGGGATCATCAGCTTTTCATCAAGTGCCATAGTAGCCAAAGTACTTGTTGATTTAAGAAGGACCGGTAATAACGAAACGGAACTTATCCTGGGAATCATCATGTTTGAAGATATATTCCTTGCCGTTTATTTATCCGTCGTATCAGGATTGGTATTAAGCTCATCCGGTTCAGTCTGGGGAACATTATTATCTACGTTTATCGCAATCGGATATATGCTATTATTTTTCGTCATCGCTCGAAAAGCATCCGGTTTCCTCAACAAATTATTCAATATTACCTCTGATGAGATTTTCATCATTGTCGTATTCGCCTTACTGTTCTTTATCGCAGGTTTCTCTGAAACGATTCATGTTGCAGAAGCAATCGGCGCATTACTGCTCGGACTCGTCTTTTCTGAAACGGAACATAGTGACCGCATCGAAAAACTTGTCATTCCTTTCAGGGACTTCTTTGGAGCCATATTCTTCTTCAGCTTTGGATTGAGTATCGATCCGACAACGCTAGGTGGAGCAGTCTGGATGGTACTTGGAGCCGTCATCATTACCATTATCGGTAACTTCGTTGCTGGTATGATTGCTGGACGTAAATCCGGTTTGTCCCATAAAGCCTCAGCCAATATCGGCTTGACGATCGTTTCACGCGGTGAATTCTCCATCATTCTCGCAAACCTAGGCATTGCCGGCGGTTTGATGCCTATCCTAACCCCGTTTGCGGCATTATATGTGCTGACATTAGCGATTCTTGGACCAGTCCTTACGAAAGAATCCAAGCATATATATAATATCCTCAATAAAATCTTCAAATGGACGCCGCCAAAAGTCCAAAAAGAACAACAAAAAGAAGGCTAATCGAAAAAGGTCCAGACACCTACGTCTGGACCTTTTTCGATATTCTCTGAGTTTCTTAGATTACTAACTTGCAAGATGTGCCGACTCCCACCTAGTCATCCCTTCTTATTTTCCATCCCATAGACATGTTGAAAGAGATTTTCGAATATTAAATGGGTAACCACTTTACAATATTTCCTCTCAGGAGGGTTAAGGTACCCCATCTGAGGGAAAAGAAGCAGATAAACGAAGAAACTTTTCAGGAGTGATGCCGATTGAATAAGTCGATTGATTTTAGCAAGAAACTCATCAAGGAAGTCAAGGAGGATCGTGTCACAGGATTGGCAGCTGAACAGGCATACTATTACCTCCTCGCACTATTCCCTTTACTCATTTTATTGCTGTCGATTTTGCCATACTTGAACATCGATACGCAAACAGCTTTGGATACGTTAAAGACATTCATGCCATCGGAAACGATGAAAACCATCGAAGAGAATATTATCAAGATATTGAATGAACGGAATGGCGGCTTGCTGACCTTTGGTATCCTTGGTACCATCTGGTCCGCTTCGAATGGAATGAATGCATTTATTCATTCGATGAACATTGCCTATGATGTGGAAGAAACGCGCAGCTTCATCAAGGCTCGCCTCATTTCCATCCTGTTAACATTAGGATTGGTCTTTGCATTTATCGTGATGCTGGTTCTTCCCGTTTTTGGGAAAGTACTCATCGATTTAATGGAACAAGTCGTGTCCCTTCCAGAAGAAACACAAAGTCTATTCAGTATATTGCGATGGGTGATCGCCGTTGCGGTTATCTCTTTCGTGCTAGCCATTCTATACCGTTACGCACCGAATAAGAACTTCCCGTTCAAACACGTCATTCCGGGTGCAATTACGGCCACAATACTCTGGTTTGTCATCTCCATCGGTTTTTCCTTTTATGTCAGCAATTTCGCTAATTATTCGTCCACGTACGGCAGTTTAGGGGGCGTCATCGTTTTAATGTTATGGCTGTACCTGACCGGTTTGATCTTAATGCTCGGCGGCGAAATCAATGCGATTCTACACCGTCAAAATACCACACCTCAAAAGAAGTCTCGAACACTCGTACATCCTGTACCTTTAAAACGATAAAGAAAAAACCAGGTTCCTATAATGATAGAATGTACCCTATAGAGTAGACACTTAAAAAAAGTCTCTCTGTAGGGTACTTTTATGTATAAAGAAGATACATGGGATTGGAGATACATCAAAATGAGTAACAAGACTTTTACAGAAAAAGAAATGAAGGCCTTATCAAAGAATCCTTATGTTAAGGGGATTAGCCGAAAGGGGATTAGATCCGAAGAATAATGAAGAAGTATGGGATTGTCTGCCCCATTAGAAAAGCAAATCCCTATCGGAGAATGATGAAAGCAACCCAAGAACATAGGGTCATGCCAAACCTATTAAAGCGTCAATTTAAGCAAGATATCCCCGGAAAAGTACTCCTAACCGATATCACATATTTATTTTACGGAACGGGCCACAAAGCCTATTTGTCTACCATTAAAGATGGCTCGACCAATGAAATCTTGGCCTACCACGTATCAGACCGAATCACCATGGATTTAGCTATAGACACCTTTCTGAAGCTAAAGAAGAATCGATGATATAAAAAAGCAGAAAGTGCCTTATTACACTCGGATCAAGGTACCCACTACACACACCCCGACTTTCAAAAGTTAGTGAAGAAATTAGGATTATATCAATCGATGTCTAGACGAGGAAACTGTTGGGATAATGCTCCTCAGGAGTCCTTCTTTGGCCACTTTAAGGATGAAGCTTACATTACTATAGACACCAATGGAACCTAAAAAAGATGACCCCTGTTCGGTCCGAATATATTTGACTGTTCGGTCCGAAAAGTGATATAGTAGTCTTATAAATTCCACCATTTTCCACCCCTCCATTCTCTCAAGAAAGCGAGGCACCTGAAATGAGTACCTTGTCTTATGATCAAGTTGAGCAGCTCATTCAACTTTTCTCAGACCTTTATATTCGTAAGGAGTATGCTACATTTCTAGATTTGTTTGCTGCCGATATCGTCTTCGAATTTCCTTATGCCCAGGAACCAAATCCAAAACGACTGGATGGGAAGGCGGTGCTGCAGCAATATCTGGAAGAATTAGAGGATGTGCTTAAAATCACTTCATTCACCACACCGGTCATTCATATAGCAGCCGATGCCCCCGTGTTCTTCGCTCAGTTCAAAGCAAGTGGCAAAATCCTAGTCACAGGCGGATCTTACGAACAAAGCTATATATCCGTAGTCGAAGTTCAAAATGGTAGGATTATCCGCTATCAGGACTACTGGAATCCATTAGCAGTCACTTTAAACATGACATAAATAAGAACTAAAGGAGATAATCGTATGCAAAATCAATCCTCTACTCGTATTCTACTAACCGGAGGACAGGGCAAGACCTCCTCCCGCATTGCACAGTTGCTACAAGATCAGGGCTATCTGATTCGGAGAGCCGGACGCAGTTTTCCCAAGCCTGGGGATGAACAAGTCGGTGAACACATACCATTCGACTGGTTCGATGACTCTAACCATGATGACGTCCTGCAGGACGTCCATGCCGTATATTTGGTTGCACCTGCAAGTCTGCATCCTGAAGAAGTCATGATTCCTTTTATCCGCAGAGCACTTGACGCTTCAGTTAAGCGCTTCGTCCTGTTATCCAGTGCCTCGATTCCGGAGGATGGCCCCGTCTTCGGGGGAGTTCACCGTTACCTGCATGACCATGCCCCCGAATGGGCCGTCCTGCGCCCTTCCTATTTCATGCAGAACTTCACGGAGCCCAGCCATGGTCACGGGCACTCCTTACGCCACAGCGGGCACATCTATACTGCTGCCGGAGACGGTAAGGTAGGCTTCGTCGACGTAGATGATATTGCAGCTGTCGGCTTTCATGCCCTAACCGACAAGGAGCCCCATAACCGGGAGCATATCATTACTGGCCCAGAATCCCTCACTTATGATGATGTGGCCGGAGTGATCCGCAGCGTTACCGGCCTGGAAGCCAAGCATATTCGTGTTACACCGGAGCAACTTACAGAGAGGCATAAGGCAGCCAGCTTGCCGGATAACTATGCCGAATACCTAGCCGGAATGGATGTTCGTATTTGTCTCGAAGGAATGGAGAATCAGATAACAGACACGGTATTTCGAGTAGCCGGGCGAGAGCCGCGTTACCTAGAGCAATTCATTTTGCAGCATAAACATGGTTTCCGTCTAATTAACTAAGAGGTACTTTAAGATAAAAGGCTCTCCAGTCATCACCGTTTAAGATGACCATAGGAGAGCCTTTTGATGTCCACATTTATATGAAATCTTTCGCTTGGCTGCCCTGTATAGTCCGAAAGACCGTTAGTACCATATTTGAGATGGCAAACAGCCTCGGCTCATCCATTCCCAACTTGGCTGACGTGATCAGGGCGATTCGCTCATGTACCAGGAACCGGGCCAGATCTCGGATATTCACCTCCGGGCCTATTGCCCCTTCTTTCACCGCGCGTTCCAGCATATTGTAAAAGATTTGCTCCGACAGTTCGGTGTTCGTCTGCAGATAAGCTGCCAGCTCCTCATTGTGAGGCGCCTGCTCAATAGCGCTGCTAATAATGAAGCACTCTAGACGCAGCTCAGGGTCTATAAGGACTTTAACAATTGTAGTAAATACTAGTTCTACCTTGTCAACTACCGTTCCCGGCCCATCGCAAAGTCTCTTCAACTCTTGATTTTTCTGTTCCATATAATGTTGGACAGCTGTAAAAAACAGATCCCATTTCGTTCCATAAGTATCATATATACTTTGGCGGGCAATGCCCAGCCCATTGATTAAATCAGGCAACGAGGTGCCTTCATAGCCACGATTCCCGAAGATATACATGGCTTTATGCAGAATCTCTTTCGTATCAAAGGCCTTCGTTCTTGCCACTGTAAGCGCCCCTTTCCAATTATTCATATAAGTAATTATACTATGCTATGGGCGAACCCGCTTTGACGTATTTCCCCGAAATCCATCCGTTTCTTTAAGAAACCGACCACTTGGGGACTGTTCCACCATATGGTTTATTCGCCCAATTACTCCTGATTCACATATTCCGTATCCGAACCAAAATCTGATACTTGTTGTTGCTAAATAGATAGTCAAAACGCTGAATAGCTTTGGTCAGAACTCCTCACACGGTAGGTCGTCAGGAAAAGTGGATTATGGCGATCTACATGTAACAATTGATTAAAATGAACGTAAATCTTGGGGTCTATAAAGAAAAAAACAAGTATAATAAATCTTAAAGAGAATACGAAAGGGGATTATCAACTCATCTATGAGGTTGAAAAACAAGAGTGTAGGGAAGTGTAAGAAGTAACAGAGTTAGCAGTTATATCCATAGAAAATGGATATAACTGCTAAAATATATAGTAGTATTTCACTCGTGCAGAAAATGGATAAGATAATGTATGAGGAAATATTTTTTATCCAGATGCTTTGGACATTAAAGCTAACTTATTCCTTCAGTTTTACCAAGGCACAACTCCATTGTCATCAAAAAAGCCACCAGTTGGACCATCACTATTTATTGTGGCAAGCTTCACTACAATGGAAGCTGCTTGTTCGACTGAACGATAGCCACTATTACCATTTAAATCGGTAGCTGTAAATCCAGGGCAAACTGAGTTGATTTTAATAGGAGAATTGTTTAATTCTTTAGCAAAGAAAACAGTTAAAGCATTCACAGCCGTTTTGGAGCTATTGTAGGCGAGCGAATTCACATTATAAAATTCCGAAGCTGGGTCTGAATTCAAGGTTAAGGAACCTAATCCGCTGGAAAGATTAACAATTCTTCCAGAAGAAGAATTTCTGAGCAATGGAAGCATTGCTTTAGTAACAGAAAATACGCCGAAAACGTTTGTTTCATATGTGCTCTTTAGAACGGACAGTTCCAGTTCACTTGGAGGTATGTTACCTTCCGAAAACACGCCTGCATTATTAATCAAGATATCAAGCAATCCATATTCTTGTTCAATCCAATCTGCTGCGGAGAGAAGAGAGCTGGGGTTCGTGACATCAAGAAGCACTGTTTTAGCTTTAATTTTCTCCGTTTCCAATAACGTTACGGCCTCATGTCCCTTTTTTTCGTTTCTTGCTCCTATTAAAATCTCATACCCCATGTTTCCCAATTGTCTTGCTGTCTCAAAACCAATACCTTTGTTTCCACCTGTAATTAATACGATCTTGGATTTATTCATAAAATTGCCTCCCTAGTCTATTTTTCTAAAACCTGTACTTACGAGTACATATTTACTTCTTTCTTTGTCCCGGCCTTTTATATGTACATGTAATCATGATATGAACTCCTTTCATTTTTGATATAATTAATATAATGGAAAAAATTGATAATTGTAAGTAGGCACATTTTTGTAACTTAAAGAATGGAGTGGAAATATGGGATATGGATTAAAAAATTATGGCGATTGTAGTGAAGAGGTTATAAGGGCCTGCCCTGTTGAAATAGTTTTACATATGATAGGAGGCAAATGGAAGGGAATCATTATCGACATTCTATCCAAAAAATCGGTCAGATTTAATGAATTTAGACGCTTAATACCGGGGATTTCACAACGAATGCTGACATTACAGCTCAGGGAACTCGAGGCGGATGGAATTGTGAAGAGGGTGGTAGATGACACTGTGCCACCCAAAACAGAATACTTCCTCACTGAACAAGGAAATAAATTGTCGAGCATCATCGATTCTATAAGAGTATGGGGAAAAGAGTTTCTATCCTAAGTCTGCGATTGGGAAGTCTTAGCGTGTCGTGGATGCTCTTTTTCAATCTCCGGTAAATCAGAACTATGAATCGATAATGACAGAACACGTTTTGGACCGACCGGTTTTAAAACATTGAACTGACTATAAAGGTTGCGCAGTCCGTCTATGCTCCTCTGCCTGTGGGCCAACTGATCCATAACTATTGCTGAAGGAATGAACCATGGTTATGATGAAATGGATTGGACGGCTTTAATCCGTTGTCTGGAGCATTCTTCTTAAAAATTTTATTCGACCCGATTCTCTTGCTGGGCGTGGAATATCCGCGGCTCGAAATCATAGAGTGGGGGCAAAAAAATCGCCGCATACCGGGCGCGTTCGGGTTGTCGGGCACAATTTGAAGAGCGTGAGTGGGCAAGTAGGTTAGTTGCAAACGGAGACGCTGCTTCACGTAAAACGTATATTTTTCAGGGTCCTCCCTTATAAGGGTCCATTTTTTCATGTAACGCATCGCTCATTGATCTGGAGAAAAATGGTATAATATTTATTATTTAAAACAATTTGGTATGAACAATTGAAACGGGGGATTACTGTGACAACAATTGAAGATTTTTTGAAGTTGGACATTCGGGTCGGTACTGTAATAACGGCAGAACCGTTTCCGGAAGCTCGAAAACCTGCATTAAAGTTAGAGATTGATTTTGGCGAGATGGGCATCAAACGCTCTTCCGCTCAAATTACGAGAAGGTATGAACCTCAGCAGCTTATCGGCCGTCAAGTTGCTGCAGTAATAAACTTTCCCGTTCGGCGAATCGCTGGTTTTGAATCAGAAGTATTGGTAATCGGAGGTGTGCCGGAAGAAGGCGATGTCGTGCTTTTAAAACCGGATGAAACTGTCAAAAATGGAACGCCGATTGCCTGATCGGATCTGTATCGCATGCCACGATATTTACTTTGCCGTGGCTTCAATGCCATAAGTAATGGAACCGGTGCAAAAAGCACTAAAGGAAGATCATTTGATAAAGAATAATCGTTCCTAAAACAATTAATAAGAAAATCCTGATAACGGTATTTGCTAAGAAAAGTAGTGGAACAAAACCAGCACGCTGGGGCTAGAACTGATTAACATGAGTTTTTCCGTTTTCTTTTTATGCTAAGAGAAATAGCCAAAATTTTCACAACCCAACGAGTACCTGAATAGCTATTTAACTGATACATACAAAACATACTAACATCAGTAGTACAAACCTAGGCCATGGTTTGTGCTACTTTTTTTTATAGTAGCAGTGAAGAAAAGCTGACCTGCCTCTGGAACCCTTTGTGAGTCCGTATATCATCGTGCTGTCTCATCAGATTACGCAAGTTCAAAAGCTGGATTCCACGCTTTTTATAGGGTTATAAATCCTCTTTATAATATAGCTCGCAGAGAAGGCGGGCATCAGTTATGTCTGCTTTGACTTTGCGTAAACTTGAACTTTTCGCTTTGTAAGAAATGAGTGGATTCATAATGATTAACAGATATCCTCTTTTCTCGAAATACTGAACGATAGGCAGATGATAATGTCCCATAGATGTAGATTTGAAATAAACTTCCGATGTTTATAAAAAAATTCGATAAAAATCCTTTGTTGATATATAGGATATTTTTATTACACAAACTGCATAGATAACATTGTGGTGGATTGTACTTAAACTACTAAAGGACAGTCAGTTGAAGAAGATTTTAATGATTAAGTATAAGACGAAAAGTTGGAGTGTTAGTAATCTCTGAAAATACGTCATCCTCTTACATTCTTTAATGACCTCTTCTAACGAAACATCCCATTGGGTTTTAAATAAAGATGATAACTTGCTTTTCAATTCTTTATCATTCAAATCCAGAATTTCCATATGTCTATAATCTTTTCTTATTACATCCAGTAAGGGCTCACGCCTCTATCAAGTAATATTAGGTTATAAGTGGCAAGAATTTCGTAAATAACACTACGAATCTCTTCATTTATGTTAGAAATATCTATAAAGCTCATAGAAACAACCAATCTGCTGATTTAATTGCATAATATACAGCGTTAGCAATCATTTGTTGAGTACCTTTATTTTCTTAATACAATATGTAAATAAAAAAGGATAATTAGCCCTCAGAATGGACTAACTATCCTATGATTTAATATCTTAATTTAACAATTGGGTGCCTTCCTTGTTTGCTTTAAGAATAGCAGTTATATAGAATCTGATTCAGTAGTATTCAAGAATTGAATGAGTTCCGCGTTGAACTCCTCGGCATGCGTCACATTAAATCCATGCGGACCACCTTTAATCACCACAAGCTGGCTGTTAGGAATGCGCTCATGTGCCTTCTGGCCACTGATTTCGACCGGAATGATTGCATCCGCATCCCCATGAAGAATAAGTGTCGGCAAGTCGAACTTATCTAGATCACCTCGGAAATCTGTTTGACTAAACGCTGAGATACAGTCAAGCGTGCCCTTTGGAGACGCGAATGCTGCAATGTCACGATTGTATAACCGGAATTCTTCGCTCACTAGATCCGTTCTGTCCCCGGAGGCGAAGAAGTTAGTTGTAAACGTATCGAGGAACGAAAGTCGATCCGCCTTAACCCCATCTTGTAAGCCTTTGATCACTGCATCATCAAATCCTCCATCGGGGTTATCTGTAGCCTTGTAAAGGTATGGTGGAACTGCCCCCGCTAACACAGCCTTCGATACACGATCCGTTCCGTAGGTGCCAATGTAACGAGCCACCTCACCGCCACCCATTGAGAATCCAACCAAAGTCACGTCATGAAGATCAAGATGCTCCAGCAGTTTGTGCAGATCAGCCGCAAACGTATTGTACTCATAACCATTCCAGGGCTGAGAAGACTGTCCGAACCCTCGTCGATCATACGTAATAACTCGGTGACCAGCCTCCACAAGTGCAGGAACTTGTTTTTCCCAAGATCTTCCACTGAGTGGCCAACCATGAATCAACACGACCGGCTTTCCAGATCCTACATCCTCGTAGTGAAGCTCAATAGGTGCACCATTTTCAAATCCAACTGTAATATTACTCATTATAAATTCCTCCATTATCAGTATTTTATATTTTACAAAATTGTATTTTGCAAAATATAATTTGTGAATTCATCTTAGTCTATTTACAAAATATTGTCAACAATTTAATTTTGCAAAACATTTTTTATTGTCCACGAGTTATGTTAAAATATTAATGAAGAAAATACTGATTATTCGAGGTGCAACCATGGAGACTAACCCGCATAATCTTAACTTAGAGGATCACTTATGTTTCTCGTTGTATGCCTGTTCAAGGGCTATATTACGACTTTATCGCCCTTACCTAGATGAACTTCAACTCACTTACCCTCAATATCTGGTCTTAGTTACGTTGTGGGAGAAGCAACAAAGCACAATTAAAGAGCTAGGTGAAGCGCTTAATCTTGATACCGGTACACTGACTCCTCTACTCAAACGTATGGAAGCTGCCGGTCTCATCGAGCGTCGCCGTGACACAGTGGACGAACGCGTCGTGAACATTCTCATTACTAAAGCAGGCAAAGCTCTACAGGAGAAGGCATCGTGCGTTCCTCAATCCTTATTCGACGCTTCTGGTATGAGTAAAAAGGAACTGGGTGAAATAAACAAGACAATAATGCGTCTGTTACACCTGCTGAATGTAAAAGACGAGAAATAGATGCATACGAAAAATCCACTCTATTACCTAAGAGTGGATTTTTCGTATGCATCGGTTAATAACTATTCGGGGACCCGTTGTGTTGTAAATAGGTTGGTTATTATTGAAATCCTTGTTGAGCTAAAGCCCCCGTTAGTTTAATAAGCAAAAGTCATTGAAAGGACTTTCTAATAGAGAATGAATAAATTAACATGATACCTGACCAAATAACATTGCCTATAAAAGGTTGTTGATTGAATGATGGAGTTAGTATATAGCTTATAAAACCAAATCCAATTGAATACAAAATCATCATCCAAAATCCCCATCTTTTTAATCGCATATAACCATAAATCATAATAAAAGTAAAAACAGCCAATAAAATTCTAAATAGCCGTTCTGGAAGGTAGTCTATTCCAAATCTTTCTACTAAACCTAATTCATCTGCATTAGGTTCAAAAAATATTGCTGTAAAGATTAATATAATTGCACCAAAAATGTAAAAATAACTAAT
>NZ_JBIWDO010000009.1:0-150905 GCF_044762055.1 Peribacillus sp. NPDC097198 | reverse complement strand
AGGTAATTGGAATTAAATGTATTTTTGATTGTTGTTTATATCTTAATAACTATTTAGATTTTAAATTGATATATTCTAGCGAGGTTATTTTTGGAATAAATATTTAAGATATTTTAATATTCTATAAAAAAGGTGGTTTTATTAATTTTTTCTGGAAAATAGTTTCTTCAAAAAAATCCATCCCTGTTTAATCGGAATGGATTCTTTACAGGTATAAGTTTCAAAGCCCGTCATTTAATAGTCACTATCATCTTCATTGCCATCTTCATTGCCATCTTCATTACCTTCGTTATCCTCATAATTCTCGTAGTCTTCATCCTCATCTTCATAGTCATATTCTTCATCTTCGTCTTCATAACCATCTTCGTCAGAATAATCTTCGCCATCCTCAGCCAAGTCTTCGTTTTCATAGTCCGAATAATAATCTTCATCCATATCTTCACTATCATCTTCGTCTATAATTTCCTCTTCATAGTCTTCAAAGTCTTCGTACTCATCGTAGTCTTCAAAGTCTTCCTCTGATTCTGACCATTCATCTGGGATATCATAATAACTGTCTTCTTCATCATTATAATCGCCCCCCTCGAAATACCACTCACCATCTGATTCGTCTTCGTAATAATAACTGCCGGATTCATTGTAAAACAAATCGCTAATTTCCTGTTCTGAGAGTGGTTGAGCGATCCAGCCTTCGATTAACAGGAATATATCCTTTATTGGTATGCTGAACCCTACGGATTCATCCGTTATTAACCTTGCTGAATTAATGGCCACAGCCTTTCCTGTTTCCATGGAAACAAGAGGTCCACCGCTACTACCTGGAGCAATATGAGCTGACATTTGATAAATATTATCATATGAACGCTCTCCAATAAAGAAACTGCGATCCACTCCAGTTATGGTCCCAAGCGTTGCTGTATTCTCAAGGCCCAATGGACTGCCAAGTGCGACTACTTCCTGACCAATCTTGGCCACTCCTGTTTTTTCAACATCAATTGGCTTTATCCCGGCTAATTTGGGAACTCTAATAATGGCTACATCTGTATCGGTGGAATAACCGATAACCTTTCCATTATACTCTGTGCCACCTTTATCTTTAATACTTGCTTCAAGATACCCTTCCACAACATGTGCATTTGTCAAGACATCACCTTTGTCATTAATTAAAAATCCAGAACCTTGGCTGTCCCCGGCAAAAATGGTATACACTTTTTTCTGAGATTCCTCGATGATCTGCGTGACACTTTGTTTTGTATCTTCTTTCATCTTCTCAACTGGCTTTGATGCAACCACCCTTGTTACTTCTTTCTTTTTCCCCGTTTCATTTTTATCTTTTTTGGTTTCTACTATAGTAGGTATAGTGGCTGTTTTTTTATTGTCCGCTTCATCCCAATAATATTTGATGGTAAACACAAAAGTTAATGTGCTTAAAATACTTAATATAACTAAGAATGGTATTAATTTAGATTTCTTTTTCTTATTCCCACAACTAGGACAATAGCGACCATCGCTTGATAGTTTCTTACCACATGTTGAACAAAACAAAATATCACCTATTCCTCTAAGACTTTATACCTATTATATTGAAAAATAAGGAACTTGTATATCAAAATTCATAAAAATAAAAACGAGCCTCATATAATTGGCCCGCTTTCGTTTTTTTATCTTATCAATCAAACTGCTAATATAGTTCTCTCTCATTAGCAAGTTCCTCAATTTCATTGGACTGGTACACATGGTTTCCTGAATTAACGGATTTTGCCGCAATACTCATGGCAGTAGCCACCGTTTCTACATGTATGGCGCGATATGGCCGAAGAGGTCCCACTAACAAAAATTTAAAAATCGAACTCAGTTTACCGGATATCTTTTCACCGATACGGAGTTCTTTTCGTTCTCCGATTAGTAACGAAGGTCTGAAAATATGTAAAGAATTCAATTTTAATTGTTTTAGTATTTCTTCCATATCTCCCTTTACTCGACTGTAAAAGAAACTTGATTTAGAGTCAGCACCGATAGCACTTATAACTAACACATTCTCTACATTTGCCGCTTTTGCCAATTTTCCCGCCTCTACAACGTAATCATAATCAACTTTCCGAAAAGCTTCTTTAGATTTCGCTTTTTTAATCGTAGTGCCTAAACATATGAACACATCATTGACATGAAACAAATCTGCAAATTCTTTCATATTATCAAAATCGACAATATGCACTTTACAGACGGAATCTTTATATTCTAGTTCTCTTCTCGTAAATAGATGTATGGTTTGATAATCCTTACTAGTACATAACCTTTTCAATAGTTGGGTGCCTACAACCCCAGTTGCACCTAAAACTAACGCAGTTTTTTTAGTCATGATTTCCTTCTTTCTCGTATAGGCTGCTCAATAGCAACCGAACTGTTAAATTAGAAAGGATTAGGACAAGTGATTCACTTGATTATAATCGGCTATAACCCATGAATTCAGTTCAAACTTGATTGTACTCAGGCAAGCATTTGATAATCTGGTTTCAGTTGATACAATCTTTTCATTCGACATCATACGTAAAATCATATGAATGACCGCCCCATGTGCAACTAAAATTACTTTCTTATCAGGATATTCTGCTTCAATATCCTGTAGGCCTTTCATAAGGCGTTCTCGTAAACTTTCCTGGTCTTCCTGATTAGGGTATTCTTTATTAAAAAATGTGGATTCCCTCTCATCAGCTGTCATTCCTTCAGCGTCCCCAAAATTCTTTTCAATGAATTCCTCTTTAATAATAATTGGGGAATCAATTATTTCACCTATAATATTGGCTGTAGCCCTTGCTCTTTTTAGAGGACTAGTAAAAATTACATCCCACTTGTCTTTGAATAAAAACTCTCCACACTTCCTGGCCTGCCTCTTTCCATTTTCATTAAGTGGTATGTCTGTTTGTCCCTGTAACCGTCCTTCTACATTCCAATCTGTTTCTCCATGGCGTACTATACAAATCGTTGTAATAACCTTCAACCCTTTCGTTTTAGAGTGGTGAACTTTTCACAGTTTTAAATTTCCTTTGCATGCTTTTGCAAGTGAACATGAATTCGAACAACAAGTGAAAGCGAGACACCTCTTCTTCACATGTGATAAATAGTTAGAACAATAATACCAAATTTAAGATCGATTTAGTACCTAGAACTACTACCTAAAAAAGTGATAGGATGTGCATGCCCATGTTCATGCATAATATTTCCATAGCTTTATTGGGTCCCATATGTTTAGATTATGGAAGATGTTTCATATAAAATAGTTTATGGACTTAATTAAAATGGAGAGGTGCCCAATTGAAGGAAATATTATTAATCTTATTATTACAACTTATTTATGTTCCCATCTATACATTACGTACCATATTCTTAGTCAAAAACTTAACCTCTTTGGCCTCTATTTTAGGCATAGCCGAGATGTTAGTTTATGTATTTGGACTATCCCTTGTATTTGGTGGAGACCAAAGCATATTGGCCATGGTTGTATATGCAGTTGGTTTTGGAATAGGTATCATATTCGGGACGAAAATTGAGCAAAAACTTGCTATTGGTTTTATCAATGTTACCGTTAATACACAGACGAAAAACACCCAATTGATGGACACATTAAGGAACAACGGCTTTGGTGTTACTCTCTATACAGGCGAAGGAAGGGATAGTAACCGTTATCGGATGGAAATATTAACAAAACGTAACCGAGAACAAGAATTAATTGCTACAATTGAAAAATTCGAACCTAAAGCTTTCATCATTTCTTATGAACCGAGGTATTTTAAAGGTGGATTTTTACTGGATCGTTTAAAGAATAGGGGAAGCATGAATAGATAAATAATACGAAGGCCCATCTAATTCAAGATGGGCCTTCGTATTATTTAATTTTGGACTTTCTTGTTTTTACAGATTTGCTAGCAGGTTGCTTCTTGATCCATTTTATATATTTTTTCAAAGCTTCATCATCTTTTAACAAAATAACGGTATATAATCTTATGGCTAACTCCCGGTTTGAATATAAGGCATGAATTTGCTTGTGGCACGATTTACAAAGAAAAGCGGTTGGTAACTGACTGCCTCCTTCCTCCCTGGGCGTTAGATGGTGCACAGTCAGTTCTATCTCACTTCGAGAACAAAGCTCACACGTCCCTTGCATGGTTCCACCTCATCCATTAATGGTTCAATATTTTACCTTCTTCCACAATATGAAACATCAAATGTTCCATGTGATGAATTGGACCATACTCTTGCTCTTCTTCCTCCATCCCTTGCAAATAAAGAACCATGAATTCATAACAATCATTTCTTGAAAATGAATAACAAACACTAGGATCATTGTTTTCTTCAGGATATAGAAGGATGAGATGGGAAAGGAGTCCGTCTCCATTTTTGGTCAAAAAAGACAAAGCTACCTACATCTTTTTCAAGTTCGAATAACCTTCGGAAACCACTTGCCCCTGCTTCAATAAATTCACTGGCTGTAAGCTTTTGTACTTGCATGCTATCTATATGATTTTCTTGATGGAAGCTTGCAATAAACGTTCTCATCACGTCACCCCCCGTTAAACTGGATAACGGATAGTATATTCCCATACCATCAGATTTATCCTACTTAAAAGGCCGTTTCCAAGACAATTGGACAATGATCGCTACCCATTATATTTGAATGAATGCTAGCATCTTTTAAATCTACAGCCAACCGCTCCGAAACAATAAAATAATCAATCCGCCAGCCAATATTTCTTTCTCTTACCTTGCTCATATAAGACCACCAAGAGTATGAACCTTCTTTGTTTGGATAAAAATGACGAAAAGTATCAATGAAACCCGATTCTAACAAGTTAGTCATTTTACCTCTTTCCTCCAGGGTGAAGCCGGAGTTTCCAACATTCGTTTTGGGGTTTCTTAAGTCTATCTCGGAGTATGCTACATTAAGGTCACCACAATAAATGACTGGTTTATTCATATCCAAGGCTTTTAGATATTCGATCATTTCATCTTCCCATTCCAAACGATAGTCCAGTCTCGTTAAATCTCGTTTGGCATTAGGTGTATACACGTTTACCATATAAAATTTTTCAAATTCAAGAGTTATTATTCTTCCTTCAGGCTCTTCATCTCGGTCACCAACTCCATATTTAACCGAAATAGGTTTTTCCTTCGTGAATATCGCCGTTCCTGAATACCCTTTTTTCAAAGCATAATTCCAATATTGATAATAGCCTTCTAAATCAAGTGTGATTTGCCCTTCTTGAAGCTTTGTTTCCTGCAGACAAAAAATATCGGCATCCACATCTTTAAAGTAATCTAAAAATCCCTTTTTCACACACGCTCTTATGCCATTTACGTTCCAAGATACCAATTTCATTTTTTATTCTATTCTCCTTATATCTATCTGTTTTGACTTCCAATCCTACTATACTATGATTTCTTAATGCATGCCCATCATAGAATATTGGAAAATAGTCGGGCAAATGATTCTTTTGAACGTTCCAATAGTGTCCTATTTTTATAGGTTAATGGATCAATCCTTTCACAATCTTTTATATCTTCTTGAAAATGAGTGGCTAAATCAGCAATGGAACTATTGCCCATCAAGAAGACATTTACCTCAAAGTTTAAATGAAAGCTTCGCATGTCCATATTTGCCGTACCTATCGAAGCCATGTCTCCATCCACAATGATTATTTTTTGGTGTAGGAAACCTTTTTTATAGGAGTATATTTCTACGCCAAATTGTAGAAGCTCACCAAAATAGGAGCGGCTCCCATACTGGGTTAAGAACCCGTCATTTACAGCAGGAACCATAAGACGAACTTGTATCCCTTTTAAAGCAGCATTCTTCATCGCAGCTTTAATTGCTTGATTGGGGACAAAGTATGGACTTGCTATCCAAACTGATTTGGTTGCAGTCGTTATGAGGGAAAAATAATAATCGCTCATGATTCCCTGCTGGGTATCGGGTCCACTCGCAACAACTTGGACAGCTCCATCTCCCTTTTCAAATTTATTCATTTTTGGTCGTTCTTCTAAGACATCTTCTCCACTTACATATTCCCAATCCATCAGGAATACGGTATGGAGCATATAAACAGCTTCCCCTTTAAGAACCATATGTGTATCACGCCAAAATCCAATGTTTTTATTTTTTCCAAGATATTCTTCCCCTACATTCAGTCCGCCAACAAAACCAATCTCTCCATCTATGATGATTATTTTCCGGTGATTTCTAAAATTGAATTTTTGATTAAAAAATCCGTGCTTTAACGGCGAAAATGGAAATATCTTCACACCTGCCTCTTTCATTCTATTGATTTCTTTATTTGCTAGACTTAAACTTCCTGCTGCATCAAAGATAAATAATACCTCTACCCCTTCCTTTGCTTTTTCAATGAGGATATCGATGATTTCCTTACCAAGCCTGTCAGAACGAAAAATATAATATTCTATATGTATAAACTTTTCCGCCTTTTTTAACTGTTGAATGATTTCTGTAAATGTTTCATTCCCATTTTTCAAAACTTTCGTTTTTGAAGATGTACTGATGGTTGTTTCTGAAGCATTCTTTGCAAAATCCGCAAAAGATTGCTGATGATTATTCAGAAACGATAAATCAGGAGCTGATATGTCATTGACAAGGTTCTTCCATTCTTCTCTATCTTTTCTTCTTTTAGATTGAAATAAATATCCTTTTAGATAAAGTTGACCTGAAAACAAATAGAAAATAAATCCAAAAACAGGAAAACAAAAAAGAACATACATCCATAAAAGTGTATCATGGGCAAATCTATTTTCTAGCATAAGTGAGATCATCGTTATAAGCATAACCAAAATATATAATCCCATAAAAAATAGCTTCACATTGAAGCTAGCAGAGCTAAATAAAACCATATAAACAGATGCGATTAAAATAAATAAAAACACAATTTCCATTCTTCTTCTACTTTTCATTTTCATTCTCCTACAAATAATTTATATTTATATATACCCATGAAGTATGACAAAAGAAACAAAAACACTTACGAAAATTAATCGTAAGTGTTTTATACTGTCTTATTTTTTGATTGTTAATAAGCTTTCATATAAATCTATATATTCGGAAGATGAGGAATCCCAACTGAAATCTTCATTCATGGCATTTTCAGTCAACTGCTTCCATCTTTTTGGTTGGAATTTATACATTCCTACCGCTTGTTCAATAGTATGAAGCATATCATGAGCATTATAGTTCGTAAAACTAAAACCATTACCTTCGCCTGTAAATTGATTGTAAGGGATGACCGTATCACGAAGACCACCAGTCTCTCTCACCAGCGGTAAAGCACCATAGCGCATAGCTATGAGCTGACCGATTCCACATGGTTCGAATTGTGACGGCATCAAGAAAATATCAGAGCCCGCATAAATCCTCCTGGCCATTCCTTCATCAAAATATGTGTTGGTTGATACTTGATTAGGATATTGCTCAGCCAAATTACGGAAAGCCCATTCATATTTTTCCTCGCCCGTTCCTAGTAATATGAATTGAATGCCTTGACCCATCATTTCATGGAAGACATGCAGGATAAGGTCTATCCCTTTTTGGTCAACCAATCGTGTCACCATTGATATAACTGGAACCTCATCATTGACTGGCAAATTCAATATTTCCTGTAATTCGCGCTTGTTTTTCATTTTCCCTTCATATGTGGAAAAAGGCACGGGTAGATATTCATCTGAAGCAGGATTATAGGATTCATTATCGATCCCATTTATGATGCCTTTAAGATCCCCGTTCCGTTTACGCAGATAGCCATCCAGTTGCTCTCCATAATATGGAGTCTGTATCTCTTCTGCATAACTTGGACTTACGGTTGTAATATAGTTAGAGAAGGCCAGACCCGCTTTAAGATAACTCACATTACCGTGAAATTCAAGACCATCCATATTGAAATACAATTCACTTAAATCCAACAATTCCGCTAGGACAGTTTTAGGGTAGACACCTTGATAGAGTAAATTATGTATGGTGAATACCGTTTTAATATTTTCATATAATGGATGTTTTTGATAATGTGCTTTCAACAAGACACTCACAAGACCTGTTTGCCAATCATGACAGTGGATGATTTCTGTGTGATCGTCTAAAAAAGGTATGGATTCTAATATGGCACGGGAAAAAAATGCAAACCTTTCACCGTCATCAAAATATCCATAACTTCCGTGTCTTTTAAAATAATATTCATTATCAAGAAAATAATATGTAATCCCATTGGCAACCAACTTTTCAATTCCACAGAATTGTTGGCGCCAGCCTACAGGGACCTCGATACTGGTCACGTGTGTCATTTCCTGTTTAATTTGAAAAGGAAGGTCTTTAAACTTTGGAAGAATTACACTTACATTGATTCCCTGTTTTTTAAGTGCTTTTGGAAGTGCGCCTATCACGTCTCCAAGTCCTCCGGTTTTTATGAAAGGAGCGCATTCTGAAGCGGCAAATAGAACATTCATAGCTGTACCTCCATTAAATAACTTCTGCTTTCTTTATTACAGTTGGTTGTTGTAGGCCAATTACTTCTTTATCCCGTGTAATTCTAACTTCTTTATCCGTTATAATATTTTCTACGACTGCCCCTTCTTCTATCTCACCTTTTTGCATGATGATGCTGTTCTTTACGACTGCCCCTTTTTTCACCTTGACTCCTCTGAATAGAATACTGTTTTCAACTGTACCTTCAATATTACACCCATTGGCAATCAATGAATTAGTAACCTTGGAGGATTGTGTGTATTTAGCCGGAGCCTCGTTTTTAATTTTGGTATAGACATCCCATGTATCCCCAAAGAAAGTCCGAATGACGGCAGGATTCAAGAAATCCATGTTACTCGAATGAAAACTTTCAATAGAATGTATGAACGGCATTTCTCCAGTGAAATGATAGCCTTTAACCGTAAAACGATGAAGATTGGCTTTAACCGCATCTTTCAAGAAATCGTATTCCCCATTGGCAACACAGCTCTTAATCAAATTGACCAAAAGGCTTTTACTGATAATGAAGGTTTCTAGACAAACATGGTCTCCCGGTTGAGGTATGGTAAAAAAGCTAATGTCGGTGATGGCGCCATCCGAATTCACTGAACATTTGTGGTAGATGGGTTTTTCAATGGACTCTCCCACATAATCTTTATAGACGACAGTGATATCCGCTTTCTCTTTTTTATGGTAAGCAAGCACTTCGTTAAAGTCCAATTTACAAACATGGCATCCAGGAGATATGATGACGGTGTCGGCATCTGCCCGTTCAAAAAAGCTGAGATGGTCATAAAATTGTTTCATGTCTCCAGTGACCGTTTCATCAGGATGTATAGGTGGCAAAATGAATAATCCACCTGAACGCCGGTCTAAGTTCCATTCTTTCCCTGATCCTAAGTGGTCCATAACAGAAAGGTATTTTTCCTTTGGAAAGACAGCGACCTTTGAAACATCCGCATGGATAAAGTTCGACATTGTGAAGTCGATTAGACGGTATCGTCCGCCAAATGGCACAGATGCCACATTACGGTGAGCAGTCAATTCTTTTAAATGTTGTTTTTCATTAATTAAATTGATGATTCCTAACACATTTTCCATTGCAGCTCCCCCTTGATCAATTAAGAGTTATCTTTTTTTTATTTGAATCAGTAATGGTCTGATTTTCTCCAATTAAGGTAATGTCAGAAGTCACGGTGGAATTACCTACCACTGCTCCGTCTTCAATCACGCAATTACTTGCTATGATACTTCTTTCAATGTGGACATTATTGCCAATGGTGACATTCGGCATTATGACCGAGTCTTTTATGGTTGAGCCAAATCCAACCTTGACATTATAGGATAAGACGGAATGGTCAATGTTCCCATAAATCATGCAGCCTTCATTCACGAGCGATTGCGTGACTTCCGCTTCTCTCGAAATATATTGTGGCGGATGATTAGCATTTCGGGCGAAAATTTTCCATTGCGGGTCATCTAACTGGAAATTAGGGTTTTCTTCCAATAAGTCCATATGGGCTTGCCATAGGCTCTCAACCGTTCCAACATCCTTCCAATATTCATTAAATCGATAAGCATACAATTTCTTTCTATCTTCCAGCATCTTTGGAATAATATTGCTGCCAAAATCATTGGAAGAATTCACATCTTTTTCATCATTTATAAGATATTTTCTTAATGTTTTCCAGTTGAAAAGGTATACACCCATTGACGCCAGATTACTCTTCGGGTATTTTGGCTTTTCATCAAATTGAGTGACCCTATCACCTTCATTCGTATTCATAATGCCGAAGCGACTTGCTTCCTGCCAAGGTACTTGAATCACTGCTATAGTTGCCTCAGCAGATTTTTCGATATGATAGTCCAGCATTTTGCTATAGTCCATTTTATAAATATGGTCGCCTGAGAGGATTAACACATGCTCAGGATCATAGTTATCGATATACTGAATATTTTGATAAACAGCATTAGCTGTACCCTTATACCATTCCCCACCCTCTTTTCCTTGATAAGGGGGAAGGACAGAAACGCCACCCACATCTAAATCCAAGTCCCATGCTTTTCCGTTTCCGACATAATCATTAAGTATCAATGGCTGATATTGAGTCAGGACCCCAACCGTATCGATACCGGAATGAGTGCAGTTACTTAATGGAAAATCTATGATTCTATATTTACCACCGAAAGGAACTGCAGGTTTTGCCAATCCAATAGTTAATTCACCTAACCTTGAGCCTTGACCTCCTGCCAATAACATCGCAATCCACTTTTTTGCTCCCATTATTCGTTCACTCTCCCAGCCCTTTTTTTTGTTTGCTTCATAAAAATTGAAACCCCTAATGGAGGAACTGTAATATTCATACTGTATCTTTGGTTATGATAAGGTTCTTTTTTAACATGAAGAGGTTCTTGATTGATTTGTCCAGACCCTCCAAAGGTAAGGTCATCACTGTTAAATACCTCCATATACTTCCCTAGAGATGGGACACCAATTTTATGCTGATAGTGTGTCTGTTCCGAAAAATTACAAACCACGATACAATAATCTCCTTTTCGCTTACCTTTTCTCATAAATGTAAGAATGCTCTGGGAACGATTATTGGGATCTATCCATTCGAAACCATCCTGTACGTGGTCCTGTCGCCATAAAGATGAATGTTCTCGATAAAATTGTTGCAGGGTTCGAAAATAAAGAGCTAACTTTGTATGGGACTCATACTCCAAAAGAAACCAATCCAACTGTTCATCATCTTTCCATTCAATAAACTGTCCAAATTCCCCGCCCATAAAGAGAAGCTTTTTTCCTGGGTGCGTCATGAAATACCCGAGGAGCAAGCGCAAATTAGCAAACTTCTGCCAATAGTCTCCCGGCATCTTATTCAATAAAGACTTCTTTCCATGAACCACATCATCATGAGAGAAAGGCAAGACGAAATTTTCTGAAAATGCATAATGAAATGAGAAGGTTAAGAGGTTATGATGACTGGGTCTATCACTTGTTTCCAATTGCATATATCGAAGGATATCATTTGACCATCCCATATTCCATTTATAATTAAAGCCTAGACCTCCTATATCAGTTGGAGAAGTAATAAGGGGTCTATCTGTTGCTTCTTCAGCCATCATTAAGGCATTAGGATACTTATCAAAAATTACTTCATTCAATTTTTGTAAAAACCGAATCGCTTCTAGGTTCTCTTCCCCACCATATTGGTTTTTAAGTTTTACTGGCAAGGGATTATCATGATTCAAATAAATCATTGAAGAAACGGCATCCACACGTACACCATCAATATGGTATACATCCATCCAGAACATCACATTTGATATGAGAAAACTAATAACCTCTGGTTTCGTAAAATCAAAATTAAATGTTCCCCATATTGGTCGATTAGCTCGATCAAATTCAATTGGTTCATAGAGTGGAGTACCATCAAAACAGCTAAGACCATGGGAATCCTTACAAAAGTGTGCAGGAACCCAGTCTAATATGACACCTATCCCTTTTTGGTGGCAAAGGTTCACCAAGTATTTAAAATCATTTGGAGATCCAAAGCGGCTATTTACTGAATAATAACCGGTCACCTGATATCCCCATGATTTATCGAAAGGGTGTTCCATTATGGCCATCAGTTCAATATGGGTAAATCCATTATCAACCACATACTCTACTAAGCTATCAGCCAACTCTCGATAGGTATAAAACTCGGACATCGCTGTCTGTCTCCATGTACCAGGGTGCACTTCATAAATGGACATGGGTTTTTGATAAACATTTCCCTTTTTCCTATCACTCAGCCATTTCGAGTCAGCCCAATCGAAGCTATTCAAACCATGGACAATGGAGGCTGTATCTGGTCTCTTTTCAGAATAAAAAGCATAAGGATCTGCCTTTAGAAATTGCTTATTTCCCGGTGAATGTATTTCGTATTTATACAAATCACCTTCTTTTAATCCAGGTATAAATAATACCCAGATACCGGAATTATCGATACGTTCCATAAAATGATCTGTACCGTCCCAATTATTAAAGTTTCCCACTACTGAAACTTTCTTGGCATGAGGTGCCCAAACCGCAAATCTTACACCTTCTATACCTGATGATGTTAGAATATGCGCCCCAAGCATTTTATAACTTTCATAAAGCGTACCTTCATGAAATAAATATAAATCAAAGTCACTTGGATAACTATCTTCTAGTTGGCCAATCATTGTCTTCATTTATCCGCCTCCATCAACATGAACAATATAAACTCGATAGCATATTCGTATCAATAAGTACCAGTTAATATATATATTCGTTAAACATGGCATTTATCCTTCAAACAGAGGCGATATATTGTAATAAATGCCCTTTTTGCACTACCTTTAAACATTTTAATGGAAGAATACCCAATAAATGTAATAAAATATTTCCCCCAAAATAAATGTAAGCCCTTCCCTTGATGGGAAGAGCTTATTTTCATGCTCTAAATGACTTATTTAATTTTTTCATTCTGCATCATATTTGTTTTCTCCAAAAATAAATATGATAAAGAAACTGACCAAGCTAACGGGGTATTTCCGTTAGGGACGTCTCTTCCTCCAATATATAATTCGGGCACCTCCCAATTTAAAGGAATGATTTTTTTTGTTTTATCAATATAATCCATCGCCTTGTTCACCATACCTAGTTCAAGGTAGCAAAGTCCAATCCAAGGGAGCCCGAAGCACCATTCGGCTTCTTGCCCTTCATTATAATAAAGATCCTTCTCATAACGTATACAACCGTAAGTCCTTTCAAGACGATTCGTAACATTCTCTAAAATTTTCAGGGCAGTATTTCGATCAACTAGACGGTATGGATAAATTAATGATAAAAGGGCAAGATCGGTTTCCTTCGTATAGCTTTCTCGTGGAAGCAGGAAACGAAGAGCTTCCTCTCCCTTCTTGATTAATTCTTCCTTAACGGTCACAAGCATTTTTACGGAAGTTAAACCGGCTACACAAGCTCCAATACTTGATGCATGTATTTCAATATTCTCTTCCCACATCCCATTATCTCCGGCCTGCCAATATTGAAGACACTCAAGATAATCGACTAACTTTTGCACAATTTCCAAGTCATGTTCATCTCGTATGACCTTTTGCCCATTCCGGTAACCTTCGCCAACCCCCCATAAAAAAGCACCAATTGAATCATTCTGGGCATGGCCCCATTCAACTGGAAGTTCTTTTAAATCAGTGGAGTACCGAGCATGAATATATTCAAAAAGATATTGAGGTTTTTTTTCGGTATGAATGTCTATTTTCCATTCATACATACGAAATATATCAAATAATGCATGATAGGCATTCATATATCGATTGGATGAATCAGTTAAAAAAGGTAACACTGTGTAAACTACATCCCTAACCCATACATAATTATAATCTTCAGAAAGACTTGCTGTATATGCCCCATTAGAAAGACGCATACGATCAAGGACTTCTAAGGCTCCATTTATATTCATTACTTAAACACCTCCGTAGCAATTTGCTTATTTCCATTATTAACAGCCATTCAATTATTAAACATTCTTCCAATCTTTAAAGCGCTTACAATACGAATTCTTTTATTATAGAATATGTAAGCCCGCGCGTTTTTGATAATCAAGCTTCCTAAACCTTTTAAGTTAAGATAAATCCCCACCCAATTATCACGCACCAAAAAAACCAGTGAGGCGAACCTCACTAGTTATATCGACTCATTCAATAAAAAGTTAGTACTTTTTAAACTTTTTTAAAAGAATATTCTTAATGCCATTAATGAAAGAACTCCTCCAAGTACGGTAATTAGTAAGCTTCGTGTGAAAATGGCTATTGCAAATGTAGGCAGTGCAGCAGCTAGGCTCAATAAATTTTCCCTTAAAGAAAACGATTGATCCACTAAAAGAAGTTCCTGAGCAAGTAGGGCAGCCATGACAGCAACAGGAACATGTTTCAGCCAATTGATGCCCCACTCAGGAATATGCATTTTGCTAAGTAACACTAATGGTAAGACTCTAGGGATGACAGTAACGATGGCGGCCCCTAAGATCACATAGAAAATATATGCGTTTATTTCCACCTTTCAATCACCACCCCTATGGTTGATGCTAATATTGTTGCAACGATGACACCTGTGCTTCCAGAAAAAACAAAGCTTGAAGCCACTACAATTATGATGGCACTGAGAGCTACCAAACAGTCAAGAAAATACTTTTTATGGCTTAAAATCTGCAAAACAAGAAGCCCAATAAACATTGCAGGCAATGCAAAGTCCATGCCATATTTCTCGGGATTGGGAATCCATTGCCCTAAAAAGCCCCCTGCCATGTTTGCCACGAACCAATTAAAGTAGGCGGCAACATTCAGACCTAACATCCATTTAAAATTGATGGCTCTATTTAGCTGTGCATGATTAATGGCAACGCCAAAAGTCTCATCTGTTAACAAGGCACCTGTTAGTATATTTTGCTTCGTTGTTTGATGACGGAAATATGGTGCCAATGCCGCACTTAGTAAAAGATGGCGGCTGTTGATGAAAAAGATCGTAAAAACAATGGCAGAGATCGGATGACTTGCCGCAATCATGCCTGACGCTATAAATTGACCGGATCCTGCATATAATAAGAGGGAAATAAGGGCAATTTCCACCATGCTTAAGCCCGCTGTTTTTTCGACTACCCCAGCCGCAAAGCCGATACTTAGATATCCCAGTAAAGTAGGGATACAGTCCTTCACCCCTTCCCAGAAACTTTGCCCTTCATTGACATCTGTATAGATACGCTCTTCTCCCAAACTATCCTGCCTCATAAGTCTCCGCCCTTATTATGTATTTTCACTTCTTCAAAAGCTCCGGCAATTCTCGATAGATTTCAATAATATCCTCTATCCTCATCCTAACCAAACCGCTTGAAGATGGGGCTACAAATTCCATCGTTTCCTTCGACAAAGGATCTTTCTGTAAGCCCCATGGTACGTCTCGTTTCTGCCGATACTCTTGATATACTCCCTTACCGACGAAACAAACAAGCCTAGGCTTGAAAAGCTTTATCTTTGCAAGTAGTTGTTTTCTTCCCTCTTTGTATTCTTCTTTAGTGATATCGGCAGCCCCTTTTGTCGGTCTAGAAACAATATTAGTAAATCCAAAACCCAACCCTAATAAAGTGAAGTCTTCAGAAGGATCGTATTTTCTTTCGGTTAATCCAGCTTCGAAGAGAATCTTCCAGAAGCGATTATTTGGATTGGCATAATGATGTCCTGTCTGTCCTGAACGGATACTAGGATTGAAGCCAACAAACAGGATATCCAAATTTTTCGCTAGGTGATCGGGTATGCTGTACATTTTAAAACTCCTTTTATAACGTTAAGTTATCTCTTTTATATTATTGTACAAAACTGTAAAATATTTAACTACCTTTTCAGATGTTTTTATCTCGATAATAAATCCACGATGACTTAAAAAGGCAAAACTCTTTATAGATCGACCTATAAAAAAACAGCCATCCATTCAGATGACTGATTCTTTAAGAAGATCACTGGTCAATCTTGACACATAAATCATGGAATGGTTTAATCATTTTCTTTATTGTCGTGTTTGTTTTTTCGTTCCTGACACGTCTCATCTTGCTTACACTCTTTCTCCTTTTTTTTCTTGAGTGTAGCGTTGAACTTGTTATTGACTGTGAAGATATACCCGGGAATGATCTCTAATGAAAATGAATCGCCAGCCCGAAACCGTGCTAGAACTTTGCCTAGCCTTGAGCCTGTTGAGTCTTTTGAAAAAATGGACATTGATGTACCCCTTTCTTATTTAGCCTCAACAATAGTATATGGATACCTTGTCTCATTCGATTGGACTTATTATAGTAAGGAAACTTCTTAAAAGGGAAGAAACTAAATTCCTCGTATAAATGAACTGATTAAATTTTAGAATGAGGTTTCCATGGAATGCAAAAAACAACCACAAGGGTTGTTTAAGAGTCAATTCGCTTAGGCTGAATAAGTTCCTAGCTTTTTTGCTAAAGACAGTTTTGTGACTCTATGGTAGATTCCGAGACAGCCTAAAAAGACATGTATTCCATTTCCCCTGGAAACCATGCGATAGACTATATTCTTGTCTACAATACCAAGGTTGATAGACGAGGCCACTGAAACAGCGGTGGTTCCAATTCTGATAAGGGACGGATAACATGCTAAACTGAAGCAACTGCTGGAGTAATTCAAAACATCAATTGGAGTGAAGATGAACTTACCCATGACTTCCTCCCCATTTTCCTAGATTAATACACTGACCTTACATACACCATTCATGTATAGTCAAAAGAGGCACCTTGCAATGATAAATTATCATTGCAAGGTGCCTTCCTTTTCTCTGATGAGCGCAATCTATTAATCAATTTCAACTGGCATAAGACTCACTAAAAAACGATATCTTTCCTTAACGGAATGCTTATACAACACGTCGATTGAATTTTTTAACAACCTGGATTTTTCTGTTTTGGAAAATGAACTGCTTTTTATATGCTGTCTTGCTTCGAATAGGAATTCGAGATAATCCTCATACGATTCATCATATACTTCCTGTAAATCATTACGGATCTGTTTAGCTAGCTGAGGGCTTGCCCCATTTGTGGAAACACTGATTGAAAGCTTTCCTCTATGTAAAGTTGCCGGAATGTGGAAGTTTGCCATCTCGTGATTGCTGATGACATTGACGAGTTGATTTTCATGAGCATTTTTGTAGATTTCTTCATTAACCTTTGATGAGTTGGTTGCGGCAATGATTAAAAAGGCTTCTTGATAATCCGATGCTTCCACCTCTTTACGAACAACATGAACGGCTCCTTGTTCTTGAAGTTGCTGGAACCCTTCACAAATCTCAGGACTTATCACAGTGACAATAGCTCCTGCTTTTATTAAAGGGTTAGCTTTAAAAAAGGCTATTTTACCGCCGCCGATAATGACGCACTTTTTATTTTCGAGATTAAGCGTAATCGGATACATAAGCACTCTCCCCAGATAATTCCTGAATTCTATCTGATATTGCTTGTTCAATCTTAGGATGATAGCCAAGATAAGGACAAAGGACAAATTTCTTGTCGCTGTTTCTCTGGACTTCCGATATTGCCCTTTCCATCGATTGCATTAAAAGACCAGTAAACAATAGATAAGGGATTACGAAAATTTGGTTTACGGGAGTCGAATTCGCTTTTAACAGTGCTTCTCCAAAGCTTGGTGACGCCGCTGTCAAATAACAGTCCTTCACTCTAGTGTTTGGTATCCTGTTTTGAAGTGAATTGGCTATATGGCTTAAGTCTCTTTTTACATCAGGATCACTGCTTCCCCGCCCAACCAATAAAACAAGTGAATTTTCCGTTATCTTTTCTTTTGTTTCTATCAACCGTTCCTCTAAGATATCCACCATTCTCTCACTGACCCCTATTGGCCTACCATATTTCATTTCCACATCAGGAAATTGGTTTTTCATTTTACGTAAAACCTGTGGAATATCATGTTTAGCGTGCGCAGCAGTTAATAAGAGAATCGGGACCGCTTTAATTTTTGTTGCTCCCCTGTATACACAAGCTGCATATGCTTCTTCTATGGTCGGGCTTTCCAATTCCAGAAAGCAATACTCTTGAATAACATTGGGGTGTCGTTTCATACAAATTCGAATAAAATCGATAGCTTGCGCGGAAGCCTCTTTAACGCGACTACCATGACATATGTAAAGAATCGCTTCCATTAAAAGGCCTCGTTAGCCAATAACTTTTCGACTTCCCTTGGTTCGAACCAATTAATTTTCCCACTTAAGTTAACTACTTCTCCAACGACGATCATACAGGGATTTGAGATTCCTTCGTTTTGGACAGTTTTTAGTATAGTGCCTAATGTACCGATAGCCGTCTTTTGTGTATCCAATGTCCCCCAATGGATTAATGCTACAGGTGTGTCTGGGCTTTTCCCATGTTCCAAGAGTTTTCCTTGAATATACGGAAGGTTCTTAATACCCATGTATATCGCCAATGTATCGATGCCTTTAGCAAGCGATTCCCATTTGATGTTATCGTCTTCACCCTTTTTACGATGACCGGTTACAATGGCAAATGATGATGCATGGTCTCTATGGGTAACCGGAATACCTGCATAGGCCGATGCGGCTATGCCAGCTGTAATGCCCGGTACTATTTCAAAGCGTATTCCATTTTCGACAAGAGCCTCTGCTTCCTCTCCGCCTCTACCGAACACAAAGGGATCTCCGCCCTTTAATCGGGTGACCACCTTACCCTTTTTTGCATATTTGACGAGAAAACGATTGATTGTTTCTTGTTGCAAGAGATGGTAATCCGGCAGTTTTCCACAATTAATCAATTCTACGCCATCTTTGGCATGAGTCAACAACTCTTTGTTTACAAGGCGGTCATATAAAATAACATCAGCTTCCTGAATACATCTTAACCCTTTTACTGTAATTAAATCTGGATCTCCGGGACCGGCTCCTACTAGATATACTTTCCCCATTTTGCAATCCGCCTTTCCTCAGAGTACTGTTTCGAAATTCGATAAAACGAAACCTGCTCCATTTTTAATTTGTTTCTTTTCATATAATGTTACGTCATTAACCATCGGCATTTTCAAAAACCGTTTTTCCAGCTCGATATCGACAAGCTGGAAAGCCATATCATCTGAATCTGCGGCAATGACGACATGACATAATTCATTCTTAATTGTAACTTCAAAGCGATAAAGATTCATCATTTTTTTACCTCTTTTTAAACAGCAATCATGCTCGCTAAGACATTATCCAGTTTATTCTGTAATTCCGACGTTCCAACCCGTTCAACAAATTCAAGAAAACTTTCCGAGGGAAGTTTTTTGTCTTTAAAATAAAGAATTAGCTCTTTCAAGACATGATAAAGTTGTTCCGCTTCCACTTTTCCTTTTAGCTTTTCATTGAATTTTCCGCCAGCATTTAATGTTCCGCCCACGTATATTTCGAAAGCCTCAACCATCTTTTTATCTTGGTTTTTCATTTTTATCCCTTGTAATCCTATATCAGCAATCGCTCGCTGGCCACAGTTATTAGGGCAGCCAACCATATGCAGCCGTACCGGTACATCTAGATCAATTTCCTTATCCAATGTTTCGGCAATGGTTTTCATCCTGTTTTTCGTTTCAACAAGTGCTAGGTTACAATATTCTATACCTGTGCAGGAAACGGAGTAACCGAGAAATTTCTTGGGCTCGTATGGAAATCTTTCAAAGATTGTTTCCTGTTTTAAGGCTTCCAGATTTCCATCCGATACATTCGGAATAATCAGGTTTTGTGAATTACAATTCCTGATTTCCCCATTACCATATCTTTTAGCTATTTCGGCGAACTCGATAACCTCTTCGGGCGTTAGTCGACCAACTGGGATATTGACACCCACATAGTTGAGTCCTTCCTGTTTTTGTTTATGTATGCCGTAAAAATAACCAGCATTCCATTCCTTCAACGCACTTTCTCCCTTGTCAGGTAGCGGCCCAGTGTATTCCAGTACTTTTTCCGTGAATTGTTCAGGGCCCCAATCAGCAACAAGAAACTTCAAACGTGAACGGTGGCGTTTTTCACGGTATCCGAAATCACGAAAAATCGTTGTGATCGCGGCAGCCACTTCTACCGTTTTCTCAGGTAAAACGAATAAATCCAGTTCTTGTGCCAGCATAGGGACTGAGGATAGACCCCCACCAACTTTCACATGAAAGCCGACTTCTTCTTTCCCATCTATGACCTTTGTTGCCGGATTAAAGGAAACGCAATTGATTTCGGCGTTTGAAGCATTATGTATATTAGCACTGACTGACATTTTATATTTACGTGGAAGGTTCGAAAAGTCTTCATTCATTCTGAAGTATTCAAATACATCCTTAAGGACTTCCCGCGTATCGAATAACTCATCTGGATCGATTCCAGCAAGAGCGTTGCCGATAATATTCCGTGTTATGTCTCCGCAAGCACCCGCTGTTGTCAATCCTACCTGATCTAGACGATTTAATATATCAGGGACCTGCTCTATCGTCAACCAATGAAATTGTATAGCTTGCCGTGTAGTGATGTCATAGACATCGCGGCCATAATCCTTAGCAATATTTGCAAGGGTGATCTGTTGGTCGTATGTGAGAATCCCTCCTGGAATCACAACACGCATCATCCAATAACCAGCTTCTTTAGGACGTTGTAAGTAAAGACCTGCCCATTTGAACACATCCCATTCTTCTTTAGGGATGGAATCGAATCCATTTGCCGCGTAATGAGGAATATCGTCAAAAATCTTCAAAGCATCTTTTTCCAGTTTCCGAATTTCCATTTTGTTTTTGGCAAGCGCTGGATTGTCCGCCCAAATCTTCTCGTACACCATTTCTTTTCCCCCTAGGTTAAATCGCTCTCTTTGTTGTCAAATAGTCTATAACCTGTTCGACGCACTCTTCTACACTAAACTGACTGGATTCCAATACGATTTCCGGATGTTCCGGTTCTTCATATGGAGAATCGATTCCAGTGAAATTTTTAATGATACCTTTACGCGCCTTGTCGTAAAGGCCTTTTGGATCACGGACTTCACATTCTTCAAGTGGACATTTTATGTACACTTCAATAAACTCGCCTTCTCCAAGCAGGTCCCGAACAATTTGACGATCTGCACGAAAAGGTGATATAAATGCCGTTAATACGAATTGACCACTGTCCACGAAGAGCTTGGAGACCTCTCCAATCCGTCTAATATTTTCTGTGCGATCTTTTTCTGAGAAGCCTAAATCCTTGTTAAGTCCATGACGGATATTATCCCCATCCAAAACATAATTTCGGATATTCCGATTATACAACTCTTTTGCAACAGCATTGGCGATCGTTGATTTCCCAGAACCTGAAAGCCCGGTAAACCATATCACCGTGCTCTCATGACCGTTTTGCTTCCGTCTAAGTTCCTTCGTTACCGATGCATCATGCCAAGTTACATTAGTACTTTTACTCATGAGGATCCTCCTTCTAAAACTTACAATAATTAGTTATATACCTCGTTCTTCTTAAGCCCTTCTATCAATACTTCGATTACTTCTTTGCGGCTGAAAGTCGCTGGTGGAATTTCCCCATTCCGTAACATTTCCCTAACCTTCGTCCCAGAGAGGATGACGTGATCTTCTTTACCATGCGGACATGTTTTTGCAGAAGCCATATTCCCACATGTTTTACAATAGAAGCTATGTTCAAAGAATAATAATGTTATCCCTAACTCATCAGAAGTGAAGTTCCCGAAGATTTTTTGTGCGTCATACGTACCGTAATAATCGCCCACACCTGCATGGTCGCGCCCGACAATGAAGTGAGTACATCCGTAGTTTTTACGAACCATTGCATGAAAAATCGCTTCTCTAGGTCCTGCATATCGCATGGCTGCTGGGAATACCGCAAGTGAGACACGGTCCTTTGGATAATACTTTTCAAGTAATACTTTATAGCTTTCCATCCGAACGTCAGCAGGAATGTCATCGGACTTCGTGGCACCAACTAATGGGTTTAAGAATAAGCCATCCACTATCTCCAATGCTGTTTTTTGAATATATTCATGGGCACGGTGAACGGGGTTTCTTGTTTGGAAACCGACAACCGTTTTCCACCCTTTTTCTTCAAATGTTTTTCGGGTATCAACTGGGTCTAAATAATGATCCTCGAATAATGGACGCTCGATCCGTTTAATAAGCTTGATTTTACCACCTACATATACATCGCCACGATTATATAGATTTTTTACACCTGGGTGATTCTCATCATCCGTTTGATAAACTAAAGTTGCCTCCACTTGCTTATCAGGTGTAAATATATCGGAAACGGCAAGGACTCCATAAGTTTGGCCCTCATGAGTTAACTTTACTTCTTCTCCGATTGTAAGAGCGTTTACCACATCAGCGGAAAGTGGTAATGTAATAGGAATACTCCAGACATGCCCGCTGCTAAGCCTCATATCCTTTACTACTGTTTGATAGTCTTCTTTTGAAAAGAATCCCTCAATGGGGCTGTATGCTCCAGTCCCTATAAGTTCCAAGTCGCTTAATGAGATTTCATCAATTTCAACGGATTGTTCTATTTTAGTTAAATCATAGTCTGGTTCAAAGCGATTGATTAATGTTCCTCCGTGCGGCAAGCTAATGGTCATGCTGATTTCCCCCTGAATTTTTTATAATTATGATAAATGTAATCCGCATTCTGTTTTTTGGGCACCTTGCCATCGTCCTGAACGAAGATCATCAGCATTAATGGCAGGTGCTGTACATGTTTTACAGCCAATACTTGGATATCCATTATCATGAAGCACATTATATGGTAAGCCATTTTTATGCGCATAACGCCATACATCTTTCCATGTCCAATGAATGAGCGGACAAATTTTGATAGATTTGAATTTGTTGTCCTTGTTTATATATTCAGTCAATGCACGGGTTTCCGATTGCTCCCTGCGCAGTCCCGAGAGCCAAGCCGTCGCTGTTGATAATACTTCAGTGAGCGGCGTAATTTTGCGGATGTTACAGCATTGATTTGGGTCATGAAGCCATAATTCATCACCAAATTCAGCGGCTTGTTCTTCCAATGTCATTTCCGGTTTCTTCATTACAATGGAAAGCCGTGGGTAACGATTTTTCACTTGTTCGATTAATTGGTAAGTCTCAGCGAAATGAACATCCGTATCCAAGAATACGATTTTGGCGGAAGGATTAACCTTTGCCAGCAAATCTGTCAGTACAATTCCTTCAATCCCAAAACTACAGGCATAAATGAGTTTATCTCCGTACTCTGAATTTGCCCATTCCAATACTTCTAAAGCGCCTTTTGTATCGCTATCTTCCGGGAACGAAGGTAATGTCGCTGTATCAATATTTTCATAGTCCACTAGCTCTGCCAACTCTATCCCCCCTTTTAAGAATCACCCTATGGTACAGCAGATATCTTTGAAAGCCTTTGAAACACCATTTCTTATAATGAAAAAGGCGGCTTTAACCAATAGTTTCCTATTTATATCAGCTAAATCCACCTCTAGTTTTCTAGTCAGCAGTCCATTTATTTAATTCTCAATTTTTCGTTTCTTTCCATTTGTATAACCTTACCGTCCTGAACGATAAGGGTTATGGATCCATATTTCATAGTTTTTAGCATTTCTTGCAGTCTTTCAAATATTTCCCCCAGCTGATTTTCCTTTTCCAAGGCTATTCCTCCTTTAAGAAAACTCGTCGACTAGCTTGTCGTAAGATGATCAGCTTGTAAATGAATTCCCCCAAATTAATAAAATCAATCAGAAAAATCCTTCCATGCCAAGATGGAAAGATTGATAAGGTAATCTTATTTACCTTATCTTCCAAAATGATGACATTTTGTTGGATGTAGCACCTTGCATTCATGATGCAGGTTGCTGGACTTCAAAGGGCCAAATCCCTCCGTCGCTCTTGATAAGTTTTATTATTTTAAATATTAACACATATCAAATCATTGTCAATGGAGTTTTCATATAAATTAACTTGGTTTAATATTTTGGTTTAACTTCAATTATTATACACAAATAGTTCAAGTTTGTTACAGTGATTTGTTAAGCCAGTAAAAAAGGTTCATTCATCCTGAACAAGCTTGAATAAACCTTTAAAGTAGCCTAATAACTTAACTCGTTGATGGGAAGGGTCAAGATAAAAAGAAGAAATGATCAATTTCTTCTTTTTTGTATGGCTTCTACAAATTCCTTTACTTGACTCTTTGTACGATCAAGTAATTCCACTTCCTTAATCGGATGTTTTGGATTCTGCTTATCGATTTCTTTATCGACAAAGTATAACCCCTGCATCGGTTCCCCTTTTAATATTGATATAAGAGGTTTCAGCGCATAATCTATAGCTAATAAATGCCTGTTGCTTCCCCCAACCATTATGGGCAAAACTGGCTTATCCTTAAACGCGCCCTCGGGTAATAAATCAATTAGAGCTTTCAACACTCCTGTATAAGATGCCTTATAGACAGGTGAACCAATAATGATACCATTAGCTTGCTTAATCTTTTCTGAAAGTCTTAGAATATCCTCGCTATCATAACGACCTTGGAATAAGTCGTTTGCAGAAAACTCGGTAATAGAATGATAGTCCGTCGTAAATCCTTCTTTTTCCACCAACGTTTGGATATATTTTAATGAAATATCTGTTCTTGATGGTATAGCAGGGCTGCCTGATAAAATTATAATTTCGCTCATATATATTCCTCCTGTATGTAAAATCTGCAAAGGATCTGGGTCCTTTCCAGTTAAGCAACTTCAATTAATTATCTTAATTATCAGAAAAATAAAAGTCAAGTAACTTGATTGGAATTTATATTTTTGAAACACTAATAAGAATTGTATTATGCCATTGACTAAAAATCCTGCCCCGTTAGGGCAGGATTTTTAAAGCTTTTCAACTCTATTGATTGATTGAGTCTTTCACCATTTTTAAAAAAAGTTGTATAAATCGTTGATCACCGGTCAGTTCTGGATGAAACGAACTGACAAGAACCTGTTCTTGTCTAGCCGCCACTACTTTCCCGTCATAACTTGCTAATATCTCCACATCTTCACCTACGCCAACGGCAAAAGGTGCTCTGATAAAGACACCCATGAAAGGTTCTTCCATTCCTTTAACTATAAGGGGTGCTTGAAAACTTTCCCTCTGACGACCAAAACCATTTCTATTTACTGTAATATTGATAAAACCAAGATGGGTATGTTCCAAACTAACCATTTCCTTTGCCACTAATACCATCCCTGCGCAAGTTCCGAAAATCGGTTTTTTTTGTTCGAAAAATGCCGTAATCGGCTCCATGAAACCATAATGGTCCATTAGTTTTCTCATAGTGGTGCTTTCTCCACCAGGAATGATCAGGCCATCGATATCCTTTAACTGTTCTGGGTTCTTAACTAATATCGCATGCTCACCGGCTTCCTTGATTTGGTTCATATGTTCCTCTACAGCACCCTGCAAACCTAAAACACCTATGGTTACCATGTTTACCATCCACGCTCCTGCATTCTCTCAGCTGGGGCCAACTTAGAAATATCAATTCCTTTCATCGCGCTTCCCAATTCTTTAGACAACTTGCCTATTAAATCATAATCGGTGAAGTATGTAGTTGCTTGTACGATGGCAGCAGCGAATTTATCGGGATTTTCCGATTTAAAGATTCCTGAGCCCACAAATACACCGTCTGCCCCAAGTTCCATCATCAGGGCGGCATCTGCAGGAGTCGCAATTCCACCTGCTGCAAAGTTTACTACAGGTAATTTCCCTGTGCGCCGGATTTCCTTCAGAACTTCATAAGAAGCACCAATATTTTTTGCTTCAGTCATTAATTCATCCTCGCTCAGCATGCATACTTTACGAATTTGAGATTGAACTTTTCTCATATGCCGTACAGCTTCCACAATGTTCCCTGTCCCAGGTTCTCCCTTCGTCCGAAGCATCGAGGCCCCTTCGCCGATACGTCGGGAGGCTTCCCCTAAATCCCGGCAACCACATACAAAAGGTACTATATAATCGCTTTTCAAAATATGATATTCTTCATCGGCCGGAGTCAGTACTTCACTTTCATCAATGTAATCCACTCCCATGGATTCCAAGATTCTCGCTTCCACAATATGACCGATCCTTGCTTTAGCCATCACTGGGATCGAAACAGCTTTCATCACTTCCTCCACGATCCTTGGGTCCGCCATCCTTGCCACACCGCCTGCAGCACGAATATCTGATGGTACCCTCTCAAGGGCCATGACAGCCACCGCCCCCGCCGCTTCAGCAATTCTTGCTTGCTCTGCATTTATGACATCCATGATTACGCCACCCTTTTGCATCTGCGCCATTCCTCTTTTAACTGTATCGGTTCCTACAAGCTTTTCCATTCTTCTTCCCCCTAATATTTGCATAATTAAGATTTGTTCATTAGTATAAGAAATAGTTGACCACATTGAAAGTGTCAGTTTTAATGAAAATGATAGGGTCAGATAGAAACCACGAAAAGGGCGGTAAAAAAATGGATATGCTAGCATGTAATTTAAACCGTATGGATGAAGTGCCATTATATGAACAGTTATATTCACACATAAAAACGGAAATTGTAAATGGGCGGCTCCCTTTTGGTACAAAGTTGCCTTCAAAACGGAAACTAGCGGAATTTCTCCACATCAGTCAAAATACTGTCGAGACAGCATATGAGCAATTATGTGCTGAAGGCTATGTTGAAGTCATCCCAAGAAAAGGGTATTACATTCAAACTTTCGAGGATTTGGAATACACACAACCTGTGAATGCCCCAGTCGAAAAGACGGTCAATAACAAGAATGATTTCCTGTTTCATTTTCACCCCAGCCAGATAGATACAGAAAACTTTCCTTTTGAAAAATGGCGTAAATATACAAAAAACACTATAGACATATCAAATCAAGAACTCCTTTTACTAGGAGACCCTCAAGGCGAATATGAGTTACGTTGTGAAATTGCCCATTACCTGTACCATTCTCGCGGAGTCCGGTGTGTGCCCGAGCAAATCATTATCGGTGCAGGGCTGGAGATTATACTGCAACAGCTGATACTACTGTTTGATAAAAAAACAGTATATGGTGTCGAAGACCCCGGATACCATTTAATTTTACGGCTTCTGAAAGGCTATCCAAATGATGTGTATCCACTAGAAGTGGATGAAGAAGGCGTGAAGGTGGATAGAATCGATCAATCCAATATTGACGTCCTTTATATAACCCCTTCTCATCACTTTCCCTATGGAACGGTTTTGTCCGTTAACCGACGTACTCGCTTGTTGAACTGGGCTCAAGAGACGGAAAACCGCTATATCATTGAAGACGATTATGATAGTGAATTTCGTTATAGTGGAAAAACGATTCCCTCTCTACAAAGTTTGGATGCTGGTGATAAAGTGATTTATTTAGGATCATTTTCTAAATCATTGATTCCTTCTATTAGGGTCAGCTATATGGTTTTGCCTCTCGCTTTACTAGAAAAACATAAAGAGGAATTATCTTTTTACCATTCAACTGTCTCCCGAATCGATCAACATATTTTGACACAGTTTATGAGAGAAGGAGATTTCGAGAAACATTTAAACCGAATGAGAAAAGTTTATCGTAGAAAGTTGGAAAAGGTTTTGGAACTATTTAAACCCCATCATCAGCAGATAACGATAATTGGCGAGCGATCAGGACTTCACATCGTCCTCATCGTTAAAAATGGTATGAATGAAGAGGATCTTATCCTAGGAGCTTCAAATGCCCATATTAAGATTTACGGACTATCTTCCTATAGCATTCAACATAAGAAAGAAAGTCCACCCAAAATCATTCTTGGTTTTGCAGGAATTCCTGAGAAGGAACTGGAAAAAGCCATTCAACTATTGCTGGTTTCATGGGGATTCGACACAAAAAAAGAAGTTCAGAATGGTTACTGAACTTCTTTTTTTGTTACATTCTTGTTAAGTATCTTTCCATCATTTCTTTCGGGACCATACTTCCCCCTGTAGCCCATATGATGTGCGTGGACTGATTTAACCTTCCTGTCAATCCTTCATTAATGATATACTTTTCTCCTTCTTCCCTACTGAATATTTGAACCGGTCCATATGCTCCTGCCAGGGCTGATGGCTCTAAATAATAAGCTTCCGTTTTAGCCATCATTCGAAGGAAGTCAAATAATCTTTCGTCCCCAATCGTGAAACTTCCACTCAACATAGAGTCCATCATATTCGAAACCAACTTGGAGGGTCTACCGACTGCCAGGCCATCTGCTTCCGTTTTATTATCCACCCCAAAATCCTGCACGGAAACTTTTTCATGAAGTCCTGTTGCCAACCCGAGCGTCATACATGGTGAATGGGTTGGCTCTGCGAAAAAGCAATGAACATTTTTTTGAAAGGCCAGTTTAAGCCCATACGTTATCCCTCCTGGGCCTCCACCCACACCACAAGGTAAGTACACGAACAGAGGATGTTCTTCGTCAACTATAATCGACTTTTCATTCAATTGCTCTTTTAGCCGTGTTGCGGCCGTTGCATAACCAAAAAGTAAATCGACTGAATTTTCATCATCAATAAAATGACAACTGGGATCGAGAGAGGCCTGTCTGCGCCCCTCCTCAACGGCTTTACTGTAGTCCTCTTCATATTCCTTTACAATGACACCGAGCGACCTGAGTTTATCCTTTTTCCACCGCTTGGCATCAGCTGACATATGAACGGTTACCTTAAACCCAAGGTGGGCACTTATTATCCCAATGCTTAAACCTAGATTCCCTGTCGACCCGACAGCAATGGAATAGTGTGAAAATAACTCTTTATATTCATCACTGGCCAATAATTCATAGTTATCGGTTTCTTTAAACCCCCGATCTTTCATCGCTATTTCTTCCGCCCGTTTTAATACCTCATATATGCCACCTCGAGCCTTGATGGAACCGGAGATCGGTAAATGACTGTCACACTTAAGCAGTAGTTTACCTGGGATGGCAATTTCATAGATTTTTTCCATTCGACTCTTCATGGAAGCTATTTCGACTAATGGAGATTCAATGATTCCATTCATGGGTTTTGTTTCCGGAAAGGCTATGGCAATATACGGAGCAAACCTATTCAATCTTTCTTCTGCCTCTTTCACCTTTGCTGCTTGAACAATTGGATGATCAAACATGCTTGTGTAGTTCGGATTTAACCAGAAAGTTTCTTCAGTGTCAATTAGTTGTTTAAGTAATGGATTTTCCCTCCATTCTTTTTTTGTCAGTCCCGCAACTGTATGTTCTTTCATGACACCCCTCCAAATAATGAATGTTATAGAGTTTTTATTGATTGGTAAGCTGAACCTTAATCCTTCCTCTTACACTATTAATAAACCAAATTTCCTCAGCAGTAACCAATTCTTCTTTTTTTATGACCCTTTCCTGGATTTCTTTCCTCTTTAATAGTTCTCGACGAAAAGTTCCTGCAAGCAAGCCTGATTCCAAAGGGGGAGTGATGAGTTCCCCATTGATTTTCACGACAATGTTTCCGTTCGTGAACTCCGTGACATCCCCTTTTTCATTCCAGAGCAATACGTCATGAAAGTCAGGATACCTTCTTTTAAATTCATCATAAACGCCTCGATTCGTAGTTTTATGATGAAGAAAAGGATTTTCACTATGAATCGGACTTTCGGCTACGATAACTGATATTTCCGGATTTACCCCATCAATTATTTGCCCAGAGACACTAATTTCCCCATTTTCCGAAACTAGCACACGAATCTTTTCTAACGTGTCGGTATGTATGGAGGAGTATTCTATTAGTTGATTTCTAAGCGTCTTTTCAGGAAGCCTGAAGCCAAAATAATCTGCAGATTGCATCACTCTTTCAATATGTTCCTCCAATAAAGAATATTCGCCATTCTCAAGCCTGATTGACTCTAAAAGCTGGTAAGCCGGGTGCTCTTCCGTCAATAGTTTTGCTTTCAAGAAGGCTTCCTCGTATTCTTCCAAAGAAGCCGAGTCCCAAGTGATTCCCCCTCCGACTCCATATGCAGCCTGACCAGTTTCCTTATCAATTACTACTGTCCGTATCGGTACATTGAAAACTGCTTCCCGATTAGGAGTGATGTAGCCAATGGCGCCACAATATATTTCACGCGGTGAATTCTCAAGTTCAGCGATGATTTCCATTGTTTTAATTTTCGGTGCACCCGTTATCGATCCACATGGGAAAAGTGCCTTGAATAAATCAATAATAGTCGTTTCCGGCTTCGTACTTGCAGTGATTGTCGATGTCATTTGCCAAACTGTCGGATATTTTTCGATTTCCTTAAGCTTAGATACCTTAACAGTCCCTTTTTCCGATACCATCCCCATGTCATTTCTAAGCAAATCGACAATCATTAAATTTTCGGCTTGATTTTTTTCGGAATTGGCTAACCATTTGGCATTCTCCAAATCTCTCTCTCTATTTCCAGCCCGCTTTACTGTCCCCTTCATGGGACGGGTGATTAATTGTCCATCTTCCCATCGAAAGAATAGCTCTGGAGAAGCGGAAAGAATCCGATATGTTCCCAGATTTAAATAAGCACTATAGTTGGAACGTTGAGCTCTTACAAGGCGATTATAAAATGCATAGTCATCCCCTTCAAACTTCGATCGTAAACGCATTGTGTAATTCACCTGATAGCTGTTACCTCTCTCTATCTCTTCTTTAATCCTTTGAAATCCAGCATGATAGGATTTAGAATCGGTTTCGGAATCCCAATCGGCCATATGAAAGGCACCCAACGTTTCTTCTATGAATTCTCCCGGACTTTCAAAAATCCCAAACCATAATAAAGGCATGTTTCCACCCTCTTTTACTTTCAAACAGTTATTAAAGGCTGGGGCGGCTTCATAAGAAACATAACCTGCTACATAATATCCTTCATCAATCGCTTTCTGTACTTCATCGAATTTGATTACCACTTCTTCAATCGAATGGGCAATCAGAATCTTTTTCGGCTTATTAAAATACATGGGCTTTTTATGTCCATATTTATCTGTAAAATGAAACAATAATGATATTGGAACTTCCTGGGTCATGTTTTGCTCCTTCAGTTTTAGTGAATAAAGATATCCCGTTTCCAGTTTTAAAAAAGAGCTTGCAGTGTTTCTGCAAGCTCTTTTAACCCTCATTTCATTCCAGTGATCTCGGCAACGATTTCATAAGAACGAAGTCGGGCTCCGTGATCATAAATCGCCGAGTTTATAATCATTTCATCCGCCTGTGTTTCATCAAGGAAAGCCTGTAATTGTTCCTTGACTTGTTCCGGATTCCCGATGATTGATGCGTTCAATTGCTTCATGACGATCGCTTTTTCGTATTCGGTCCAGAGCCCCTCCATCGAATCGACCGGCGGCGCCATTTGGCCAGGGGTATTCCGAATTAAATTTAAGAATTGTTGTTGATAAGAGGTCGCAATTTTGTGTGCCTCTTCAGTAGTGTCTGCCGCAAATACATTGATGCCTACCATCGCATGTGGTTTATCAAGTACATCGGAAGGGTGGAAATTATTCCGATATCGCGCTAATGCCGGTTTAGTGTTTTCGGGTGAAAAGTGACTGGCAAATGAGAAAGGCAGACCAAGTTTTGCCGATAGCGCTGCACTGAATCCGCTTGAACCGAGTAACCAAATAGGGATATCCTGTCCTTCCCCAGGTATAGCCCGGACCCGATTATGTTTGGAATCGGCACTTAGATAGCTGCGAAGCTGTTCCAACTGTTCCGGAAAATCCTGTCCATTATTACGGACATCACCGCGAAGAGCCATAGCAGTATACTGATCGCTTCCTGGAGCTCTTCCTAGACCCAAATCTATTCTGCCCGGATACATCGCCTCAAGTGTACCAAACTGTTCCGCAATAACAAGAGGAGCATGGTTCGGAAGCATGATCCCCCCTGAACCGACCCGGATTCTCTCCGTCTTGCCAGCGACATGGCCGATTAGCACGGAAGTCGCAGAGCTTGCGATGCCGGGCATGCTATGATGCTCAGCCACCCAGAAGCGGCGATATCCCCATTCTTCTGCGTGCTGGGCTAAGTTTACGGTATTATGAAATGCTGCAGATACTGTACCGCCTTCAATAATGGAGGCTAAGTCCAATACGGAAAAAGAAATATCACTCAGTTTTTTTGTTGATGTGTCATAATTCATATATTCAACTTCTTTCTCTTTTTAAAATGAATGGTCGCAAAGCCATCATATAGAAAATGCAGGGAAATTGCACATGAATTGCTTATACTTACTTTCCAAAAAGCTCCTTGGCAATCAAACGGAACGAGTTCAAGCGGTCTTCCAATAGATGTGTGATCGTGATAATCATGATTTCATCCGCTTGATATTGCTCCTTTAGGTCCAAAAGGCGACGCTTGACTTGTGATGGAGAACCAACAATCATCTTTTCATCTATTTTCCTCTTCCATTCTTTTTCCCTATCCGTCCATACATATTCGCTAGCCTCTTCTATACTAGGAACCATACTACTTTCCCCTTTATAGCTTTGAATTCTCCATAAAGTATTGCTCAATGCAATTTCTTTTGCTTTTTGTTCATCTTCTGCACAAATTACAGATACCGTTAAGATCGTTTTCGGGGACAAAAGGTTCCCTTTTGGTTGAAAGTGGCTGCGATAATGCTGTAAACTTTTCACACCATCATTTTGGCTCATGAACTCGCCGAATGCGTACGCAACACCATTCTCCGCAGCAAGCTTCGCACTTTTTTCACTTGTGCCAAGAATCCATGGTTCCGGTAAAGTCTCTGGGACAGGTGCAGCCGCAACATTAGAAAACTGGTGATTCTCCGGAAAATCCCCTCTCAGAAAATGTAGCAATTCCTGTACTAGCTCTGGCATTTTGTAGACATTTTGCAAATAATTATCTGACAGTGCCATCGTTGCTTCTGCAGAACCACCTGGGGCACGTCCAATCCCAAGATCGACCCTCCCTGGAAAAAGTGTGGCCAGCATGTTGAATGTTTCAGCCACTCGATATGGCTTATAATGTGGCAGTAAAACAGCACCTGCCCCAATTCTAATGTTCTTCGTTTGAGTACCAATGTAACTAAGCATCACCTCGGGTGTAGCACAGGCCAAACCTGGTAAATCGTGATGTTCCGTCAACCAAATTCTGTTGTATCCCAGTCTATCACCTTCTTGCGCTAGAAGTAGTGAATCATGTAAAGCTTGTTGTGCCGTTTGGCCAGATGAAATGGGCGATTGATCTAAAATACTAAGCTTCATTTCTTCCTTCCTTTCATGTTCTCTTTATACTTCATCGTAAATCATTGGTAGAAAATTGTCGCCTAATTGGCTTATACGTTGAATTCCTTAACTAAGACGATAAGGATTGGAACAAATTTCAGGATGAAAGGGTGATAATGATATTCTAGCGAGGTTATCTATTGGATAATGAATGATTTTTGGTCAAAAATAATTACTTATTCATATATTTTAACGAGTTGAACTATAAAATATTCACAAAAAAAGACCCAATCAGGGTCTTTTCGTCAAATTATTCATTTCTTTTAAATTGAGAGGAAAGTTCCATGGCGATGATTGACGAATCCAGTCGAGCGGATATGAACGGTGGCTGAATTCGATTATTTGTCTCAATAGGGACTCCCAGCCAGACAAAGCGTTTATCGAAGATGATAAACGAAAAGGAAACCGGCAAACTTATAAAGGAATGTAAAGGGATATCCGAATTTCTCTTTCCGGATATGATTGTCAACTTCACCTTGGGGTTTCTTTTCAACAAAATCTGCTTCCAATCATCTGACAGCAAGTTTGCATCAGGGATTGCCATAATCATCTCATGGTTGGTATTACCCAGATCCTCCAAGACTTTTTCCAGTTTTCGTGCATGCATCCACTGCAATCTGGAATGTTGGTGTTTCACCCATTTCCCAATGTCTTTCCTTGGAATCACCTGACCGTTATGCGTTTGATGGTCCACAAGTTGTCGAAGCGTTTTACTACGATATACATGTTTATTTATAAAAGAAGTATCGCACACATGCAGAAATTTACCTTTTGTCCGCGTTATTGCCACATTAATGAGCCGTTCACTTTCTCTTCCTGTCAATAACATCCCAGCACGATCCTGTGGATAGCTATCTACCGTATCAAAAACCATTACATCACGTTCACTGCCCTGAAAACGATGGACAGTTGCAGCAATAATATCAGTGGTTTGCCGTTCGTTCCGGTACAGATCATCCAATAGCTTTTCCATCCATTCAGCCTGTGCCCGATATGGTGCCACATAACCAATCGATTTAGCACCATCAACATATGCTTCATGAATCAGCTGAAATGATAATAATAATTGCCAAAGATTCATCCTTGAGTGGGAAGTACGCTCCGTCATGCAATATTCACCAGAACAGCTCGTATCAAGAAGAACAGAAGCCTTGTTGGCAAACGGTTCCGCAGCCCTGATACTTTCTCTGCTTATCGAAACACTTTCATGATCTCCCACAAAATTGTTGTAGACAACACGGTTTGTAAAGGCCGAAATCTCTGGATGCATACGGCGCTGTTCTTTTAAAAGGAATAAATGTGGATGAAGCGTCCCTTCTTCAACTGATTGCGCAACTCCAGCCCTATGGAATATATCCTCTTTCAACCAAAGTTTCACTAAGGAATCACGGGCTGCTGCGATAGGTGGAAGCTGTTTGAAATCACCTGAAACTAAAATGTGTTTAGATAAAGCCGCAGCAAATGCTACTTGCGGTACGTATGCCATGCTGGCTTCATCCAAAATGATCAAGTCATATTCCCTTGTGTATAACGTTTCATCTTTAGCGGCTTTTGCCAGGGTCGTCCCGATTATTTTGGCTTCTTTTAGGAATTCTATCTCTTTTTGACGAATTTTCTCCAAAATCCGTGCCAATTTCTTTTCTAATTCAAGCAATTCGTCGGTGTCCCTTTTACTGAATGAACCTGCTAAATCCTGTTTCAATAAACGTTTTTCTCCTACAAGTTTCTCTTTATCCGCTAATAAGTCCGGTTCATGCTTCCCTAGTAATTGCCCCGTTACAATATCTTCATGAACTGCTAAGGATTCACCGACTTGTGACCCATATCGAAGGACGTCCCCTTCGTGAAAACGTTCTTTCCTTTTTATGAATGAAGAAATTTCGGCCATCAAAACATCAACAGCTTGATTACTATGAGACAGGACGAGTATCTTTTTACCTTGAAAATAATGGTTGGCAGCCGTACGAGCCAATGTGTAGGTCTTTCCAGTCCCGGGTGGACCCCAGACAAATGTGACTGGATTGAACTTTGAGCGTGCATACAATTCCCTCACACTACTTTGTTTCTCGCTGGAAGGATGTTTTTGTGGCATGGAAGGATCCATAAGACGCTTAATCCTAAGTCTCTTTTTCTTACTTCTCTTAACTTCATCTAACCTTGTGATTAGTTGCTCTAAAAGTTCCCAAGGATCGTGGTATAGAAATGCTTCCCCTATTAAATCACCCAATGACCGTTCAAAGGAAAGGATGATGCTTTTTCCTTCTGACGACAAAACCCTCCCATCCTGTTTAATTCCTCCCCATTCCAGCCGTACAATCGACCCGACCGGAATTTTCACTGAAGAGCCCGTTTCGAAGAAATAGGTGAATGAGCCATCACTTGAAAGGAGATGGCCATTTGAAACTAAATATTTTGTACTTCCGTATTTCTTTAGATGCAGAATTTCAAGTTGAAGGGCCTGTTGCCATTCTTTTATATAATTTACCGTTGAATTCATTGTTCACGTTCCCTCACAATTTATGCTAATGAATGAAAAAGAAAGCTATACTAAAATACTTTTTTGAGTGAAATTCGACCACAAAAAAGTGTATACTCTCTCAACATACGGAATAAGACCCAATCAATGAAGATTGGGCCTCTCTTTTGCCAATAATCTTACTATAGCATCTTTTCATTCATCGTACCATGGGCTGTTTTGGAAGAAATGGGTACATTAGCCCTCGTTTAGCTCGGCAAATTGGTCAACCAAATCACTGAAAATTTTCATCGCATTTTCAATCGGTTCCGGTTTGGTTAAATCCACTCCGGTTTTCTTAAGCAATTCTAAAGGAAAATCCGAGCTGCCACTTTTCAAGAACGTTAAATAGCTTTCAAGGGTCTCTTTGTCTCCAGAAAGGATTTTATCCGCAATGGTGATGGCAGATACATAGCCCGTAGCATACTTGTAGACGTAAAATGGACGATAGAAATGAGGGATGCGTGACCAACCATATTTCACTTCCTCATTGAAGATGATCTCCGGACCATTATACGTGCGAAAAATCTCTTCATAAGCTGTATTCAAAACCTCTACATTAAGAGGTTCATCATTTTCCGCCTTTTCATGGACGATCTTTTCAAATTCAGCAAACATGACTTGCGTGAAGAAGGTTCCTTTAAAGCTATCAATAAAATGATTGAGCAAATGCTTCTTCTTTTGAAGGTCCTCGGTCGTTTTAAGTAAATGACGTATCAGTAAAATCTCATTTACGGTTGAAGCTACCTCCGCAACAAAAATGGAATAACCAGCTGTGATTTTTGGTTGATATTTTGAGCTGAAGTACGAATGCATGCCATGCCCGGACTCATGAGCTAGTGTAAACACACTGTCAAGATCGTCACGGTGATTCAGCAATATGAATGGATGCACACCGTAAAGTCCCAAGTTATAGGCTCCAGACCGTTTTCCCGGTGTTTCCCTTACATCATAATAGCGGTTTTCCTTAAAGCTTTTTAGGATTTCCACATATTCCTCACCTAATGGCTTCAACGCATCGATCATTAATGCAAATCCATCATCATAGGTAATGTCTTCTTTAGCGCCTTCAACAAGTGGCACGCTTAAATCATATGCACGCAATTCATCCACACCCAATACCTTTTTGCGCAAAGCGATATATTTATGCATGGGTTCGATATTTTCTTTTGTGGACGTGATCAGATTATCGTACACTTCTTTTGGCACTTTGTCCCCGAATAGGGATTTCTCTAAAGCGGATGGATAGTTCCGAAGCTTCGATAAGTTGACATTATTTCTTATTGCCGTTGAAAGAGTGGAAGCTATTGTATTTTTTAATTGTAAATAAGGTTGGTAATAAGCCAAATAGGCCTCTTTCCGCTTTTCCCTGTCATCATCTTCTATTAATTTTGAATACATTCCGCGGGTCAACTCTACTTTTTGACCTTTTTCATCTGTCACTTCACCGAATTTAATATCCGCATTGTTAATCATCCCGAAAGTTTTTTGCGGAGCTGAAAATGCTTCACCTATTTGGGAAAGTACTTCTTCTTGTTCCTTCGATAACACATGGGCTTTATAACGGTATGAATCAAGTAAATCTTCCTCAAAGTATTTTAATCCCTCTACTTCTGCTATGTATCTTTTAAGTGTTTTTTCATCTAAGCTTAGTAAGAATGGCATAAAGAAGGCAGATGCACTGCTAATCTTTCTGCCTAACTGACCTGCTCGGTCAAGTAGTGCCTGAGATGAGGTGACACGGGTATCCAAATCCGCTTGGAGCATGGCAAACACATAGAGTTTATTATAGGTATATCCGATTTCTTCACTTAAATGTAAGTAATCAAACAACTCTTGAGCTGTATGAATATGACCGTCAAAAGCCTTTAATGTATCAGTTACAGTAAGGACTTCTTGAAAATCCTTCTCCCAATCATCCTGGTTTTTATAAATATCAGTAAGATTCCACGTTTCTTCCTGTTTTACTTCTTCACGTGTCTTGAATGTTTTCATGATAACACTCCCTTTCATATCCCTTATCCTCTTATTATAAGCGACTTTCCGGAAAACCTGCACAGAAATGCATGGTTGAGGATTTTTTTTATTGTTATTTGGATTAAATCTCACTATCCATTTCAAGAAGCAGATAATGAAAAAACGAGAGCATCTTGCCCTCGTTTACTTGGAATCTTTGTGATGAAACGGACATTTCCCAAGGATTGGTTCGCTATCATCACCTATGAAGAATTGTTTCCATTCATTGTGGTTGACATCTCCATAATGACTGATGTCTGGATGCGTGGGCAGGTTATCCCACTTTTCGACTCGTTCCCTTACCTTTTCACGTGACATGATTCCTCCCTTTTCCGTTCCTTCTAACCCTTCAAATATCATTCGAGGTTGAAATCCTAGGACGAGGCTATTACCTAAATCACGCGTTTTACGCTGTTTATATGCCGGTGCATTTCCAAAAATAAAGATGGGTTCCCCTGCAAAATGAAAGTCCCACAGATAATGTTCAGGATCCTTTGGCTTCTCTATCGGCCAAGGTGTATGATCATGGGCATGTAAATATTGAAGGATATCCCAAAATCGCTTACGATATAATTCCAAGTCACCTTCTTCTTTTTCCGGCTCCATGAAAACAAAAAGACCATGCCTAATATATGGAGGCTCCTGAAATAATTGCAGAAATTTTTCTACAGCCTTTGGGAGATTGGACCAATCTTCCTGAGTGATATATGCATAACGCAGTTCACCTTTATTTTCTGCCTTCATGCCAAAATAACAAGGAAAAGTCTTGTCTGTTACCGTATCATGGAAAGTTTGATATTCTTTAATCACCCATTGTGGTACTCTTTTTGGGTTCGTCATGTCTTCTTTCGTTAATAAACAAGAATTCGCAGTCAGCATTTCACTACTCCTCACAAATATTATTTATATTTATGTACCCGTTGCCTAAAAAGTAAAACGTCCGAGGTGACTGCAATTATTGACATTCCACGTTAAAATTTCCCTTTACCTTTCCTTTTGTTCGTTATTTGAAATGACAAATAGAAGAGTTCATATGAAAATTTTTCAATCGATCACTAGCATGAGCATATGATGTTTTTTTTACCTTTTGGACAGCCTAAAATAAAGGGGTGATAATCGGTGTCAAGAAGAAATAAAATCCTAGTAGAAGAAGCCCGAGCAGACCTTAATCAACTAAAAGCCAAAGTTGCTGGATCAAGAACCCATGAGGAGGCGAAATTTGAAGCTGCCAATGAAGTCGGCATTCCTTTAAAAAAAGGGTATAATGGCCAAATGACAGCAAAGCAAGCTGGTAAAATTGGCGGTCATTTGGGAGGTAATATGGTTAAGTCACTTGTTGAAATGGCCAAAGAAAACCTAAAAGTCCAAAAGTAATGTTATATAAAGTGTGGCTCCTCATTCCAGAATAAACATATCTTCCCCATTCTTAACTAAACTATATTGAACATGGTATCCTGTTATTCCAAAATTTTAAAAAGGGGTCTGGAAATAAATCATTCCAAACCCCTTTTGATGAAGGCAAAATGTTTTTTCCTAACATTCCGACTCATTTCTGTATAACTTCAAAATCTTAGAGAGTAATTTTTTCTTCAACTTTCGTAGTCCAACCCAATTCATCTTGAATTTTACCTGTTTGAATTCCAGTTAGCGTTTCATATAGTTTTTTGGATAGTTCACCCGTTTCACCATTTTGAACGACCATTTCTTCACCATTCCATAGGAATTCACCTATAGGAGAAATGACGGCTGCAGTTCCAGTACCGAATGCTTCTTCTAATTGACCTGATTTATAGGCATCATAGACATCCTGCATGGAAATTCGCTTTTCACTCACTGGAAGGTTCCAATGTTTTAACAATTCAATAATGGAATCGCGAGTGATGCCCGGAAGAATGCTACCATTTAAAGCTGGAGTAATAATTTCCCCATTGATTTTAAAGAAAACATTCATGCTTCCCACTTCTTCGATATATTTCTTCTCCACTCCATCAAGCCATAGAACTTGCGAATAACCAAGCTTTTCGGAAACCTCCTGAGCTTTAAGGCTCGAAGCATAGTTTCCTCCGGTTTTAGCTTCTCCAGTACCTCCATTCACTGCACGCGTAAAGGATGACTCAACCGCTATTTTCACTGGGTGAATACCTTCTTTATAATAAGAACCTACCGGCGACATAATGATGATGAATTTGTAACGGTCTGATGGAGAAACTCCTAAATAAGGTTCCGTCGCAATAATGAAAGGACGTATATATAATGATGTACCCTCTGCTCTAGGAATCCAGTCGTTATCAATACTAATTAACGTTTTTAACGCCTTCAATGCATAGTCGACATCTACATGAGGGATACATAAACGATCATTTGAATTATTTAAGCGTTGGAAATTCTTTTCCGGACGGAATAAGATAACTTCGTCTTCATCTGTTACATATGCTTTTAATCCTTCGAATACAGATTGTCCATAATGAAATATCATTGATGAAGGCTCTAATTCGAGCGGTTGATAAGGAACAATTCTTGGATCATGCCACCCTTGCCCTTGTGTATAGTCCATAATAAACATATGATCGGTAAATGTTTTACCGAACTCCAGCTGTTCAGCCTTTGGCTTTTCTTTCTTCGTTGTACTAAGCGTGATTTGCATGTCTTGTTCCTTCATTACCAAAACCCCTTGTTGAATATTTTTACAAGATTTCACTTCCATAAAACCTATCTTAATTAGTTTACTCCTATAAGGTTTCATAGTTCAAGCCCTTATAACTAAATTTTCCGAATTTTTTAAATAAAATTTCGTTTTCATCTAATTTTTTCGTCATTTAGAGGAAAATCCATTCTATTATGTAAGTTATTTGGTCATATCATTCCCTCCCCTGCTATCGTTTATTGAATATTTATATGTTTTCAGCTAGCAAATTATCCAGTTTAATTGATTATTATCTCCTATCCCTACATATTAATTAAAAAAATTCTTTTCTCTCAAAATTTAATGGTGTGTATGTTTCTTCTATAAACTCTTTTACAAAAACACTCCCTTAATTAAGGCTTACTGTCATTTAATCTCATTTTTATTAAAAAAATTTAATTTAGTAGTTTACTAGTAAATAATAATCTTATATACTAAGGCAACGAGATAGATAAAATGCATATAACTTAACGAACCATAGATAAAACGCATGAATCTTTCTCATAACTGTGAAAAGGGGTACCAACATGACAAAAAACAGATGGTTAATCGCTTTATCAGCTATCGCTATCCACCTTTCTATAGGAGGGGCATATGCTTATAGTGTTTACAAAAAGCCCATAGTAGAAGCAATGGGCTGGTCAGAGACTGAAGTTACTTTAGCGTTTACTATAATGATGGCACTTGCAGGGACCTCTGCAGCTTTCTTTGGAAAGTTCGTAGAAAAAAATGGACCAAGGAAGTCAGCCATGGTTGCCGCGGTACTATTTGGTTTAGGTCAAGCCGGATCTGGCGTGGCGATTATGATTGATTCGCTTCCACTTTACCTCCTTACCTATGGGTTTTTAAGCGGATTAGGAATGGGTATCGGTTACATATCACCAGTTTCGACCCTTGTTAAATGGTTCCCTGACAGAAGAGGACTTGCAACTGGGATGGCAGTGCTCGGTTTCGGTGCAGGTGCACTTATTACGGCGCCTGTTGCAGCTAGCCTTATGCAGTCTGTAGGAATATCTACTACCTATTATATTTTAGGCGCTGGATACTTCATCCTAATGTTTTTAGGTGCTTCTTATATTGCACCGCCCAAAGCAGGTTGGATTCCAGAAGGCATGAAACAAGACATCGAATCAGGAAAAAAGGAATTGAAAAAAGATTTAAGACAATCTACCGCGAAGGAAGCGGTTAGAACAAAACACTTTTGGATGTTATGGTTCATGAAATTGATCAACACTAGTGCAGGAATCATGATGATATCAGTAGCTTCTCCCATGGCTCAGGATGTAGTCGGGCTTTCAGTTGCTGGGGCGGCTACCCTAGTTGGTATCATGGGGATTTTCAATGGTGGTGGAAGACTTGGCTGGGCAGCCGCTTCCGATTATATCGGTCGTCCTAATGTTTTCGTCATTTTCTTCATCATCCAAATTGCGGCATTCCTATTACTTCCGACCACTACCAACTCCTTATTATTCCAAGGTCTGATTTTACTCGTTGTTAGTTGTTATGGAGGAGGGTTCTCTAACCTCCCTGCATTTGCCGGTGATTTATTCGGAACGAAAGAAATCGGTGCAATCCATGGTTACCTATTAACAACTTGGTCTCTTGGTGGAGTTTGTGGACCTATGTTGGTAACTTATATCAGAGAAAGTACAAATAGCTACATTCCTGTGTTTTACGTTTTCGCAGTCTTGATCACGATTGCATTCGTCATCTCAATAATGCTTCGTTTAGATATCAAGAAAATGAGAAACGCACAGGAACAACAAGGATTCAAGGCTCCAGTGGAAAAAATCTCCTGACATGAGCCTTGATTCATCAACTGAATAAGCTAAAAAAGGCATTATCGAAGCAGGCCCTTTGGGCAACATGCTTTTGATAATGCCTTTTTAGCTGCCTGAGGATTACATCCTTTACCAAGGCACACTATGCATCTGGTTATTTTTTCATTATTTTATTTTTTCAATATATTTATTAATTTTTCTCAAAACCCCCAAAACCCCATTAAAATCTATCTTTTTTTTAAAAAAAATAAAAAAATGTTATTTTGTTATAGAAAAATCTAAATAGAAGTGTATAATAACTGATGGTATTGTTTATATGGTAAGTAAGTCCTTGCCTCTTAACTACTAAAAAATAAAAAATAGAGAAAGTATTTTTCAAGGGGGAGCAAAATGAGTTATAACAACCCGCAACAAATGGCGCAAATTGCAATCAATGCAGGGAAAAAGAAAGCCACGTTGCCACTAAGAAGCATTTTAATTTTAGGATTCCTTGGAGGCGCGTTTATTGCCTTAGGTTTTCTATTTTACATCCGCGTTACGGCCGGATTACCGCCAGAATGGGGTACACTGAATAATCTTATAGGCGGATTAGTTTTCCCGCTAGGATTAATCCTTACGGTCGTTGCAGGCGCAGAATTGCTAACAGGAAACATGATGGCAGTCTCAATGGCAGCACTAGCTAAAAAGGTCACTGTTAAACAATTGACGATTAACTGGATTTTAATTGCCGTTACAAACCTAATAGGCTCCGTCTTTGTAGCATACGTATTCGGACACCTTCTTGGTTTGACCGAAACAGGGGTTTTCCTGGATAAAACCATTGCAGCTGCCAACTCAAAGGTTGATGCAAGTTTTATTGAATCTTTCATCTCTGCAATAGGATGTAACTGGCTTGTAGCATTGGCTATTTGGATGAGCTATAGCGCAGAAGACACTACTGGTAAAATTGTTGGTTTGTTCTTACCAATTACAGCCTTCATCGCTATTGGATTCCAACACGTTGTAGCCAATATGTTCATCATTCCAGCTGGTATTTTCGCAGGTGCACTTACTTGGGGAGATTATATCATGAATTTCATTCCCGTATTTCTAGGTAACGCTGTCGGTGGGGGAATATTGGTAGGATGTCTTTACTACGGTGCTTTTGGACGTTCTGAAAAACAACCCGCAAAAGAAGTACAAAGTTTGAAAAAGTCATCATAAGGTTCGGATTAGATCTCTATTTTACATGGAGGTCTTTTTTTTATATAGGCTTAGTTATAGTTTAAGTTAAATTTTGATTTTAAAAAAGTAGAACTTCTTAAAAACGGAAGTTCTATTAAATTATTTATTTAGTTCTTCGGTAAGAATGTTGATGGCTTCCATAACTTCTTCAACATTTTCCTTGTCATTCATTTCATTTCTAGCGTGAAGTTATACTGGTCGAACTGACTCAACTGAACGCCCGAATATACATCCATTCATATCTTGGAACCATCCAAGTATGAAAATGATGGGTGGTGTCCTCATTGTAAAAATAATAGACATATTCAATTCCTAAAACGTCTCTTTGTGCTTTTCTTATCCTTGCTAAAATGTTTATATAGTCTAATCTTTCAGACTCGGTTAAATCATCTAGACATTTGATGTGTCTTTTAGAAGCTAAAATTATTAGCCCTCTAATTGGATATGCGACATCTTGATGGGCGTGAAAGAGCTCTGTTTCAATGATCACGCCGCCATCTGGTTCAACTACTCCACTTGTTAATGCACAACTAAGACACTCAACTTCTACCGTTCCTCCATTAGATAAGGTGATTTTTCTCAAGTGTTTTCCCCCGAGCAAAAAATATTTTACTTATTCCAGATATAACTCCATTTGGTTAAATATATAGTTTATATCTCGAACTCAGATAACCCAATTGCACTATATATATTTCTTTATTTGGAATTAAATTCCCCTTAACTAGTATATCTTTCATTGTGACTTCTTCTTTGAGGATGGATACTTTCTAATAGGTGTAACCAAGCGAGGTAATTATTTAGACATTTGGTTGCTACACCGTTAAATCGCTGTATCCATCCTTTAAGGCTGCGGTGGTAGGCACAACCGATGCTTTTCTGCTGGATTACGTTTTTGGATGAATTTAAGGATTTCAGTTGCTCTCATAGTTGTCTCCATTCATATTTGATAATTCCATCATAGAACATTTAAAGTGAATATCAGACCTTTAACAGAGCCTTTATATAAAATATTGAAGAATTTGTCCATTCATTTCTACTCTATCGAAAACCACTGAAAATGGCATAAAAGTTTAGTATAGCGTCATTCAAGGGAAATAGTGATAGTAAAAGTAGATGTAGAAGGGGGAATTCAATTGTGTGGATAAACAAACCTTTTTTTAAATATGCAACAGGGATTATTTTAACCATACTTATCATTGTATTACTTGGTAAGATAGAATATGTTTTTAGACCCATTCAAAATATCATTGCGGCCGTATTTTTCCCCATCCTATTAGCTGGATTGTTATATTACATATTAAGGCCGGTTGTTCAGTTTCTAAGCAAGTTCATTCCTAAAACTTTGAGTATTTCCTTAGTTTTTCTGATAATATTTAGTGCAATTGGTTATGGCAGTTACTTTGGAAGCCCAGTTCTCGTTGATCAATTCCAAAAATTATCGGATCAATTCCCAGGTAAAGTCAAGGAACTTTCTGAACAATCCGAAGATGTCGAACATGTGATAGAGAAAAATGATTTTGGCATGGTAAATATAAAAACCCTTAAAGAGAACTCCGTAACCTATTTTAAGAATTTTTCAGATAAGATCATGGTAAATATCAACACCATTTTCACTACAGTAACAAGTGTTCTAACTGTTATAGTCATAACCCCGTTCATTTTATTTTATTTTCTGAAAGATGGCGAAAAATTAAGGCCGTTCTTATTAAAGTTTATTCCAAAAGAAGTGGAGGCAGAGGGAAACACTATATTAAAAGACGTCGATAAGACTCTATCGACCTATATTATCGGCCAATTCATCGTATCAATCGTAATTGGGGTCTTATTATATATCGGATACCTCATCATTGGACTCGATTATGCATTAGTATTTGCCCTTATAGCTATGGTATTTACGATTGTACCCTTCCTAGGCCCACTGATAAGTGTACTTCCAGCTATATTCATCGCTTTGCAAACAGATGTTGGTTTGGCGATAAAAGTCATCGTTGTCTTTATAGTGGTTCAGCAAATCGAAGGTCACCTAATTACTCCAAACATTATGGGAAAGAGACTTAACATTCACCCATTAACGATTATCTTGCTGCTCCTCGTTGCCAGTTCAATATATGGGTTCATCGGTATGTTAATTGCAATTCCTGTTTACTCAGTCCTAAAAACCACCATCGGTAACTTTAGGAAGTTTTATAGATTGAGAAAGAAACGAACATAAATATATATGTTCTATGGTGAGGGCCCATTATTGGTCCCTCTTTCTGAGGTTTTTTTCCATAGACTATTCCCACACCTTCGCTAGATTGCTCTTATCGTGATTTCTTTAGTACTTTTTTTACATATCTCTTAATCCTTGCTTTTAAACTATTCTTCTTAACAGTTTTAGGTTTACTCTTTTCTTTCTCTTTCTCAATATAAATATTCCCTTTATCAATAGCATTTTTTTCGGCCAATACCAGACCTAAATCGGAATTGTATTCCTTATTTAAAACAATCTTGTACGGAATCTTATATTGATTAGATAATTTAATGTATTTCCCTAAGTACTGATAATCCATTTGACCATTCAGAAGTAAATTAGCCCGTGGATATTGTTTCATCCTATTTTCTATTTCTGGATATAGATTGTTTTCAAAGACTTGTGGTTTTGTTAATACGATAATGACTCTTTCCCGTAACGTCCCAAGAAACTCCCTACGTTCACCCGGCTTGATTTCTTTTGTTCCATAAATTCCTTGTTCGAGGTAATCCTCCACTTTGCGAGACAAGTACTTTTCACCTCCTACATTCCTTCTTCATTATATGTCATTTGCCCTCTTACGGTGCCCAATTTCCTGTATGCTTCTAAATAAGTATGTATAAAAAACATGAAATTTAACCTCCATTCTTAAAGAGGCGTTAGAACTATGTAGAATTTTAAGAACAAAAAACTGTGAGGGATAAAAACTCTTAGCAGTGATAAACTAAAAATCCAATGACTAGTAGAATGATACATTTTTATACATTTAGACACTTTTCCCCAACTAAATTTATGAATTTCATGTTATAATTTACAAATAAACAGATGTTGATTTAAGCATGATCACACACTACATATAAGGAGGAAATACAGATGTATGATGGACTTCTCTTAACGATTATTGAATCAGTTTTTGTTGTCGGAACTATCTCCATGTTTGTTATTTTAGGATTTGTAAAGGGCCGCGTTTTTTAATTTCCACTACTATTCATTCTATTCTCATATGCCTGATTACTTACTCTTGTAATATTGGTAATCAGGTTAAACTTATTTACAAAAGAAAAAAGCATATCCATTGCGACATGCTTTTCTTTACCAATTATCCGTCTTATCTAATAACTTATCAATGTCAAATGTATAGAGATGAACTGGAATTGATTCTTCGGCCATTTCTTCAGTAGCTAGTAATAACTTATCAATGTCTATAGTAGCCAAATAAACTTCCTCCCTTTTTTAGTAACCTATACCCGATATTTTTATATACTAAACATTACGTTTTGATTTTTATTTTTTTGGGGGTATATTCAACTGTTTATACAAAAGACATTATTAAGAATTCATAGGACTTGGATCATCTTGTTCTGCTGGGGCAAGTGATTGAATTAATTTCACCAACTTATATAAAGTCCCGCTGCAGATGATGGCACCAGGGATATTATGGAATATTGATTTTTTGTTAATATGATAATTCTCTTTTTCAGGCGAATACACAACTATTTTTTTATTTAAAGAAAGGGCATATCCTAGTTCATAAAGGTTTCCCTTTCCCGCAGTAAGAAAGATTAACATAAAATCCGCTTCATCTATTCCTTCCTTTTCATAATCCCCTAAACTATTGGTTTCTTTATTACCATTCTTGTCAAAAAGATTCCACTCATTTACACATGAGAACCCCTTTGCATTCAATTTCTTTATTAATGATTTAACTTGCTTTATATTTTTTTCATCCGATGCTATATAATACTTCACTAATACACCTCCATATTATTGATACTTTTTACCTATATTATCTACACTATACATATTCGTTATAAAGAACTCAATATCCTTTCAAAAATAAAAATAATTGTTTCTATTCTCTATATAAATTGGCTAGTATCAATAACACCATTGATGCATCAAGTTAATATGACAAAACTAAGCTATAATTTCTTGGTCTCCCAGTGGATAAGAATACTTTTCTACCTAAGAATGATTAAACGAAGTAATTACCATTTTTCAATAAATTCGAAGAAAGACAGGCATGATAGCCTATTTAAATAACCCCTCATACATCTTATTCCTAAATGCTCGCCATTTGAAACCGTTAAAGTGCGAAGCTCTACTCCCCTTTCGGAGGTACGTTCAAAAAGAACCTCTGCCATTCAAAATGAATTGTCATTATACTTTCCATAACCGTAGATTAAATACAGAAATCCCTTTTTCACACAGAAAAAAAGCCTTATCCTCTTCGTAGGGTAAGACTTTGTCTTTCTTTTTCATAAGTAATATGTTCAATTTCAATGCGAAATGGGTCAGCCTCGCAAATATTAATTCCTCGATCTACATTCACTTTTTCCATTTTAGTTGCATCAGGGATTAGTTTCTTTGAATGGATAAAATGTTCGACCATCGAACACAATAGTTCTTGAGCACAAGCTAGAGCGTCGCCCCTATCTCTTCCGCTAACGGAAGATGTGAAACCCTTTCTCTTAAAATCAGGAAAACACACTTGAATTGAAAATGAATCCATGATTAAAGGGTGCTTTTCATAATAAAAAACAGCAGGATACTTAAATATCTGATTGAACAAAAACAACATCCCCCCTTAATATTTAGTTCATGTCAATCATAACATATTTTCCCAAAATAATCCTTATGAAGTATTTCCTTTATCTTCATATTTTCAAATTAGATAAGTAGAATTATCGCTATTTTATGAAGGAATAGAAAATAAGAGGATAATAAGGACTATGATCATATTAAAAATGATCCCCATAATACTGCATACTTTTCCTGCTGTCGCCAAATTGATACCAGGCTCTCCCGAATGTACAATTTCTTTTGTACCATTTGAAGCAAAAATCAGACCTAATATCCCTAATATAACTCCGATAAAGGGAATGAGAAGGGATAGAATTCCTAGGATTAAAGAGGCTAGTGCTTTGCTATTGGTACGCTTAATTTCAGACAGCTTTTTCACCTTCTTTCCTCTTCATATATATACGATTTTGAAATGCATATGATTCAAATTATCGCTCATTACGAGTCCCCTCCTATGGAATAGAAAGAAAAAATAGCTGAGATATGATAAAAACTCCGACTCAAATATGAGTCGGAGGATTTAAGTACGTTTTAATTCTAGTCTCCTGGCCACTAAAGATAAGCTAAAATTAACGGCAAAATACATTAGGGCTACTAAAATTAAAATTGGAATCAAGAAATTTTGACCTTGCCCATAGATGATTTGCCCTTGATGGGTCAATTCTGGCAAAGAAATCACTACCGCTAATGAGGTGTCTTTCAATAGAGAGATGAATTGGCTCACTAGAGGTGGGACCATTCGGCGTAGTGCCTGCGGAAGTATGATATGTATCAAGGCTTGCACATAACTTAAACCAGATGAACGAGCTGCCTCCATTTGTCCTTTATCAACTGATTTCAACCCACTTCGTATTACTTCGGATATCATGGCTGATTCAAAAACGGTCAAAGCAACAATCGCAGCTGGAATAATTTCCAACTTAATTCCTACTTCAGGCAACGCTAAATATGTAAAAAGAATGATTAACAACAATGGTAAATTACGGATGGTTTCAACGCCGACAGCTAAAATTTGTGATACAACTGGTATCTTTGCATAACGTAAAATGCCGACTAGTCCCCCGATGATAAAACTTAAAATGATAGATACAAAAGCCACCTGAATCGTTACCCAAAAACCTTCTAATAAAAACTTTAAATGATCTGGTGTGTATGCTCCTAAAAAATCCATGTCTTATACCTCCCTTAATTACTCTTAGCCAGACGTTTTTCTAAATAACCAACGCCAAGGCTTAAAGGAATGGTAAGAATTAAATAAAACGCTGCTACGAAAATGTAAACATCGAACACTACAAAGGTTCTTGAGGATATTAAATCACCGTGATACATAAGATCTAATCCAGCAACGACTGCTAAAATGGAAGAATTTTTAACGAGATTGATGAATTGGTTCCCAAGAGGGGGAATGACAATTTTCACGGCTTGTGGCAAGATGATGAATCTCATCGCCTGTCCATATGTCAGTCCTGAAGAACGGGCTGCTTCCATTTGTCCTTTCGATACCGAAAGAATGCCGGCTCTAATGGCTTCCGCAATAAATGATGATGTGTATATAGTCAAGGCTAACGTACCTGCATATAACCCACTTAATTTCAGGCCAAGGAAAAAGAAAAATGTGATGATCAATAAGGGTATATTCCGTATGAACTCCACATATGCGGTCCCAAGCCAATTCAGAGGCTTAATCGGAGCGATTCTCATGATAGCAATAAGCACACCAAGGATTAAGCTTGATACTAAAGCAATTAAACTAGATATGATTGTATTTTTAAAACCCATTAAATACATATCTAAATTCTCTGTCAAAATGGAGAAATCAAGCAAGACATCCACTCTCCTCTAACTAATCAGGATGAGCAAATTGCTCATCCTGACAGATCCAAATATTATTCTTTTAGTAGGTAAGTAAAAATCCAATTTCTTCTTACCACATGTAAATGAATACGTTATTGCTTAATCCACTTATCATGAATTTCATCATATTTCCCGGAGTCTTTAATTGATTTAAGAGCTTTGTTCAATTCATCTACAAATTTTTCATTTCCTTTTTTAACTGCAATTCCATATGGCTCATCCGTAAATGTGCCGCCAACAAGTTCGTAATTTGGATCTTCATCAGCCATACCATAAAGTATGGAATCATCTGTCGTCAATGCATCACCTTGACCTGATTTAAGTGCTGCGAATGCTTCCGAATAATTTTCGAATTCCAAAACATTTGCTTCGGGAGCTTTTTCGCGGATATTTATGGCTGAGGTAGAGCCTTTTACAGCCAATACCTTTTTACCTTTTAAATTATCAATACCTTTGATGTCACTTCCTTTTTTAACAAGTAATGATTGTCCAGCATCGAAATAGACATCAGTGAAGTCAACTTCTTTTTTACGTTCTTCCGTAATGGTCATAGTCGCAACAATCGCATCGATATCCCCATTGTTCAATAAAGGCATTCTTGTTTTAGACGTTACTTCTTTGAATAATACTTTTTCTTCATCACCAAGGATCTCCGCTGCAAGTGCTTTCGCAATGTCGATGTCAAATCCTTCTACCTCTTTTGTATTTGGGTTTTTCAATCCAAACAGACGCGTATCATTCTTTACCCCGAATACGATTTTATCGTTATCCTTAATTTGAGTTAGAATATCTTTATCTTTGTTCCCGCTTCCACCATCTTTACCTTCATCAGAATCCTTTTCCCCGCCACAACCCGCTAATAGTATGACAGCCAGTACTGAAAGCAATGATAATTGTAACCATCTCTTTTTCTTCAACATGTAAATCCCCCCTATTTTTTATTTAATGATTTAATATACGGCTGAGAAATAGACGCGCCCTCTCTTCGTGAGGGTTTTCGTAAAAATCAGCCGGTATTGCCTCCTCCAAAATCCTGCCCTCATCCATGAATACGATTCGGTCCGCCACTTCACGGGCAAATCCCATTTCGTGTGTGACCACGACCATCGTCATTCCTTCTAGAGCAAGCTTTTTCATCACATCAAGTACCTCGCCGATCATTTCTGGATCCAAGGCTGAGGTAGGTTCATCAAACAACATGATTTCTGGTCCCATTGCCAGTCCTCTGGCAATGGCAACACGTTGCTGCTGTCCACCGGAAAGCTGTGAAGGATAAGAATTCGCCTTATCCGAGATCCCGACTTTATCCAAATACTTTTGGGCAATTTTTTCCGCTTGCGCATTCGTTTGTCCTAAAACCTTCTTAGGTGCCAACATAATATTTTCCAATACGGTTTTATGAGGGTAAAGATGAAAATGTTGGAAAACCATACCGATGTTTTGGCGCAACTTATTAATGTCTGTTTTTTTATCCGCAACATTCATCTCATTGATGGACAGCGAACCTTCCGATATGGTTTCTAAGCGATTAATACAACGAAGAAGCGTACTTTTTCCTGATCCAGATGGACCGATTACTACGACCACTTCTCCCTTATTAATTGTTAGATTAATATCTTTCAATACATGAAAATCACCAAAATACTTATTAACCTGATCAAAAACTATCATAACTAATCCTCCCTAGCCTGCAACATTTTTCAAAAAAAACAAAAATAGTCCAAATAATCTGAATTAAAATGCGAAAAATGCAATAATTTTGATACCGGCCATCTTAGTTTACTTCATTCTATACCTATGTATAATTTTCTTAAGAGAGAACTCTTCTGAAAGTTATATCAAACTATTAATTCTAAAAAAATTCATTTACTATAACACTTTTTATTATATCCAATTCTTCATATAATTTCCATAAAAACTTATATTTGTTATTTTTTCTACCTTATTCATTTTTAATAAAGTCGAATTTTATCATATTTCGTACAGAACAACACGTTATTAGACTAAATGAAGGAGTGCTGCTCTAAATAGATCTTTTTCTAGTAAAGTAATGGAAAAAGGAGGGGCAGAAATAATAAATCGTTTCTGCCCCTCCTTTTTATACCCCTTCAGACTCCTTGTTCTCACCATTTATTCCTTTATAATAGAATCCTCAAATGGTGCTGAAAATAAACCCTTTGGACCTAGCATATCTGTTTCTGACTCTCGCTCATCACCTTTGACTTCATAAGAACCCGCAGGAAAGAAATCAAATAATTCACTGTCCTTATGTAATTCCAGAAAGTACTCAGAAAGCTCATCCATAAGTTGCTGATATTCTTCGTGTTCGATGATTTCACCGGACTCATCAATTCGAAAATTCATATTAATCGCATCCTGTAGCCGTGCATGGTTCGAAGCTGCAATATATAAATCTACGTCTCCACATTCCATACATAACAATTCTCCTTCTTCCCTTGCCTCTTCATAAGAATTTCGAACCATTTGCTTAAGAATACTATCTATTTCATTAAGGTTATCTAGTTGTCGCATAGTCTTCATCACACAATCCCCCCAAAATCTTAAAAATATTTTTTCGATTTATTACGTTTTATCTACTGCAAGGAAAATAGAACTAAAACTATGTTACTACCTTCAATTACAAAATGTTTTGTTGTTTTTTCAATTCATGTGCAACACGGAGGTTAGCCTACCGGTATAATTGTATACCATAATAATAGCATGATAGGAGAAAAGAAGAAAAAAAACCTGTACTCAAGTACGTACAAGTTTCGAGATGCTTATTCATATCGCAAGGATTCAATCGGATTCATTTTGGAAGCCTTATTCGCCGGTAAAATTCCGAAAACAATGCCTATTGTCATGGAAAAGGCTACACCGCCAAGGACAACCTGCCAAGAAATAAGAGAGGGAAGCCCCGCAAAAAGAGAAATTAGCGTGACAACGATCCACCCTAAAACGATGCCCAACAATCCACCAATCAGTGTTAAGATGATCGATTCAATTAAAAATTGAGTTAGTATCTGTCTCCTTGTGGCTCCTAGCGCCAAACGAATGCCAATCTCTCTAGTCCGTTCCGTAACGGATACAAGCATGATATTCATTACACCAATCCCCCCCACGACGAGCGAAATGCCTGCAACAGAACCGATTATCAAAGTCATGATCCTGGTAATTTGACCAATTGCCGAAGCGATTTCTTCCATATTTATAACTTGATATGATTCCCCTGCATTGTGAATAGAATTAAGTTTGGCAGAGGCTTTTTTACCGATAGTGTTCAATTGATCAGTATTTTCTGCCTGCAACAGAATAGAGGTCACATCATTTTTACTGAAGACCGTTTTCCATGTATTAGATGGCATATACAATTGCACTGTATCAAAAGCAAGGAGCCCTGTTGATTTTTCCATTACTCCAATAATTTCAACGGGTTGCGTTCCAATCCGAATGACTTGTCCAATTGGTGATTTCCCATCAAATAAATCCTCTTGCATCGTATGGCTTGCAATGGCAACTCGCGCTCCACCCAAAAAGTCAGCAGAAGTGAAATTTCTTCCACTGGCCACATTAAGTCTATTTAAATCCAGAAAGGCATCATTTATGCCTACCACAGAACTATCGATGGATTCCTGTTTGTGGCTAACTTTTGTAAACTCTGAACTTGAAGCAACCACCCGTTTAACACCGTTAAGATTTTCAAGTATTCGGATATCTTCCTGATTAAAAGCAGCTTCATAGATAATATTCGGATTCGACTGCATTTCTTCCTCTGAGGGCTGATAAAATAATTCAACCGTATTACCCGGACCTACAATTTCCGATTTCAGCATCGCTTCCCCACCTTGCCCTATTGCAACTACGATAATGACAGCGGCTACTCCAATTATGATGCCCAACATCGTTAACATAGAACGCAATTTATGAGCTTTTAGAGAACTCAAAGCCATCGTGACATTTTCGAATACACTCATTAATCCTCCCCTCTTTCTATGAGGGTAGCAGGAAGAATTTCACCGTCGCGTACAAATATGGTCCTAGAAGCGTATTCGGCAATTTCGGCTTCATGTGTTACCACAACAATTGTGACTCCCTCTTCATTCAACTTCCTGAATTGTTCCATTATCGCCACACTTGTGATTGAATCTAGTGCACCAGTTGGTTCATCCGCTAAAATTAATTGGGGTTGTGTGACAATGGAGCGTGCAATAGCAACACGCTGTTTTTGCCCTCCAGAAAGAGCATTCGGTAGATGACTCATTCGGTCTTCAAGTCCCACCTTCTTTAATGCTTCTTCTGAACGGAATTGACGTTCTTTTTTTGAAACGCCGGCATAAATCATCGGTAACTCAACATTCTTCCAAGCAACTAGTCTTGGTAATAATTGAAATTGTTGAAAAACGAATCCTATGGAAGTATTTCGGACCCTAGCCAATTCGTCTTCTGAATAACCAGAGATATTTTGACCCGAAAGCCAATACTCTCCAGTTGTTGCTTGATCTAAACATCCGATTATATTCATCAATGTGGACTTTCCCGAGCCTGAAGGTCCCATAATCGCAACGAACTCTCCATTTTCAATGTAGACATTCACGTTTTTCAACACATGGACATCCTCTTTACCTAATTGATACGTTTTTGTTATTCCTTTTAACTCGATCATTCAACCGTCACTTCCATTCCTTCTTCAATCTTATCCGAAGGATTGATAACAACTCGGTCATTTTTGTTTATGCCTTTGATTACTTCGATTTTTTCTCTGGAAATGATACCAGGCTTTATTTCCTTCCTTTTTACGAATTTCCCGTCCACCATATAGACGAACATACGGTCACCCTCATCGATAATCGCATCCATTGGGAGTACAAGTGCCTTCTTTTTATCTGTTTCAATTTCCATGAAAAGCTGAAAACCAGGCTTTAAAACATCCGTTTCACTTATTAGTTTAGCCGTTACTGGATATTGGACAGCCTGGGAATTCCCTTGACTGAGATCTGTTTTCTGAGGAAGGGAATGTATATTCACAATTTCTCCTCTCCACTTCTCATCCTCAACGGCATCAGAAATAAAACTCACACTTTGCCCTTTCTTTATTTTCAATGTGTCGTATTCAGAAAGAACTCCTGAAACTAGCAAGTTACCAAGATTGCCGATTTGGATAAGAGGTTCAGCCGTACCTGTTACAGCTAAGGACTCTACCTGTTTACTTACGGTGAGCACGACACCATCCACCTTACTCTCCACTTTCAGATCCCGTATCTGTTCATTCAACTGTTTTTCCTTCAAAAGCACCTGTTTCAACTCAATATCTGCTAATTTTGTATCCGTATCAATTTGATCGAATTCTGGTTTTAATTGTTCTTCTGCTCTATCATCCCCAACTTGTTTACTTAGTTGTTTTTCCTTTTCTTCAAGTTGTTCCTTCTGCCTTTTTAACTGATTGATTTTCAAATAAGCAGATTCTTTTGATAGGTTGTTTTGTTCTAATTCAGATTCAAACTGAGGATTTTCATAAGTCAGCAGAAGATCACCTTTTTTCACTTTCTGACCTTCTTTGACTTCAACCTTTTTAAGTTCTCCCTTTTCTGTGGAGAAATAAACCGTCTGTTGATTTTCCATCGCTACACTACCTGGAATCATGATGGTGGAAGAAATATCCTCCATTTTGGGAACTATCACCGAGACCGATGGTCCTTTAGCCAAAACCTGCCGGTAAACGCTAACAGTGACCATTATTACAATGAGTAGACTGACTCCTATAATGATCCATATCTTTTTCATTACATGCCACTAATTCCCGAGAATAAACTACCGATGAACGCCATACCTATTTGAAATAGGAAAAAAATAATAGCTATCGTCACAGCTACTCCCTTAGAGAGGTTCGCCACTTTATTTAGACCAATGGCCATCAAAACAGTGGCCCAGATGGTAAAGACCTCAAAGACTCCCAAAATCTTAGAATCCGAGTTCAGTAAACCTGCCAAACTCGTAACATACACTTCAGGATTTCCACCAATCAGCAAACGTATAAGTCCGTTTAAAAAAAGTCCTATAGCTGTGATTAAATAAATAAACGTCTTCATTGAAAATATTTGTTTAAAACTCACTTCTGAATTTGCGATTTTAGCCACTGCTAGCAAAACAGCACTGGAAATTAGAACCGATATCACTGGTGAAAGAACACCGGTAATAACCATGGTAACTAAAGTAACCATCTTAACAATTTCAACTTGCCCTGAAGGAACTTCTTCCCCAATTAATTCATTGATGTCTAATGATAGACTTAAAAAATATGTACCAATTAAAAAAAGTAAAGTGATCAATAGCATTGGAACCCAAATCTTTGGCTTGCTTTTGATTCTTTCGAATTGTTCCACAGGACTTGTAATCATTCCAAACAAAGAAGGACCCTTTATCTGCTCCTGATTTAAATCTCCCAACCTTTTTTCCATATAAAAACACCTCTTCCTTAAATTCACTTACACTTATTCTACGAACAAATTTTCATTAAGTTTCAAAAAAGTATAAATGTAAACGGGGATGGACAACTTTTTAAAAAACTACAATGGAGAAGTTGATGAATTCACGATTTTACCGAGATGACTCGCAATACATAATCCTTTTTACCTCCCTTATTATTTCTTCCATAATAAATTTCTCAAGAATGAATCATTTAAAAAATTATTTTCAAAAATGCGTTCAACGATTTCCTAAATATGTTATATTATATATAAATTTCATGTTATGTAATATAACACAGCTTTTAAATATAAGTCGAAGGGGTGTTTTAGATGAATATAAAATTCATGGAAATGGCAGTGCAACTGGCTACTGAAAATGTGAAGAAACAAAACGGTGGTCCTTTCGGAGCCGTGATCGTAAAAGATGGGGTCATTATAGGAAGAGGCTGCAATAATGTCACTACGGCGCTTGACCCCACTGCACATGCTGAAATCCAAGCTATTCGCGATGCTTGTAAAAACCTGAACAGCTTTCAGCTTACAGATTGTGAAATCTATACTAGTTGTGAGCCGTGCCCGATGTGTATTGGTGCTCTTTATTGGGCACGACCTAAAGCAATCTATTATTCTTGTACAAAACAAGATGCAGCTCAAATCGGGTTTGATGACGATTTTATTTATCAAGAGCTTGCGATCCCAATGGAAAACCGCTCCATCGCCATGCATCGTATAGATTTCACCGACCATGATTTACCATTCCGGACATGGGAATCTCAAGCAGTTAAAGTGGAATACTGACAATAAGCCTAAGTCCAGATGAGGAGGAGGTCTCTTTGAAATCACACTTAATGAAAAAGAGAATGGACGTTGCAGCAGGTAGAATACCTGCTGATTACGTCATTAAAAATGGGAAAATCATTGATGTATTCAATGGGGAAATTTATACTGGCGACGTTGCTATAGTAGATGGTTATATTGCAGGTATTGGGAATTACGAGGGAATCTCTGAAATAAATGCCGCAGGTAAATACGTATCACCTACATTTATCGACGGACATGTTCATATTGAATCATCCATGGTACGGCCTTCTGAACTGGCCAAAGTTCTACTTTTACATGGAGTAACTTGCGTCGTGGCGGACCCACACGAGATCGCCAATGTATCAGGAAGGAAAGGGATACAATATATGATTGAACAATCGGATCACCTCCCTTTCGACTTTTACTTTATGATGCCATCTTGTGTTCCGGCAACTGACTTCGAGGATGCGGGCGCTGTTTTAAAAAGTGAAGACTTATATTCTTTTTACAAAAATCCGCGGGTGCTTGGTTTAGCTGAAGTGATGAACTTCCCAGCCGTATCCAATGCAGATGATGATATGATTCAAAAAATCATCGATGCATACAAGAATGAAAAAAAGATTGATGGTCACGCTGCCGGACTTACTGAACAGCAACTCAATGTATATATGGCTGCCGGTATCCAAACCGATCACGAATGCACCACCGCAAAGGAAGCAAGAGACCGACTACGGAAAGGAATGTATCTTATGATTCGGGAGGGAACTGTAGCAAAAGACTTACGAAATCTGCTCCCTGCCGTTACTGAACAAAATTCCCGCCGTTGTTTATTTGTCACCGATGATCGCCACCTAGATGATCTTGTAACTGAAGGTAGCATTGACCACAATGTCAGAATTGCCATAGAAGAAGGAATCCCCGCTCTGACCGCGATTCAGATGGCAACAATAAATGCCGCCGAATGCTTCGGGTTAAGAGAACATGGTGCCATTGCACCTGGATATAAAGCCGACTTTCTATTATTCGAAGATCTCCAATCCATCCAAATTCAATCCGTTTTTAAAGATGGCAAACTAATTTCTAAAGATGGCCAGTTAGTGAACTTCCCTGAAGCCCCGAAAAACAAGTTGGAGGAAGAATTAACACAGACGGTACACCTTCAAGATTTGTCAGATATAGATTTTCATATAACGTTACACAATGCCCTTGCCAACCTTATTGAAATCATACCGAACAGTCTAGTTACAAAACATATAATCGAACCGGTCGCTCTCAATCAAAATGGCCTATTTCAATTTTCCCCCTCCATGGATCACGTAAAGCTTGCTGTTATAGAACGGCATCAAAAGACAAAAAAAATCGGCCTTGGAATCGTCAAGGGTCTTGGCCTACAATCAGGTGCAATCGCCACAACGGTTTCCCATGACTCGCACAACTTAATTATCGCTGGTACGAATGACCAGGATATGCTGGTAGCTGCTGAGGAAATAAAAAGAATGCAGGGAGGATTAGTCATTATCCAAGATGGTAAAACTCTTGCCTCCCTACCTCTTCCGATTGCTGGACTAATGAGCACAGGGACGTATGCGGAAGTTTTACACAACTTAAAGGAAATGAATCACGCGTTATTGAAGATTGGTGCCAACAGACACTTTAATCCATTCCTGACGCTTGCTTTTTTAGCGCTTCCCGTTATACCTGAAATTAAATTAACAACACAAGGCTTATTTTTAGTTTCATCATTTCAACATATATCAAACCAAGCCAGTACATCTAAAAAAATCGAAACCATATAAAATCTTCAGTAAACGAGTACCTTTTTCTGTTTCAGCAAAATTTTATTGTTAATTAAGATTCAACTCCATTAAATTCGGGGAAAGATATATGAGTTCATCGTATGTTAAAATAAACTCATTATCTTTCTAGGAGGGAATCAATATGGAAAATCCGAAACAAACCTTTACCGGATACATCGGTACTTATACGAAAGGAGACAGTAAAGGCATTTATCGTTTCACACTTGATAGTAACGAAGGGAAGATTACAACGCCCGTCCTTGCTGCTGAATTAAAGGATCCTACTTATGTAACGATTAGTGAAGACAAACAACATTTGTACGCCATCTTAAAAGAGGCCGGCAGCGGCGGTGTTGCTGCATACTCTATTGATGAAGGATCAGGTGATCTTACTTACTTAGGTAAGGAGCTAACTCCTAATGGATCCTATTGCCACATTAGTATCGATAGCAAAAAAAATGTTTTGGTCACAGCCAATTACGGAGATGGGATTATCGAAGCTTACAAACTTAACCCCGACGCAACACCTGCTTCAGTATCATCCACGATACGCCATACCGGAATGGGACCTAACAAAGAGCGTCAGGAAAAGGCACATGCACATTATGCAGGCTTTTCACCTGATGAAAAATACATTGCCGTAGTTGATCTTGGAATCGATCAAATAAACACATATGGAATACATAATGGAGTATTGGAAAAAGTTAATAGTTTGGCAGTCACCCCTGGAAGCGGGCCAAGACACCTAACCTTCCACCCTAATGGAAAAATCGCTTATGTTATGACAGAACTTGCACCTGAAGTCATTGTATTGGCGTACGATTCCCAAAATGGAAGTTTTTCAGAATTGCAAACCATCCGGACAGTCCCAGAAAATTTCCGTGAAAACAATCAAGGAAGTGCGATTCACATATCTGCGGATGGGGAGTTCGTTTATGCAGCAAATCGTGGGCATGATAGCATCGCTGTCTTCCAAACCGATAAAAAAACCGGAAAACTAACCTTGGTTGAATTAGTTTCAACAGAAGGACACTGGCCACGTGACTTCGCCCTTGATCCTAGTGGGAAGTTCCTTGTTGCCTCTAATGAGGAATCAGGGACCTTGACGTTGTTTTCTCGAAATGATATAAATGGTAAATTAACGTTACTTCAAAAAGATATCCAAGTTCCATTCCCAGTTTGCGTGAAGTTTCTTTAAACCCTTTTCATACCATATAAAAAATAAAAGGATTGAGGCAGTGGAAGCTGCTCAATCCTTTTTGAGTTCATTATCCTGTAGGCTTCTTTCAATATAACATTCAAGAGAGACCCTAACATCAAGTCCATACATATTTTAGTTCGTAAAACAAACGTCTTTTTAAGTCCACTCACCTGCCATTTCGGGGAAATCGATAAATGGGTTGCGATTCCCTTGTACTTCGAATATGGCCTGATTACGATGTTTTTCATATAAGTTAACCGGAAAACGATGATGCCAGTCCAATAATAGATTGATATCGATATTCTCTTGATCAATAATCCCTTCATATCGCAGTAAAAAATACAAAGTGGCCCTCGCTACGATTCCTTTTCCATATTCAGGCTCAAATTTTCCTTTTTCAGCTTTGCCACATCCGGCTTTTATCCCTCGTACTTGAGGTTCTGGGGAATAGTCCACAAAGTCATGATAAGGGGAATTCCCGCGGCTACTATTACAAGTTGGCTCACAGGCAAATAAATGATGTAAGTCCCCTCTCATCGGTTCTTTTTTACTAAACCATGATTGAGGAACGACATGTTCACAATTAAGAGACATACTATTAACCTCAAAGGATTGACTTCCTTTCGTTAACAGTTCAAGAACTCGAATATCTGCTTCTATGACTTCGACAGGATCCATACCTTTACCGGAATACAAGCTTTTCAGCTTTCCATCTTCCTGAAGATCAACCCATGGATATAAAAAACGATGGGGTGAGTAACTCGGCTGGTTTACATGAGAACTTCTTAACAAGGAGTTTAAGTGTTCCCTAGTCCAGGGACCGCCAAGATAATAAATTTCCCGACTTTTCAAATCTTTTATTTCATCATAGTACTCATGGCTCACTTTATATTTTTTAAGCTCTGCTATAGATTGTTCTCGTTCAATTTCCAATCGTCTCATCGTGTATCTCATCCCTCATCCCCCTCTTCATCAAAAACCGTTTTTTACCATATATATAGTTTATTTGGATTTACTGACAAAGAAAAGGTGCTTTAGAAGGGTCTAACGTAGAATTTTAATAAAGTGGGTAAGTATGGTTGCCGTCATTCCCCAAATGACACGGCCTTCATATTGGTAGAAATATTCTTTCGTCTGTCTTGGTTGCCATTTATAATTCTCTCCACCAACAACTAAATCGTGTGGAAAGTTTTCTAATGGCTCGACTTTAAAATTCACATGATATATCTCTGGGGGCTTTTCCATGAAAAACGAAAGTGGAACAGTAAAGACCGTTTCGACTTCAGATGGGTTGGGTGCCAATGGTTGATCACCTCGGATAAATCCCACATATGGGTACACAATCATCCCAAAAGGGGATACAAGATAATCGATTGGAAATACATTATATATATCCTCTTTTGCCACACCTAGTTCTTCGTACGTTTCACGAAGGGCAGCCGTCTGCTCATCCATATCAAGATGATCAATTCTTCCACCAGGAAAACAAATATCCCCCGGTTGCCTTCTCAATTGATGTGAGCGCTCTTCAAACAGGACGTGTATGCCATCCTCCTTTTCGATAAGCGGTACTAAAACTGCATATTTTGCAAAGTCCCCACTGCCTAAAATAACAGGCGTATGTAAAGTTAATTTTTTCGTTATTTCTTCATTGTTCATGAACCACACCTCTTCTGAGAGTTAATCATTTTTCTAGTTCTTGTCTACATACTTTTATTATGTACCAAAAAGACCATTTTTTTAAACCAAAAAAGTTGATAGCCCCTTCCATTCAAATGAAGTGCTATCAAACTATCAATTTAATAAAGAAAAATGGCCTGTATCTCTTTACTCTACAAGAGAGCTAACTTAACGCTAAGCACCCTTAAACAAAATATTTTTTATAGTATATCATTTCCAATGGCTAATAAACAAAAAGAAAGAACAGAATGAGATATCTTCTGTTCCGCCTTAATACATTTCCGTTTCTATCTTTAAAACTCAGCTAAAGTTCGCTTTAAGGTTGTTACGATGAAAGAATAATCCTCTTCGGTGATACTTAACGGGGGTGCTAGTGTCAATACATTATTAAAACCTGCTACCGTATCGCCATTTTTTCCGATGATCAATCCATTTTCCTTGCAAGAAGCAATAATTTTATTGATTTTGGATAATTCAATCGGTTTTTTCGTTTGCTTATCTTCTACAAGTTCAATTCCGACTAACAAGCCTTTACCACGTACGTCACCAACATTAGGGTGGGATTTCATTTCATCTAAATCCTGCAAAAGGCGAAGGCCTAGTTCTTTCGAGCGTTCAATCAAATTTTCTTTTTCATAGATTTCCATATTTTTTAAGGCGAGTGCGCAAGAAGCAGGGTTACCACCGAATGTATTTACATGCCGAAAACGGTCATAATCTTCTGTACCTACATATGCCTCATATATTTCCCGTTTGACAGCCGTTGCGGATAAAGGAAGATAGGCACTTGTAATCCCTTTTGCCATCGTAATGATATCCGGCTGTACATCATAATTCATAAAACCGAACTTCTTACCCGTACGACCAAAACCACAAATCACCTCATCTGAAATCAGCAAAACGCCATTTTTATCGCAAATATCTTTAACCTTCTTCATATACCCCTCTGGAGGCATAAGAATACCTCCACCTGTAATGATTGGTTCCATAATAACTGCAGCAACAGTTTCACTCAATTCCCATGTGATGGCACGTTCAATTTCAGAGGCACTTTTCTCTCCACTTTCGTCCTCTGGATTTCGATATGAATCAGGAGGCGTCACATGAAGAAAACCTGGAGCAAGCGGTTCGTATTTATATTTTCTCTGTGCCTGACCTGTTGCTGCCAACGCCCCCATTGTATTCCCATGATAGGACCTGTAACGAGAAATGAATTTATAACGGCCATGTTCCCCTTTTTGCTGATGATACTGCCTTGCAATCTTAAATGCAGCTTCATTCGCTTCTGAACCACTGTTGGAAAAGAAAATTACATAATCACCGCCGAGCCAATCATTCAATTTTTCTGCCAGTTTAATAGCTGGAATATGACTATTCGTTAAAGGAGAATAGGGAAGTTCCTTTAACTGTTCATAAGCTGCTTCAGCAAGTTCTTCCCTTCCATATCCTACATTGACACACCATAAACCAGACATTCCATCCAGATAACGATTTCCATCAATATCAGTAATCCAAGCCCCTTTACCTTTTTCAACTACCATCGTTCCTGGATTTGGTCCAGCACCTTTCATATTATGCCAAATATACTTTTCGTCCATTTGTTGTAAATCCTTCAATTCTTTTTTAACTTGCATAATCCTCTGCACCCCTTTCTATTCTATAAAGAAAGGTCGAACCTGATATGTTTCGACCCCTATTTCGTATGAGTATTTAGCCATAAATCGCTTTTTTCTTTACGGTTGCTGGATCCCACTTTTTCATTCTTGACCTCTGATTCCATCCGAAAGATATTTCTTGTTTTCATTATATTTTTTAAACGGATTTTTTACATTAGACGTTTTGTATAGTAAACGATTGAATATTTAAACATTTTGTTCGCTGTGATAAACCATCATGGTGAATAACAAAGTTTTTATCTCCTCTTCAAATTTCCCTCACATATAAATAGCCTATAAAAGGCACTATCATTGTATTCCCAAAGAAGTTTACGTATAATTCAGAAAAGTGAATTAGATGGGAGGATTTAAATGAATAAGCGGAAAATCATTATAAGCCAGGACTTGAATGAACAGTTGCTGAATCAAATTAAAGAGTTGATTCCGGAGTGGAATATTATAATAGGGAGAAATCCAGCGATATGGAAGAATCATATTCATGAAGCTGAAATAATTGCAGGTTGGAAAGCAGAAATGAAGCAACCCATTATACAAGGGGAAGGAAAAAATTTAAAATGGGTACAGACATGGAGTGCAGGAGTAAATGCTTTGCCACTGGATATCCTTGAAAAAGATCATGTTCAGATTACGACAGCAAATGGAGTTCATGCCTACCCTATTTCTGAAACTATTTTCGGCTTACTCCTTGCTTTCACTAGAAAAATTGATACGTATGTTAAACAACAACAGAAAAAAAACTGGCATCACGCTCATATGAAACAGGAAATTCACAATAAGACTATCGGAATCATAGGGGTTGGGAAAATTGGTAAAGAAACGGCGAAGATTGCCAAAGCCTTCGGGATGACGGTCATCGGAGTTCGCCAGTCAGGTAGGCCAGAAGAATTCGTGGATGAAATGTTCAAACAGGACCAATTACAAGATGTTCTTCCTAAATGTGATTACGTAATCGTCACTTTACCTCTAACCTCTAAAACAAGGAATATGTTCGGCACAGATGAGTTCAACTCGATGAAGTCCTCTGCTTTCTTCATTAATGTTGGTCGTGGCCCAATCGTAATTGAAACCGAATTGATACAAGCCCTTGACGCTCATCAGATTGCCGGTGCGGGGCTTGATGTATTTGAAACTGAACCCCTTCCAGAAACTAGCCGATTATGGGAGATGGATAATGTCATCATGACTCCACACACTTCAGGAAATACTGAATTTTACGATCAACGTCTAATTGAAGAAATCTTTATACCGAATTTAAAGAACTTCCTTTCTGGTGAAAGCCCTGAAATCAATTTATTAAATTATAAAAAAGGTTATTGACGGGATTTACCATGTAAATAAAAGGATCAATACTATATCCATTGCAAAATCCGACAGTATCTGTTATTCTTAAAAAGAATTATTTTTGTTCTTGAAGATTGATAAGTGAAACACTTTCCTTCTGAAAATTGAGCAAGGGTAGTAACACAATGTGTGGATTCACACTAGGAGGCAACAAAAATGGAACAAGGTAAAGTAAAATGGTTTAACGCAGAAAAAGGATTCGGCTTCATCGAACGCGAAAACGGAGACGATGTATTCGTACATTTCTCAGCTATTCAAAGCGAAGGCTTCAAATCATTAGACGAAGGTCAATCAGTTACTTTTGAAGTTGAGCAAGGTCAACGTGGACCCCAAGCTACTAACGTTCAAAAAGCATAATAATATCCATCATATATAATGGACTCTACTCGTAGAGTCCATTTTTGTTGTTGTTTTTTATAGAAATCAAAAAAACCCCATCAAATTGATGGGGTACACGAAACAAGTTTAGTAAATGGTAACCAAAGTATAACACACTAAGAACGGAAACCCTAATTATTCCGAAAAGTACAATAACAAGCCTGTTTACTTCATTATATTATCAAAATTGCTCCTATTCATTCGACACCCCATGGATAGAACGGTGGCATATCCGTACTGCTCTTCATCGTAAATTTTGCTTTCCGATTTTCCAGATAAGCTCCAATCCCTTCTTGTGCATCCGCTTGCTTCCCAGTCCAATGGAGCATCTTAGATTCAATTTTATGTGATTCATGGGGATGATTGGCCCCCAGCATCGTCCACATTAGTTGCCTAGATAATGTAACAGAAATAGAAGAGGTATTTACCGCTATCTCATTGGCAATTCCCATGGCTGTAGCCATCAACTGATCAGGCTCGACAACTTCGTTTACTAATCTTGCTTCATACGCTTCTCGTGCAGAAATCATTCTACCGGTAAACACCCATTCAGTTGCCTTACCCATGCCCACGAGTCTTGGCAGGAACCATCCACTACAGGCCTCCATCGTAATTCCCCGCTTTGCAAAATCAAAGCTCATTTCCGCATCAGATGAAGCAAGCCGGATATCCATCGGTAAAGTCATAGTGATTCCAATCCCGATAGCAGAACCATTAATTGCGGCAATAATTGGTTTTTTCATATCAAATATTCGTAATGATAAGACCCCACCAGCATCTCGATATTCCACTAAAGGAGTATGGTCCATAAATGTTTCCACGCCTTTTTCCAAATCCATACCAGAACAATACCCTTTTCCGGCACCGGTCATTATAATCGCCCGTACTTCATCATTTTCATCCGCTTTATCAAAGACTTGAATCAGCTCTTGACACATTTTTTCATTAAAAGCATTCATTCTTTCAGGGCGATTGAGTGTAATTATCATAACATGATCAACAATTTCAGCTTTTATTGTAGAATACACTTTTATTCCTCCTTATCTCACAGAGCATAAAGACACCGAATAATATTTTTACATATAATAACATTTTATATGTTTGATTTCCCAAAAGATAGAATTAAGTATAAGAGTCCTTAATTTTTTCTGTCTATTTAGTTGAGATTCATCCCTTGGATGTAAAAAAGACCAGTTGCACAAAGGCCAACCGGTCTTGCTATTTGATTCACCAGTATAAATGGCAAGCAACGAAGTGCCCTGGCTTTTGTTCTTTCCATTCTGGTATGGCACTGGAACACACTTCCATGGCTTTTGGGCAACGTGTACGGAATACACACCCACTCGGTGGATTGATTGGACTAGGTACATCACCTTTCAAAACAATCCGCTCCCTTTTAACTGTAGGATCCGGAATAGGTACAGCAGATAGTAGCGCTTGAGTATAAGGATGTAGCGGGTCTTTAGTAAGAGAATCACTATCCGAAAGTTCCATCATCCTACCTAAGTACATAACTAAAATACGGTCTGAGATATACTTTACCATTGATAAATCGTGAGCGATGAATAAATAGGTCAACCCCATCTCCTTCTGCAATTCTTTGAGTAAATTTACTACTTGGGCTTGGATGGATACATCAAGAGCTGATATGGGTTCATCACACACAATGAATTTTGGATTTAGCGCTAACGCCCTTGCAATCCCGATTCGCTGACGTTGTCCGCCACTGAATTCATGTGGGAACCGACTGATATGTTCAGGATTTAGACCAACCAGCTTTAGCAAGTCTTCTACTCTCTTCTTTTTTTCTTTTCCTTTTAAAATCCCATGAATGGCAAGAGGTTCTCCTATTAGTTCCTCTACTTTCATACGAGGGTTTAGCGATGCATACGGATCTTGGAAAATCATTTGGATTTCTCGACGGACTTTCGACATTTCCCCCTGTTTATAATCAAAAATATTTTTCCCTTGAAAAAGGACTTCTCCATCTGTCGGCTCATATAGTCGTGTGATTGTACGTCCTGCCGTGGATTTACCACAGCCGCTCTCCCCAACTAGACCAACAGTCTCCCCCTCAAATATCGTAAGGTCCAGTCCATCAACAGCTTTCAACGAATCGGAACCGATAGGAAAATACTTCTTCAAATTTTTTATTTCAACAAGACGAGATCTTTTGCTGAGATCTTTTTCTTTTAATGACTCATTTTTCAGTGAAACCATGACTCTCCTCCTTTATACCGTAGTCGTAGATTGATTTCTTGTTGCTTTTGCCATCGGATGATGAAGCCAGCATGCTGCCGTCTGTCCCACTTCCACCTCTTCAAGTTCCGGGTTATGGTCTTTGCATACTTTCATTGCATATTCACATCTTGGATAAAAGGGGCAGCCCTTTGGTGGATCTAATAAATCGGGAGGAGACCCAATGATTGGAATCAACGGATCCGTTTTTTCCATATCTAGCCTTGGCACGGTTTTGAGAAGACCCTTTGTATAGGGATGCTGTGGATTTGCAAATATCGCTTCTACCGTTCCAGTCTCCACAACCGTGCCCGCATACATTACAATTACGCGATCGCAGGTTTCTGCAACAACACCTAAATCATGTGTTATAAGGATAATAGAAGTATCCATCCTTCGCTGAATATCTTTCATAAGTTCTAAGATTTGTGCTTGAATCGTTACATCCAATGCAGTTGTTGGCTCGTCAGCAATTAATAATTGTGGATCACAGGCCAGGGCTATCGCAATCATTGCCCGCTGACGCATCCCCCCCGAAAACTCATGCGGATATTGTTGCATCCTTTTTTCCGGTTGTGGGATGCCCACCAACTTTAAAGTATCTAAGGCCCTTTCATATGCATCTTTACGAGAGATTTCTTTATGTTTTAAAATAGACTCCATGATTTGAGTGCCTATCTTGGTTGTCGGGTTAAGCGAAGTCATCGGATCTTGAAATATCATACTGATATCATTGCCTCGAATTTTCTGCATTTCCTTTTCATTGGCTTTAACGAGATCTTTTCCATTAAATAGTATCGATCCTTTTTCATACTGCGCCGGTGGTGTTTCCAATAATTTCATTATGGACTTCGCCGTTACGCTTTTTCCGCACCCAGACTCTCCTACAATCCCAATGGCTTCCCCTTTTTCCACCTGGAAGTCCACACCTCGGACAGCCTGCACTTTACCCGCATACGTATGGAAGGTGATGTGCAGATCATTGACCTCTAACAATTTCCCCATTAACGTCCCTCCTATTCTAGTTTCAATATCTTTATGATTAGGACTTTATTATTTTCTAAGCTTTGGATCCAGTGCATCCTGAAGCCCATCACCCACTACATTGAAGGCAAACATCGTCACCGAAATAAGGATGGCTGGGATTAAAAGCTGATAGAAATTACCGACTAAAATACTTCCCAAAGCATCACTTGTAAGGGTACCCCAACTAGCTTGAGGAGCTGGCACACCTAGACCTAAAAAGCTCAACGTCGCCTCGGCAAAAATTGCAGTAGGAACGGTCAATGTTAAATTTACTAAAATAGGTCCCATTGTATTGGGAATCATATGTTTCCTTAATGTCCAATTCGTATTGGCACCAGAGATAGTGGCTGCATGGACATATTCATTTTCCTTTAGCTGTAATACCTGGCCCCGGACCAATCGAGCCATTGGGATCCAGCCTGTGATCGTCATTGCGATGATAATTGGTAATATACCAGGATCTAAAACTACCATCATTAAAATGACCATCAGTAAATATGGAATGGCATAGATGACTTCGGCAAACCGCATCATTAAATTATCCGTGCGCCCACCACGTATAGCTGAAATCCCACCATAAATGACACCGATTATAAAATCGATAAGAGCAGCCATCAATCCTATAAATAAGGATATCCTCGCCCCATACCAGGCTCTCGTAAATAGATCTCTTCCGGCTGTATCCGTACCGAACCAATGTTCAGCGTTTGGTCTAAGATTCTTTTTTGCAAAATCTTGTTCGTAATATGAATATCCATTCATGTAGGGCCCGAAAATAGCCATAAACACTAATAGGACAATAAGAACAAAACCTGCCATGGCCAGCTTATTTTGCTTAAACCTTCGCCATACATCAGACCAAAATGATATGGTTGGCCTTGATATTTTTTCCGCTTCCTTAAAATTATCTTCTGCGGGCGAGAACATTTCTTCGGTTAAATGCACTTTTTCTGCCATTATTTACTCTCCCCCGTCACTTTAATTCTCGGGTCAATCAACGTATAGGCTACATCCACTATGAAAATCAATATGACAAGCACTGCACTATACACTATTGTGGAACCAAGAATAACCGGGTAATCCCGATTGAAGATTCCTTTTACAAACATCTCTCCCATCCCCGGAATTCCAAAAATGCGCTCAATAATGAAACTTCCCGTTACAATGTTGGCCGTCAGAATGCCAAGAATCGTAATGACAGGTAAGATGGCATTTCGAATCGCATGTTTGATAATAATGCTACTTCTTTTCAAGCCTTTGGCCTTAGCGGTCAATATGTAGTCCTGACCCATGACTTCCAGCATGCTCGTCCGCATTAACCTTGCAATAAAGGCCAGTGGCATCATGGACAGGGCGATAGAAGGTAAAATCGTATGTTTCCATGTCGCCCATGTAGCAACTGGAAACACTTTGAATTCTATAGCGAGATAATTAATCAGCACTGTAGCTAAGATAAAGTTCGGCACTGATATACCAACAATCGCAATGATCATTGATAGATAATCAGGTATTTTATTTCGATATAAGGAAGCCACTACACCTAGAATCAGACCAAAGAAAACGGCAATGGCCAACGCTTGCGCACCTAAATGTAAAGATACTGGGAACCCGTTCACAATATAGTCATTCACGGAAATGGATGAAGATTTTAAGGAAGGACCAAAATCAAACCGAAGCACTTCCAATAAATAATTTCCATATTGGGCTAATAGTGGTTTGTCTAATCCATAATGGGCTTGTAGATTTTCATATACTGCAGGAGGCATTGTCCCTTCTTTAGCAAAAGGATTTCCTGGTATGGAATGCATAATGATAAAAGTGATTGTAATGACCGCCCATAAAGTTATAATTGCCCATTTTAATCTATTCATCGTATATCTCAACATGGTAATCACCTCAATTCTCTTTTCATAGAAGTTTAAAGCAGAAATGAATTCATGAAATTTTCAACTGAAAAATGGGGTATGTCCGAATAAGGACATACCTCCCATCACTATCGTGCCTTTATTTTTTGTCTGCGTAAATAAAGTTTGGATATTCGTTGATTGGTGCATAAATTCCTGTAACATTCGATTTAACCATGTATGGTTTAGTATAGAAGTAAATCGGGATAATCGGCATTTCATCAATTAATACTTTTTCAGCCTTGTGTAGAATAGGCATGCGATCTTCCGGTTTCAATGCAGTTTTTGATTCCTTAAGATACTTGTCGTATTCCTTGTTAGACCAATCGGCATCATTATAAGCGCCATCAGTCTCCCAAAGCATGAATGTCATTGGATCGACATAATCACCAACCCAGCCAGCACGTGAAATTTGGAAATCTCCCGCTTTTTCACGGTCTAATTTAACCTGGAATTCAGCATTTTCCAATTTGACTTCAACACCTAAATTTTTACGCCACATTTCTTGTACAGCTTCGGCAATTTTCTTATGGGCATCTAATGTGTTAAATAAAATGGAGAAATCAGGCATTTTTTTCATACCCTCTTCTGCAAGGCCCTCTTTTAATAACTTTTTAGCTTCATCTACATTTTCTTCAAAAAGGTTGCCTGTATTTTCCTGGAAATCACCAGTGGCATCAGGAATACCAGGAGGAACGATACCATAGGCTGGCTGTTGGCCACCTTGAGTAACATTATCCGTGATCATTTTACGGTCAATGGCCATGGATAAAGCTTTTCTGACTTTAATATTATTGAATGGTTTCACTTTAGTATTTAAGTTGTAATAGTAAACGGCAAGTTCTGGACCATTTTGGAATTCTTTATCTCCAGAGTTAACCAGCTGGCCTTGTTTGTCCACTGGTAATGGATATGCCAGGTCAAGTTCACCATTCTCATACATTTGCCATGCTGTATTTTCGTCTTCAATTAGAGCGAAATTTACAGCATCCAATTTAACTTGATCTTTATCATAATAATTTTCGTTCTTCTCGATTTTAATGCTCTCTTTATGTTTCCATTCTGTTAATTTGAATGGTCCGTTCGAAACATGCGTCTCTCCCTCTTGAGCCCATTCAGGATTTTCTTCTTGGACTTTTTTATTGATTGGGAAAAATGCATAGAATGATGTTAAGTCCAAGAAATATGGAGTAGGCTCTTCTAATGTAACTTCTAATGTAAGATCATCCGTAGCCTTTACACCAACATCCTCTTCCTTGCCTTTTTTCGCGTTGTACGCTTCTCCCCCTTTAAGATAATAAAGTTGGTAAGCATAGTCAGCCGCAGTGTCAGGATTCAAAGCATATTTCCATGCATATTCAAAGTCATTGGCGGTAATGGGATCTCCATTCGACCACTTTAAACCATCTTTTAATTTAAATGTCAAAGTTTTACCATCTTCACTAGTCTCCCATGATTCTGCAACCGCTGGAACGATTTCGCCTTCCTCGGTCTTCTTAGTCAACCCCTCGAAAGTATGATTCAGAATCCAAGAATCATGAGTTCCTTGTGCTTTAGCAGGATGTAGTGAACCAGGTTCGGATGAGTTATTCAGATTTAACACCTTTGGTTCAGTGGATTTATTTGTGCCTTCCTCTTTTTCATTCGAAGTTTCCTTCGATCCTCCATTACACGCGGCCAGTACCAGTATCATGGCTAAAAACAATGATAGTACTGAAAATTTAGACTTTTTCAAATGTTTTCCCCCTCTGTACGATTTAATTGTGGAGTCACCCAAGCTCAGGCCCCTCCCATTTCTACTCTATCAACTGCCGGCTTATTTCATTCCGGAAATTTTCTGCGAGGATTAGTTAGAAGTTTAGCGTTCATCATTACACTTAGTCAGCAAACCGATTACACTCGTTTTGCCCTTTTCCTCGGAAAACCCAAAAAACAGCAGTTTAATAGCTTAAAACCACCTTCCTTTCAAACCTCGCAAAAGGATAATATTATTATATTCGACCATAATTTGCTAAACCCTTCAAAATATTACAAAATTAAATAATCTATTTTGTACCCCTTATACTACATTTTTAAATATATACGGCTTTAAAAATGGACTAAGTTCCCGGATAATCTGGATTCAAATGGCTGGATGGTTTATGATTCTAACAAAATGATGAATGGATGGAACTTTGGACGTTCATCTATAAATGTTCACATATCAGGCACAAAAAAAGCCCATGATTGGGCATTTTCTCTGATGCACTAAACAAAACTCTCTGTTTCAGTCCCTATAGAAAGCGGGGGGCAATGAGCCAGAATTCAATGCACTATATTCACTATTCAATAACGAAAAGATCCGGACATCTTGAGATTCTTTATTAAAATATAGATAATTTCTAAGCGTTCCTTCTTCCTGAAATCCAACTTTTTTCAATAAGTTAGTCGAAGGCATGTTATGCGGAAAAGCCATCGCGGCAATGCGATGCAACTCAAGTTCATGAAAAGAGAATCTCAATACTTCTCTGACCGCTTCCCACGTATAGTACTTTCGCCGATAATCAGGGTGAACTTCGTAACCTATTTCTGCCCTTTTATTAGACTTATTCAAATGATTTAAACCTACCGTCCCAATGAACCTTCCTGTATCTTTTAAGACCATTCCCCATTGGATTCCTCTTTCATTAATGTATGAGCTTCTAAAAGAATGAATAATCCTCTGTGACTCTTCTAAGCGAAGCAATGTTTCAATGCCCCCATACCGGGTTACCTCTTCCCTTGAAAGGATATCAAACAGACTTTCTGCATGCTGCTTACCTATTTCTATCAAATACAGCCTATCCGTCTCTAATTCAGGAAACTTCATTCCTTTTACCCCCAGTAATCATCCTTTCCTCTATTATTCTATACTCTAGGGCGTGTTTCCTGTTTAACCGATAGTTCCTTTCATAAGAGACCTTTCCTTTAAGTATAGGTTTGAATCGGGATGGCAATTCTTTGTTATCAAATCTCTAATGATTTGTGAGAGAATGACACTATAAACTGTACCATTTCCACCATACCCCATTAAGAAATAGCAGTTAGGGTAATTCGGATAGATCCCAATGGTTGGTAAACCATCATGTGACTCACCAAAGAATGCACCCCAATAATAATCTGCTTGGACCACGCCCTCCAATTCTGGGAATAAATAGACAAGTTGACTCAACAATTCATCCCGCTTATGTATGATTTTTGAATCTCTCTTCTCGGAATAGGTTGTTCTTTCGTCTAATCCACCTATGATGATCCGGTTATCAACCGTTTTCCTTGCATATAAATAAGGCCTTGCCGTTTCCCAAATCATCATTCCTTCATCCCATTTGGCAAGATTCGCAATCTGATTCGTTGCAATGGCATAGGAACTGAGAATCATAGCATTCGGATCATTCACTTCTTCTTGGGCTTCATAGCCTGTGGCAAAAATAACATGATGTGCACGGATAGAATGACCTGTATCGGTGATTAACTCCGTATGATCATCTTTTAAGATTTTTCCATTGATTTTCGTATTGGAAAATATACGCACACCTTGTTGATAAGCCTTTTTCAGTAATAAATGAGCATGCTTATAGGGATTTATTTCGGCGTCATTCCCTGTGACAAGCGCCCCTGCTTTAAAAAAGGAAAAATGTTTTCCTATTTCGTTTTCCGAATAATATTCTACTGGAAAGTTGCGGTTTTGAAGGTTCTGATACTCTTCTTTCAACATAGAAACATCCTCTGGATTAGAAGCATAATACAAACTCTTTCTAATCTTAAAGTCTGAGTCATCAGCTAAGCTTGGGACAACCTTTTTTTCAAGCGTACGTATGGCTTCCAAGCAGAGCTGGACATGTCGAGTACCAGCTTCTTCTCCAAAACTATGAATCAGAGAAGTTAAGGATTTATCATTTGAATATTGTAAAAGACCCGTGTTAGCCACCGTACTCCCTGTACTTAAGTCCCTCTTATCTACAAGAACCACATTAAGTCCCGTCTCAGCGAAAAAATAAGCACAATGTGCTCCGGACGAACCAGATCCCACTATGCAAACGTCACACATAATGTCTTCTTCCAATATTGGATATTTCATTTCTTCATGGTAAGTCTCATTCCAATATAACTTTCCGGATTTCAAATCCATCCTTACCTTCACCTTCCTATTAATGTACGATTTGTACTTGTTTTAGTTCTATATCTATACAATAGAGTCTTATAAACTAATCCTTCTTTACCCTTATCATGGTAAAATGCAAACAAAAAAATAATTCTTTCCGAACAAATATTGATGGATATCATACGGAGACAATGGACTAGCTATACCATTACGCCATCCAAATCAAGATAGTATGTACCTACTTTCTTTTTAGATAGAGCTAATTCTTTCATCCTGGTTTTCCCCTTTTCAAAAATTAACCAGTTTACGTTATCCTAATTTTATAGCATACTAGATTTTCATTACTGAATTTTGTAAAAGGAGGAAGTTCAATGAAGATAATAATTTTACCGTCTGTACTAACTTTATCGCTACTTTTCCCAACTGTGGCTTTAGGGTCCAATTCCTATACAGTGAATAATGGAGATACTTTAACGAAGATTGCTACTGAACATAGTATCAGCCTTTCCGATTTGCTTATGGCGAATCCTATTTTAGATGATCCTAATCAAATTAAAATTGGCCAGGCTATCTCCATACCCACCACCAAAAATGAAACAACCCACGAAAGTAACTCTTCAGTTGAACAACAAGTTCTTGACCTAGTAAATTCTGAACGTTCAAAAGCTGGACTGAAAGACTTGGAATTGGATCAAGAGCTCTCAAATGTTGCAAAAACAAAATCAGGGGATATGCGTGACAATCATTACTTCAGCCATACAAGTCCTACCTATGGTTCCCCTTTCGACATGATGAAGTCCTTTGGTATTGGTTATACATATGCAGGGGAAAATATTGCAGCTGGCCAAACAAGTGCATCTGCAGTGATGAAATCATGGATGAATAGTCCCGGACATAAAGCCAACATTTTGAATGGGAATTATACGCATATTGGAGTTGGATATGTTCAAGGCGGAACCTACAGCCGTTATTGGACGCAGCAATTCATCGGAAAATAAGAAAAAATGCAGCTTATTCGCTGCATTTTTTTCTTTACCCTTTGGCTTTAATAAAAATCCCCCTGAATGTATAGATGGCTCCTTTCATTGTTTGCATCTTTTTTTAAACTTTTATATTATACTAGTCTTTAACGGCTGATATTATACTCCGTTCGCTAAATAAAAAATTTCAGATAGTAGTATACATTGGAGGAAAAGTAATTGTCTAATAGAGTAGGTTTAGTTCTGGATGTTGAGACGACAGGATTGCGACCGGGATCGGATGAAATTATCGAACTCGCTTTAATCCTTTTCACCTATAACAGCGAGACTGGAAATATTTTAAGTCTAATTGAACAAGATTCATTTTTAAGAGAACCACTCTCATATCAAGCAAAACGGAATTACGGTCAAGCATACAGAGTTCATGGAATATCCTATAGTTCTGTAGAGGGGAAAAGTTTTCATGATGAAAAAATCAAATCATATATAAACCGTGCCGATTCCATTTTCGCCCATAACGCCTCCTTTGACCGCAGTTTTCTCTACCAGATGTATCCGGAAATCAATGATCATAAGTGGTTTTGTACAATGCGAAATGTCCCTTGGAAACAATATGGTTTCCTAAATAGTAAACTATTAACCCTGCTTCAAGCCCATGACATCACTAACTTTCAAACACATCGAGCCATGGATGACATTTCATACTTAATGCAATTGTTGCAAAAATCAAATCCATTAGGCCTTCCTTATTTAAAGGATGTTATCGCTAAAAAACCAATGAGAAAATATTCGCCTTCTTCTCAAAAATCTCATGTATAAAAAAAGCAGGAAAATCCCCAGTGAATTTTCCTGCTTTTCCACGTTTATTCCGTTCTGCAAATCTTTAAAACGATATAACGAATGAGACTGGCTCACCATATTATCGTTGTTATCACCTACACCCATTCAAAAAAATAGCGGACTCAGATTGAGTCCGCCTTCCCTTATACCGCTAACTCTTCTTCTTTAGCTAATGCATTTTTTTGCTTTTTGAATCTTAAGCTGTAGTAAACGATAGATAGAATCAAAGCCACTACCAAGAAAATCGCCAAAGTGCCAAGATTATGCCACATGAAACCATAATCGCCTGTGGAGATAACCGCTCTAAAAGCATTAATCGAATAAGTCATCGGTAAGAATGGTGTAAAGTGTTGCAAGAAATTAGGCACCAATTCATTCGGGAAAGTCCCCCCGCTACTAGTCAGCTGAAGAATCAAAATAAGCAAGGCTATAAAACGCCCCGGGTTATCGAAAGCTGCACCTAGGAACTGGATGATCGCCATAAAAGTGAAGCTGGCCATAATACTAATCATGAAGAATAGCGGGATGCTTGTAACTTCAATTTCTAAGCCTAATATCAATATCGTATCCACCAAAATGGCTTGACCTAGCCCGACTAGAGCCATGACACTATATTTACTGATAAACCAACCGAACCCATTTTTAGGAATGACGGCTGGATCCCTCAACGGGAAAATAATCGTCAATACGATTGCTCCAATAAACAAGCTCAATGAAACCAAATATGGTGCAAAACTTGTACCATAATTCGGTACATTATTTATTGGCATTTTATCGACTTTAACCGGACTTGCAAACATATCATAGACATCATCATCCACTTTGATGTCACTTGCATCCTCCGCTCCATCTTTCAATTCATCATGTAATTCTTTTGATCCATCCGAGAGTTTGGCAACGCCATCTTCAAGCTTAATGGCTCCATTGGCCAATTCTCCCATTCCATTGGTCAGGCTCGATGATCCGTCTTTCAATTTATCTGTTCCAGCAACCAGACTTTTCGATCCTTCTGAAAGTTGGGAAGTTCCACTAGATAATTGCTTGGAACCATCTTCTAATTGGTCAAGTCCCGTGACCAAATTATTGCTGCCTTCCGTTAATTGACCAAGTCCATTCTGAGCCGTATCTATGCTTTCACCGAATGTCGTTAAACCGGCTACCAATTGTCCCTGTCCACTTTCTAGTTCACTTGCTCCACTAGCCAGTTTTCCTTGTGCTTCGGACAATTGGCTGAAACCATCACTAAGCGCGTCCGTTCCTTTTCCAACTTGACTGGCACCATCGCTAAGACTTGTACTGCCTTTGGAAATTTCAGAAGCACTAGCTGAAAGTTTACCTACTCCCTCGGAAACTCCCTTGCTTCCCTCATTAATTTTAGTCAATGATGTAATAAGACCTTCCAAACGCGCTTTTTCAGCTGGGTCTTCCGAAGCCTGAGATTGTTGTTTCAATCCGGAAATAACTTCATCGAGCCCCGCAGAAACTTGAGCCGCACCTGTTTTTGCTTCACTGGCAGCAGCACTCCAATCGTTCAATGAAGATGAAAGTTGACTTGCACCCGCCGCTACACCATTAGCTCCTTCAGACAGAGTTGGAAGTTTTCCTTCAATCTGATTGAAACCTTCCAAGGATTGTTGCAAACCTGTTGCTAACGTACCCGTTCCTGCTTCAGATTTCTTTGCTCCCTCTAAAAGTTCCGTTTGTCCTGCTTTCATTTGCCCGAAACCAGAACTGAATTGCTGTAATCCTTGGTTTAGCTCTTTTGAGCCACTCGCTGCTGAACCGACACCATTCGAGAAGGTCACCGATTTTTCGGCCAACTTTTCAAGGTTATTTTGGATTTCAACCGATCCTGACTGAACAGAACTAATTCCTTCATCCACTTTCTCTGCGCCTTCTTTGGCAGAGTTAATTCCGGTACCTAGTTCTTTTGTTCCGTCTTTCACACTATCCGTACCATCCTTCAGCTCACCTGCTCCATCGCTAGCATCTTTAAGGCCGCTGGCAACATCTTGCAAACTATCGAACATCGACTCCGCATAAGTTTTCGTAACTGCTGAAGAAACCTCTGCCTTGATTTTTTCGGATGCGGCATCACCAATCTTAGTGGAAATGTAGTTATAGCCTTCATTAGATGTGTAAATCAAATCCAATTTTTCCGGTTCATCATCTTGCAAAGTGGTTGCATTCTTAGAGAAATCCTCTGGAATTTCTATTTTCATATAATAGTCCAGATTTTTCAGTCCTTGATCCGCTTCTTTTTGACTAACAAAATGCCAATCAAAGTCTTTCTTTTCCTTCAACTCTCCCACTAAATCTTTTCCAATGGTGAGTTCCTCTTCATTAAATTCAGCCCCAACGTCATTATTGACAATGGCGACCGGCAGTTGGTCAACCTTTCCGTATGGATCCCAAAATGCCCACAAAAACGTTCCGCTATAAAGAAGGGGAATACTGATGATCCCTATGATTGAGATTAGTATTATAGGATTCTTTATAATCGCCAAAAATTCACCCTTTAACGATTTAAACATGATTTTCAAATCCTCCTCCAAGAAGTACTGACCAATTCATTCATTCGGTCATTATCTGCGAGTAATATACCATTTCTTATGTTATTTTTCAACCTTTTAATCGTTAGAATTCAAAATGATAACGATTTTCCTGAATGTGGTCATGGATAGGATTTTGGGCTTTGCGTTATTCAGCTATCATCAGACTTGTATATAATGCTCGGAAATTATACATTCCAATTCACTTACCAAATTCATGCAATAGGATCATGTCCAATTAAAATAGAGGGCCCAGTATGGACCCTCTACAACTTTCACAAATCAGCTAAAGCGCTTTCAATTCATCTAGATATGATCCCTTTTATTTTACCGGCCTGTTCGGTTAATCTTCCAAGGGAATCACGATACTCATTTTCGAGTTGCTTGATAATACCAGCTGTTGTATCAATCTGCTTTATGGCGCCGACACCATGACCTGCAGACCAGATATCACGCCATGCTTTAGATTCCGATGATTTTGACATGCTATCAAAATCGACTTTTTCTTTTTTGGCTAATTGCTCTGGATCCAATCCTTCTTTTCTAATACTTGGTTTAAGCATATTGCAGTTAACACCTGAAAATGCATCAGTCAAAATAATATCATCTTGATTAGACTCTACAAGCATTTGACGGTATTGGTCATTCGCCATGCTCTCTTTTGCCACGATAAAACGGGTGCCCATGTAAGCCAAGTCAGCTCCTGCAGCCTGGGCGGCCAATATACTATGACCCGTACTAATTGATCCGGCGAGTAGAATGATTCCATCCCAGAATGTCCTGACACTGTCCACGAAAGCAAAGCTATTTATTTCACCTGCATGTCCTCCTGCACCTGATGCTACAAGGATTAAACCATCCACGCCGGATTCAGCGGCTTTTTTTGCAAAATCCACACTGCTGACATCAGAAAAAACCAGGCCTCCATAGCTATGTACAACATCCACAACATGTCTTGGCGATCCGAGTGAAGTTATGATGATGGGAGGCTGATGCTTTTTGACCAATTCCAATTCTTCCTCTAGGCGACTATAGGTCCGATGTACTACCATATTCATTGCCCACGGCGCGATTTTGCTGTTTGGATCCTTGTCCCTTGCCGAAATGAGTGTATCATTAATATCACCCATCCATTGGTCCAAGACTTCGATAGGCCTTGCATTCGGAGCTGGAAACGAGCCTATTACCCCATTCAAACAACACTCTTTTACTAAATCCGGACCAGAAATTAAAAACATGGGTGCAGATATGACCGGTAAAGAAAGTTGACTCCACCAGTGCTCAGGAATAGATTTGCTCATCATTATAACCTCCCAATGTTAATATATTACCAAAATATTACACTACAAGAGTATCATACTTCTAAAATACAAAATTTTCAAGAAATAATTGTCCATTTTAACGTGTAGAAAAAAACTGCATATGGAAGGCGATTCCACATACAGCATCGTTTTCATTATTAAGAAAGTACCCATTTACGTATCGCTTTTGCCACTCCATCTTCCTGATTGGTCGAGGTCACCCAATCGGATTCTTCCTTAACGATTTGTTGGGCATTCCCCATAGCTACTCCTATTTTTGCTTCTCGAATCATGGCAAGGTCATTTAGACTATCCCCTACTGCCATGACTTGGTCCATAGTAAGATCGAGCATTGAACAAACACGTTCAATTGCCTTTGCCTTATTTACGCCATGAGCATTCACTTCAATATTCGTTGGGCTGGAATTACTGATTTCAAGATTCTCTTTTGTCCTAAGCTCTTCCATAATCAGTTGACGGATGGCATCGTCCTTGGTATCGAATCCAAATTTAAGCCATTGTGATTCATTAATTTTTTCGGGCATCTCAGCCCGGTAGACACGATCACAGCTGGTTGCCCAGAAATGGGTTCCATGCTTTTGGCTTAATTCCCACATCCATTGTACATATTCGCTATCGACAATATGCCTTTCCACCAATTCACCATCGTTATTGTATATTTCACTGCCATTGACCGTTATTAAGTATGATTGAAGTTCCATGGACTTGGCAAAGTCATTACATGTAGCAAAGGATCTTCCCGTACTCAAAATTACATGAACTCCCCACTGTTCTGCTTCTTTAATCGTACGTCGATTTTCTTCTGAAATCTCCCCTTTTTCATTTAAAAGCGTCCCATCCATATCGAGTGCAACTAATCGTATGTCTATGTTATCCATGAATAAACACCCTTTCTCTTTTCTATGTAGATACCTATAGCATACTGTATCTTGCTGTTCCAAGGAAGAAATCTGATTGTATAGGTAAAAGATCTCATCTTACTTACTCAAAAATTTGCTCATCTCTTCTTTTTCTCTTCCTTCACTTTGGAATGAATCTTTTCCTGCCAATTTGCAACACCGTCATTTTCATCGAACTCTATAATGACATCCGTGACTCCTCTTTCTTTGAAGATTTCTGCAATCAATCTGTCCTTTATCATATCTGCTTCAGCAATCGTTATATGCGCATCCAGCTCAACCTCAAGTTCCACATGAAAGTTTTCCCCTTCTTTAATAACGGCAAGTTTCTGAATATCACGAACTTCTGGATCTTTCATGACCATCGTTCCGATTTTCAGGCGCATATCAACGTCAGCTTCACCTAGTGCACCTGCTGCATTTTCAAGGAATACCCGACCCACTACGTAAAACATTCCGAGTCCAATGAATACAGAAGCTATCCCTTCTGCTTGCCTAAAAGGAGTGAAGTTCGCCAGTAAAATCGCTATGATTGCGAGTAGACCACCACCTGTCGCTACCATATCTTCCATAAACACCAGTTTTGTGGCTGGTTTTGCACGCCTTAAACCCGAAAAGCTTTTAACTATAACCGCAGCAGCCCCCTTTGCTTCGATATTCACTTCTTTAACCACTTCTTTCATTGCTTTAAACAGGACATAGGATTCAAGGACAACCGCTGCGAATAAAACGGTTAAGTTAATGACAATCCCAGTTGATTCAGTAGGATGCAAAATATGATGGAAGCCTTCCTTTATCGTTTCATAAGACATGATCCCAACAATCAATACAGCTCCTAAAAGCACCAGGTTCACCAAACGGCCAAAGCCTTCCGGGAAGCGCTCTGTCGGTGCCTTTTTACTTAAGGCAGAACCAATGAAAACGAAAAACTGATTGGCAGCATCCCCCAAAGAATGGAGTGTTTCGGCGAACATCGCGACATTTCCGGTCATAAAATAGGCAATTCCCTTTAAAATGGCGATGATACTATTAACACAGGCTGCAATAAAAGCTGATTTATTGCCCTGCTTAAGCAATAACATTAATTTTTTCATATCAGGCATACCCTCTTCACTTTTTATGATTTCATAAGTTGTATTATCTCCAAAGCCATTTAAATGAATCATAATAAAAGCAAAACGGGATTGTACTTACAAAGGGCCATCCGACGCCGTATTTTGAATCTTTTATAACACAAAAAATGGTAGTAGACCAAGGGCCTATTACCACTTTTTTAAAAAATATGATTATAGAATCAAGCTTCCGTGCTTTTAACCAGTTTGGATGGGTTGTTCACTTTATAACGAATTTCCTTATTGTATTTCTTCTCTACGACTTTTCCGTCAAATTCTAGAGCGTCGCCTTCTATAAGTTCAGCTTTTTTTAAAGTTTTGCTATAACCACACCATGCATCCCCAATGAGAAGTTCTGGATCCGAGGTAACTTTTACGTTTTCTAATAAGATGACTTCATCCTCTTCACCCGTAAAATGATTCATTTTGACTGTAAACTCTTTGACTGTTGCCGTAAAATGAACTTTTTCAGCAGGTAAGTCCAATTTCGGTTTAGCCGGTTCCTTTTTACTCTTTGACTTTTCCTTTTTTGGTGTAGCTTTCGGCGCTTCAGTGCTGCTCTTTCCAGGGTCCTCTGTTCCCTTACCTTTCGCATCCTGTACAACTTCGGTCAAAGACCCTGGAGCAGCAGGACCGCTCAATAATTCTTTCCCAAAATTCGAACTTTGCATTTCCTTTAAATAAGCGGGATGAATACAGCTAAGCCTGCCATTATCAAATTCGACAACAATAGTATCCAGACCATTTCCATATTGTTCATAACCGGCCAACTTTACTTTTGTTTGAAAGCTTCCACTTTTATATAGTAATTCTTTTTTTACTGATCGAGCAGTGAACAGTTTCCACTCTACCCCTTTTGCAATATAATCCTCTTCATCTGAAAAAGAGATATAATCTCCTTTTGGTTCAATATAGTGAACCAGTTCCTTAGTTTCTGCTGGAGTTTCAGCCACAGTCAACACTCCTATTTTTTCTGTATGCTTATATATTAGCAAAGGAATGGCAAGTTGCAAATGAATGGGCATGATTTACTAAAAACTTCTGTCATTACTCTGTATGCTTTGAGTGGTATTACATAAATTATTTCTGTCTCTCATCGTTTCCCTATTCGTATCGAAAAAAACTGTATAACTATTTTATTATCAAAATATTCTCCTGTATATATGCCCAATTTTGTGGAAAACGCAAACCAATATGCCAATAGGTGGTACCAGCCAGTTCATATGCATCAATCACTTGATATTTTGCAGTTATTGAGCGAATATCTTCAAACCAAACGATATGTTCTGATTTTTCTTGTGTATATGAGTAAGTAGGAGAGGCGGCTTTCCTATCAAAGCGAATTTCTGAATTTGTTGCGATTGCTAAGTTTTGGGCATTTTGTGCTGACATCGCGCTCGTCTCATTGCTAGGGACGAGCCAACCATATCCGTACATAGGAATGGCTACCTGTAATTTATTCGTAGGCATCGTAGATATAGCATACTGGATGACCTTAGTCATCCACCAAATAGGGGAAATTGGTTCTGGGGGGCCGGTCGGGTAACCATAATCGATGGTCATTACGGCGACTAAATCGGCAACCTTTCCAATGCCCTTATAATCATGTCCGCCAACAATTCGATTTTCTGGATTATCTTCCGTTTTCGCATGTACATTAACTTGTAAAGTCAGTCCGTTCAATTCCGCTTTTAGCTCTTGTAAAAAAGTCACATATTCCTCCCGTTTACCTGGAGGGACGAATTCCAGGTCCATACTCACTCCGCCATACCCTTTTTCCTTCACGAAATTCATCATACTTGTGATGAGATTTCTACGATAAATGGAACTGGTGAGGACATCACCCGCCAAGTCCGCATCAAAATTCCCGTTCTGAAAATTCCGAATCATCAATAAAGGTGTCACTCCATTTTGTTCACATTTCTCTATAAGGGGTAAATCGTCACCTTCTATATAGGCAAAGCCTGCCTGCGTAAATGAATAGGCTACAATAGCCAGATAGGCTAGCTTATCCCCGTTCTCCTCAAGCATTTCAAACACTGTACCGCTTGAAACTGGAAAAGAAAAGCCCATCGTAATCAATCTTTTCTTATAGGGGGAAGGAACGAGTATTCTTTCCCCTATCTTAAGTATGGCTGATAGACCCGGATTAGCTTTTTTAATGGCTGATACGCTCGTCATATATCTCTTTGCAATCCCTGAAAGCGTGTCATTCTGTTTGATTAGATATGTACGGTTTCTAACTCCTGTCTCGGGGATATATAGGGCTAAACCAGGAACCAGTGCTGTCGTTTCCAGACCATTCAATTCCACTATCCTTGCAGAATCAACCTTGTACTTTTTAGCTATGGCCTCTAAGGTATCTCCTCTTTTGACGACCTGGATTGTCATCTCACCCTCCACTCCTCACAAAAGTAAATGTAAAGTTATACTAGTGTCACTACACTTTTCATTTTGACCTTTATCATTAATGTATTCTATTGATATGGCCTAAATGTGTAATTTCATCTAATTAGTTTTAACAGGGGTATAGCAGGGATGTAGCTTGTACCCATTAGAACGCTGTTATGTAAATAGGAGCTTAGTTTCACACATAGAGGAGAGGCTTTGATTTTTCAACAATTCCATGGATAATCAGGTTCTAAGGAAGGCAAAAGGGACCTTCTATATGGAGGTCCCCCTTTTACCTAGAGCTTATTTGCTACCTATTCATAAAGATCAAAGTAATTGATTGAGTTCGTAAAACTTCCCATTTTCCAACTTATTGACCTCTAACAATTGCAACAGTTTTTCTGCCACGAATTCTGGGCTCCTCAACAGCCCCTTTTCCTTATAGTCATGAAATTTAGTTCTGTCTGAAAAGTCCTTTTCATCAGCAGAACGGATGGTTTCTTGCATTCCTGTATCCATCACCCCTGGTGAAAAAGATATGAGCGTCGTCGGATAAGTTTCTTTCTCCTGTTCTAGTCCAGCTACACGGGTGAACATTTCAAGACCCGCTTTTGTACTGCAATAGGCTGCCCAGCCATGATAAGGATTCTTGGCTGCTCCTGATGAAATATTGACCATCACCTTTTTTTGTTTCCATTCCTTTGTACGTTTGATGAATGCATCCGCCAACACAACAGGTGCCATGAAGTTCACACGTAGGCTGAGTTCTATATTTTCTTGTGCTAAATTCCCAACTGTCTTGATTGGATCAATAACACCTGCGTTATTGATAAAATAAACATCACTATCTTCATCCAATTCTGTAAAAATCTTATCGATTAATGGAGCAAGTTGTGAACCGTCGAATAGATCCATATAGATGAAACTAAGCTTCGCTCCGGCCATAACTGCTTTTTCAGCCATTTCAGGATGAGGGGTACGAGAAATTAAGATACAATGATTCCCGTCGCTCAAGCACTGCTCTGCTAGAGCTGCTCCTAGACCTCTTGAGGCCCCTGTAATTATAAAAGTTTTCACCGCAATATCCCGCCTTTTCTAAATGTATTTTATCCGATACACCACATTATAAAATCGGTGATACCAGTCTCGCGATGGACTCCTTAAATCGAATCCACTTAGAACGTTTTTCAAATTCTTCTATGGTTAACGGTTTGGAAACCTCTATATCCCTATAAAAAATCTTCGTCAATTTTTCGGCAATTCCTTCGTCATAAATGAAAGCATTCACTTCAAAATTCAGTTTAAAACTTCGGACATCGATGTTTGCCGTCCCGACCGAAGAAACTTCTTCATCCACGACAATCATTTTTGCATGGATAAAGCCCTTATCATAGATATATACTTTAGCCCCTGCCTTTAATAACTCTCCAACATTATAGAGGGTTGCCCAATATACGAAAAGATGGTCAGGTTTATTGGGAATCATGATATTTACATCAATACCCGATAAACTTGCAATTCGGAGCGCATCCAATAAGCTTGCGTCCGGAATGAAGTAAGGTGTTTGAATAAGAATTGAATGTCTCGCTGAAGAAATTAATTTAATATAGCCATTCTTTATTTGTTCCCATTCCGAATCGGGTCCGCTGGTTACAATTTGCAAATCGGTAGTACCTTGATAAACAGGGGTCGGAAAATAATGCGGTTGATAGGTTATGTCATGATGCTTCGATGCTTGATTCCAATCCAGAATGAAACGGGTTTGGATGGCTTTAACTGCAGGGCCCTTGATTCGAAGGTGTGTATCACGCCAATATCCAAATTTGGGATTCAACCCTAAATATTCATCTCCTACATTAAAGCCGCCAACATAACCGACTTCCCCATCAATAATGACGAGTTTACGATGATTTCGAAAATTCAAGCGTAAATTTATGAATTTCAACTTAGATGGAAAGAACGCTTCCACTCGCCCACCTGCTTGTCTAAACTCCTTAAAAAAGCCTTTTGTCAATTTCCTCGATCCCAATTCATCATATAATAAGCGGACCTTCACTCCTTCATTGGCTTTTCTGGTCAAAGCCTCGATGAACCGCTTGCCCAGAACATCTCTTTGGATAATGTAATATTGAATATGTATATGATTTTCAGCCGCTTCAATATCCTTAAAAAGTTGTTCGAACTTTTCTCTTCCGTCCGTAAAAATATCAACCTGATTATCTTCCGTTAATACGGCATCATTATATCGAAGGTGCATATAGATCAAATCACGATAATGGCTCGATGAATTATTACGATATGGAAAATCGTCTGTGCTAAGGTCAATCATTTGTTTTTTTAGGATTTCCTCAATCCCGATCTTCTTTTTGTCCTCCCACTGAAACAAGTGAGCATGTCTCAAACTCGTCCCGAAAAGGAGATATAAAATAAAACCAACAACGGGAAGGAAATACAAGACTAACAGCCAGGCCCATGTGTTGCTTGCTTCTTTTCTTTCAAAAAATATTACGACCGTGGCAAATAATATATTTAAAATAAGAATGAGACCGAATAATACGGATGTAATTTGCGTTATTTCCATGGCAATTCCCTCACATAATTTTTATCCCTTTAAGAATAACACGCAAATCCTTTTATAACAAAGCGATATCGTGCTCTAACTGGCCAAGATGTAGTTGCATTTCCCGAGATTTCAAATAAAAAATCCAGCTTCCCTATATAAGCGGTGCTGGATCCAATCCATTAATGAAAATTGATGATACCTACGTAATCCTCTACCCATATTATGATTTGCCTCTACCATGTAAAAGTAAGAAGAATCTTTAATCATCAGCGACTTTTCACCAACAAATTAACTGCTTCTTTAACAAGATCATCAGGGTTCTTGTCTCCAGACTCGTTTGCTTCGCGTACACACTCTACAAGATTGGAGCTTACAATTACACCTATCGTCCGATCTATGGCAGATCTTGTAGCAGACAATTGGGTGATTACCTCCCTACAATCCTTATTATCTTCCATCATTTTCAAGATACCCCGTAGTTGACCCTCTATCCGTTTAACACGGTTCTTCATTTGCTTTTCATATTCCATGTGAGGTTTACCTCCTATTTCACTTTACATCCTTTATCTTACCACGTGCTTATTACTATGTTCATCCCTTTTCCCAGAGTTTAAACGTATTTTACATCTTATACCCCATGAGAGATGTTTTAGCCAATGTACCAAATCACCTTTTTTGCAATTGAACCCTTTGAGCAATGGTTTCAGCAAATTCAACCGTCATTTGTGGGACATGGGATTTCATTAATGCGTTGATAATAGGGGCCTTTGCTCCTTTTGCTGTAATATCTAAGCACCCAGTCATCTTTGTTCGCTTCATTTCTACACTTTCAGCCAAAAAGTAACCATATCCATCAAACTTCTCGTTTATTCCCTGAAGATTGAACGTGATCTTATTTGGTACTTGCCATTCCATTATCTCAACTGCCAACTTGATTTTCTTTTTCATTAAACCGAGATCACTCTTAAACTCCCAAATAAGGGTGCGTTCATTTAATAGTTCGTGCTTGATATAGCCTGGCACTAGCGGTGCCCATTGTTCAATATCACTGACAAATGCCCAAACTTTCTCAATAGGTACGGATAAGTCAATACTATGTAATCCTTCTGTCACTGGGGGTCCCCCTTACATATTTTACTACATCATCAAACCCTATGCCTTCCATACATTATTAGAACCACTTTAAATCCAGAATGTCCTTGAAAAAATGAGCCATGTCACCTGAAATGGTTACCTAATTCATAAGAAATCTTCTCTATGAAAAAGGACGATATCTATTGATAGATATCGCCATTTGTCAAATTAAGGGTCGAGGGGGAATCAAGGACGTTGTAGTTCAAATAACTCCCCAAGTTTCGTATAAGTTTGTCCAGCCAAACGAGCTACCGGCTTAAGGCCATTCTGGTCGATTCTTCCTTCATGATAGATGCCTTGGTTGATATGATAGCAGACTACTCTACCTATTAATAAATCACAGCCTGGATCGTCCACTGAACCCGCTAAAGGAATAGCTCGTTCCAATTTACATTCAAAACGCACTTTTGCTTCTTTCAAGCCAGGCACTGCCACTTTATCACTAGCAACAGTGGTAAATTTAGTGAGAGTTAATTCACTCTCTTCAGGTCGGAGCTCTGCCGCCGTTTGGTTAACATCTTCAACAATGTCCTCATCTGTGATATGAACGATGAATTCCCCACTTTTAATCGCATTTCGGGCGGTATCCTTTTGGACTCCTTTTTTTCTTTGAACAGAAACAGAAAGCATGGGAGGATTGGAACTGACTATATTGAAAAAACTAAAAGGTGCTGCATTTATTATGCCAGTTTCTGATTGTGTCGTAATAAGAGCAATGGGTCTTGGAATTATACTCCCCGTCAGAAATTTATAATTTTCCCGCTCACTTAAGCTTTCAGGATTTATTGAAATCATTTTTTATCCCCTCTCAATTATCATTAGTGCTCAGATCAAAGAATAGCCATGATCACTTCCACAAAGAGTGTGAATGGACCACCTCATTGCCAAAGCCTGACTGAATTCCTCTTATATTTTCATACTCTTACTCAGAAATACTTATTTTTATGATTCGTCATCTCTTCTTCGCGAAAGAACATCTCCTATGTACTAGGACCATAGCAAAAGTTGCACCGCAAACTCACCAAATGCCTAGGCGAGCGATTCCGTGTCTCAATTGTAAACACCCCTAGGCTTAATGAATCCCTACGACCATGAAAACTACGCCGAACCTGTAGAATTCGTTGAAACACCGGGCGGTCTCTATGAGGATCGAGTGAAAGCTATCTATAATTCTATTATATAGAAGAAAAACAAAAAGTCAGCCTGCAATTGCAGAATAAGACGGATTTTACTCGCCGCTTATACCCCACTTACCTACCCTCACCAATGCCAAAAGTAAACACCATTGGCCTGAATCCATTAATTTCTAAACATATTCCTACCATTACGAGGCACCATAATTATGTAGTAGATTTAATGGAGGTTAGTAGCATGAAGAAAGATTTTTGGCAGGCAATTGAAGATAGACGGTCCTATTATGGAATCAGCAAAGAAGCGGTTGTCCCAAATAGCAGAATTAAGGAAGTGATCGATCATGCTGTTCAATATTCCCCAACAGCGTTCAATTCTCAAAGTGCAAGAGTAGTCGTTCTAACAGGTGAAAGCCACGATCAGTTTTGGGATATCACCAAAGCAACCCTCCGCAAAATCGTTGACGAAAAAGACTTTAAACAAACAGAAGACAAAATGCTTTCCTTTAAAAATGGATATGGAACTGTACTATTTTATGAAGATCAATCAATAGTGGAACATCTTCAGGAACAATTTAAATCATATGCGGATAAATTCCCTATATGGTCCAATCAATCCTCAGGCATGTTACAATTTGTGGTTTGGACCGCCTTGGAGGGTGAAGGATTTGGAGCCAACCTCCAGCATTACAATCCTTTAATTGATGAGGAAGTTACAAAAACATGGGATTTGCCGAGGAAGTGGAAACTAATTGCGCAAATGCCATTCGGAAAACCAACTGCTGAACCAGGGGATAAAGAAATCGTTCCGCTTGATGAGAGAGTGAAATATTTTCCATAAAGAAAGGCTGGTTCATGAGTGAGCCAGCCTCATTTGTTCTAAATTAAAGTTCCGCAAAAAACCTTGAGAATATGACCGATGCAAATCCTAAATATCCCAACACTGACGTAACTTTATATTCGTTATTTTCCTTTATCATGGTATATAACCCCTTCCTCCGTACTATTTTACTTTCTTGATGGGTGATGATCGCGCAGGAAGCCACTCTTTAAGATACTGGGGTAGCTTACCGGCATAGTTGTTGGAAGCATGTCCACTTTGAAGGAGTTTGTAGGTTTTGTCCTTGCTTTTTAGAAGCCTCATTATGGGGGAAATCATTTCCTGTGGTACTAAACGGTCGTTTTCACTTGCAACAACTAGAACGTTTGCATCAATATTCGTGATTTTGGCTTTTTTTCCGTTCACTTTCAATTGTCCCTTAACCAGACGGTTATTGATAATAAGGTCATCTGTTAGTTGTTTTGCAACTGCACCAGATAAAGGGACATGACCATTCGTCCACGCGTTGAACCTACGCCAGTTTTGAACATATTGTTCATTATCCGCTTGATTTAGCAAAGATAAATATGGAGAAAAGTAAATAGGTGAAGTGATTAATCGAATGCCATCTTTCACCCCACTGGCAGGTATGACTTTCATGATGTCAAGCACTTCATCAAAATTGGCACTTCCATCCCTCATCGAGGCCTGCCATTGATCGAATACTTGCGAATCACTAAAATCGATGGGTGTCACCGAAAGAATCAGGTTTCTAATTGGCTCATTTGCAATAGCAGCATACATCGTAGCTATCGTCCCACCCAAACAAAAGCCCATTATGGAAATTTCCGATGCACCTGAGTGAAGAAGCGCACGCCGTACCCCACTCCGGATATATTTTATAATATAATCATCTATCGTCGTATCTCCGTCTTCATAGCCTGGACTACCAAAATCAATCAAATACACTTCGAAGCCTTCGTTAACAAAAGCTTCTATCAAACTATTTCCTGGTCCTAGATCAAGAATTACAGGTGTATTAATCAATGAATAGATGAGAAATACTGGTACTTTATATTTTTTTTTGATCGGCGGATAATACCATAATGTTGATTTGTTCTTGTTCCAAACCCGTACCCTCGGTGTAGTGCCCATTTCCGGCATCGGCTGATTTGGAATATCCAAGAAGTGTTTCCATTTAGGCGTCGCCATAGTTTTACGACCTGATTTATTCATTTCCTTCATGTTCATAAACCTTTTACTTGTACCTTGGCGTTGGATAATAAGGAATCAAAAAGAAAGTCACTGATCTTCTTTTTATCACGTACCTGCCCTGTACTTTCCCTTTTTTTATTTCGTGAACTTCTTCTACTGGATCGTTTTTCCCCTTCAGTGAGATGTAAAAGTAGCTCTTCAACCTTGTCTACTTTTTCCTCAAGTTGAATGACTAATTTGGCTACATTAGCAACATCCTGTTTGGTTGGGTAATTCATGATGATGGACATTCTCTCCGAAGCTTCCTGAAACTTATTTATACGCGGAACCTGTTGCTTTGAATTGTTGCTGATGGATTCAATAAATCTCCTATTATTAATGAACTCACGAATTTTATCATTTAACTCTTGTTCTTTTTGAGTGCCCAAGAGTTTTAACCCTTTATAAAAATCTGTTTTTTTTGGCATTAATGTTTCCCCTCTTCTTTGTTTAGATTGTAGCGGCGATGCCTCCATCAACGATCAGAACATGCCCCACTATATAGTCTGAAGCTTTCGACGCTAAAAGTATTGCCGCTCCTTTTAAATCCTCACCATTACCAAATCGATGTGCCGGAGTTTTTCCAAGAATGTCATAATCGGATTCTTCAAGGATTTTCTTTGTAATCTTAGTTGGAAAAAAGCCTGGTGCTATCGCATTCACCTGAATACCATGTTTAGCTAATTTGACACCAAGATCTTTTGTCAAGGTAATGATAGCTCCCTTGCTAGTGTTATAAGGAATGGTCACCATCAACTCAGGGTGAGTGCCTCCAAGCCCTGATACCGATGCGATATTAATAATTTTCCCGGATTTTTGTGCCATCATGATTTTTGCTACGGCCTGTGAAAACAAGAATGTACCTGTAACATTAACGTTCATTACCTTTTCCCATTTATCCTCGGGAATATCTTCTAACGGACCAGACCATGAGGTCCCGCTATTATTGACAAGAATGTCGATGCTACCGAAATGATCCATTGTTTCTTTTACAACTGAATCAATATCACTTTTGTTCGTAATATCACATTCAATGGCCAACGCCTTCGTACCCATTGAATGTAAGTATTTACAAGTTTCTTCACATACAGAAAGTTTCCGTGAAGCAATTACAATATTTGCACCTGCCATAGCCAGTGCCAACGCTATTTGTTTTCCGAGACCTCTCCCGCCTCCTGTTACAATAGCCGTTTTATTCGTCAAGTCGAATAGATCCAATGTAGTCAACTCCCCAGCCCCTTCATTATAAAATCATTTCTTTTACAATCTATATTATTATAGAAAAGCCTATACGATATTGTGCTTAAAATAGTCTCATGCCCCAGCCTGTTTGGAATTATCATTTTCAACAGCTTATGGATGGTGCATACTCTACACGAGCAAAATCCTCCAATAAGGTTTAAACTAAAGAAATGTAAGGGGGAGACTTATGACATTACATCATTTTCATTTACGCGCGAATTGGCCTGGTGGAAGAAATGGCAGTGGTACGATACAGGCAGGTAATCTACAAACGGAAATTAGTGTTCCTCCGGAAATGGATGGACCGGGGATTGGGACCAACCCAGATGAAATGCTGCTCGGTGCAGCATCTACTTGCTATATTATTACGCTTGCGGCCATGCTTGAAAGAAGCCATATTGAAAAGGCCAGTTTGACGATGGAATCCGAAGCCTTTGTGGATGTTACGAATGGGGTATTCACATACAAGAAAATCATTCATCGACCATCTCTTGTTTTAACTGATGAAGCTACGGATAAGGACTTGGAAAAAGCCCGAAAACTTGTGGATAAATCGGAGGCCTCTTGTATGATATCGCGTGCCATCAAAGGCAACGTGGAAGTAGAGGTAGAACCGGACATTTCCATCGCTCCACGTTAATGTAAAAAGAGTGCCTAACCACGATTCAAGGATAGGCACTCTTTACTTATTGGATGGAGTTCATTTTGTTTTCTACCTGACGGCATACTTCATCAGCCGTTAAACCGTCTGCATCTATAATGGAAGCTTTGATGGAAGTATCGCTGATTCCCATTACGTTCGTTTCCAAACCTGTTACAACACAACAATCCAAGTTCTTCGCATCTGCTTCTTGCTTGATTTCAACTACATCAAAACCTTTATCGCGGAGTGCTTCTTGGATATTCGTTAATGATTCTTCAACACCGATTTTTGACATCTTCACACACCTCCTCTACGTTTAATGATTTCCTTTCCTTGGGCAATTTATGTATGGTCCTTATTTTCCTTAAAGACAGGAAGAGACCTAATATCGGTCTCTCATTCTTCATAAATTTTGTTTAAGGATTTCTTCTTGTATTTGCTCATTTTTTAATGGTTCATCACCATTTGTCCCGGCCTTTGATTTTCCTCCCACAGCTCGCTTCGGTTTCATATCACTAGTCTTTAGATTATTATTGGGAGCTGCCTGTTCATTCCATTCAGTCATCGCATTCACCTCTCTTACGTTTAAAGTTCCCCTTGTTTCGCGAATTCATGAATGCTTTTTCTTCATAACAAAACCGGCTTCACTAGAAAGCCGGTTGTTTTAAAAATATTTCTTTTTCCAAAATATAAAGGCTGTTGTGCCTGCCAGACTGATAGCAATTAATAAAGTGAAGATAAAAGCATATGGGTTATGCTCAAATGGTAGATTCACATTCATTCCATAGAAACTTGCCACCATAGTCGGGAGCGTTAGTATAATCGTAACCGATGTAAGGAACTTCATGGCATTATTGACGTTATTGGATATAATGGATGCGAATGCATCCATCATCCCGCTCAAAATTGATAGGTACACTTCTGCCATTTCAATCGCCTGGCCATTTTCAATGATTACATCCTCTAATAATTCTTTATCTTCTTCATACATTTTCAAGTAATTAAAACGGAGGATTTTGTCGAGAACAACCTTGTTTGACTTCAAGGATGTCGTGAAGTAAACCAGACTTTTTTCCAATGCCAAGAAGGTGTACAGTTCTTTATTTTTCATGGACTGATGCAGTTCTCGTTCGGCTTCATTAGTCATCTTGTTGATTTGCTTAAGATAACGTAAATAATAGGACGAGATTTCAAATAATATCTGCAGGGCAAATCTTGTTTTCTTATTAGAGTAAAAACCTTTGATTTTATTATTTTTAAAATTGGTTAAAATGGGTGAATCTTTGAGAGATACCGTAATGAAACAATCATTCGTAAAAATCATGCCGATTGGTATCGTTTCAAAAATGGGCAAGTCCGCTTCATCCTTTGTCAAATAAGGGAAATCGACAATAATCAGTAAATGATCATCCTCTTTCTCTATACGAGGCCGTTCCTCATCATCTAATGGATCTTTCATGAAGTTAATCGGTACTTGCAAAGTGGAGCAAATATATTGTATTTCATCTTCTGTCGGTGCCACTATGTTCACCCATGAACCTTTCGTCATTTCATCGGTTACGTTCAGCATGCGGCTTTCATTCGTCTTGTATATCTCAATCATTCAAACGACCTCCTCTTTCTTAGAGAAAGCTCAATTTACCATCTTCGAGTAGATACTCATGGAGAATAACAGTCTCGACGTCTAGCATCATATCGGCTTCCTCTTGCTTACTGGGTTCAGGGTCGTCATAAGAACTGATGCCCACTCGTATCACATCCTTTCAATTCCTTTATCTTAATCCTAAATCTTCTAAAGCACAATAAATAATTCCCCAAGCTCTTTTCACAACATATGAAAATGCTGACTAGTTTCTTAAGCGCTATAATTGGTTAACTTTCTAAAAAAATCATTTCATAAAAAAATCGCTTGGGATATTTCCCAAGCGATGGTGTTTCATTTAAGTGTGCTTCACAGTATTATAGTAATTTACGCTATACATAGCGCCTTCATCCACCATTTTACTGTCTTCGTGATCATATGGGTCAGGATGTCCTGCCTTTTCAATTAAGGGATCTACCGATTGTCGTTTATTCCAAAAACTCATTGCCTTCGTTTTTGCACTGGACCATACATTTTTCGCTTTCCCTCGGTTCGTTTTAGATAAAAACGAGACTCCGGCAACTCCGACTCCGAGCAGTACTACATTCTTTGCTAATGCCATCATTACCTTCCTCCTTAACGTTGGATTAATATATATGTACCCTCACCCATTAAATGTAAACATTCATTTAACGTAAGGGGCCTTTTTATAAAAGAAGTTGGGCTTAACGATTTCATTTTGATACGATTTATGAAAAACATGCGTCGTTGCTGGAGAGACAGGTGGAATTAGCCATGTCCAGTCCCCCGTTACATTCCGTTTACATGATGCCTCCCTTTCTTCGAAAAGCTTAAATTGCTTGGCGGCTGTATGATGGTCAACCATACTCACACCAGCTTTTTTAAACGAATATAGAACCGCTTCATTCAGTTCAATCAGTGCCCGATCCTTCCATAATGTGGAATCTCTTCGAATGTCCAATCCCATTCTCTCTCCGATGCTGGGAAGCATATTGTAGCGATCCTCATCCGCAAGGTTTCTAGCCCCAACTTCAGTCCCCATATACCATCCATTAAATGGAGCCGCCGAGTACGAAATACCGCCAATCTCCAGTTTCATTCCGGAAATAATGGGCACAGCATACCACTTAAGGCCCAAGTCCTGGAACCAGGAAAACTCAGGATGGCCAATTGGTACTTCTTTAATGATTTCTTTCGGGATTTCATATACTCTTGGAACTTTTCCGCCTACTTGAATCACGAGTGGCAAGATATCAAACGATCCATACTTCCCCTCCCATCCCAAGGCCTGACACTGTTTGGTGAAAGCTATCGAACTAGAATCCCCAACTATGCCCGTTTCCGTCTCATATCCGGCATATCGTATAAGCTGATGATTCCATATCTCTATCTTATTTTCAATGTCCTGCTGTTTAAAAACGGTGATGATTGGCCTGATATTTCCATCATTCGTTGCCCATTCAATATGCTCAATCAAGGCAGACACAATATCATCCTCACTTTGGAGAGCCCTTTTATCTAGCACCCGCAATGAATCCCAAAACAATCTACCAATACAGCGATTACTATTTCGCCAGGCCAATTTAGCCCCATATTCCAATTCTTCCGGCGTATGTTCATACCTACCCGTATCTTGGATTTCCTTTTTGATTTGACTAATTCTATCCATCGCTTCTTCATCTGTTTTACCCATTTCATCATGATATATCTTGATGAAGGAGATGGCTTCATGTAGTAATTCACTCATCTATCCCACTAATCCTTCCATCTATACTGACCTGAGATACTAATAACGTATCATAGATCTTATCTCTATCTCTAAAAGAATACCTTAAAGAAATAGTATTTCTTTAAAAGATGTGACAATTTCTGGTCAACACGACCCATCAATCTTACTATATGTAAGTAGCTATACTTTTTTATATAACAACCTATACAGTAACTAAATAATATTCAGTAAAGTTGTTACATACGAGGTAAATGCTTTATAATGAATACCAACGGGGTGATATGATGAATAATGTGACACTTTGTCCTCGATTTGAAAAAGGCATGCAAATCTTGAGTAAACGTTGGACAGGATTGATCGTCAATCAATTACTTAATGGACCTCAACGGTTTTGCAATATTGAATCTGCCTTCCCAATCAGTGGCCGAATTCTTTCTGAACGGTTAAAAGACTTGGAATCTGAAGGAATCGTAAAAAGAGATGTTTACCCAGAGACACCTGTCAGGATTGAATATTCTTTAACAGAAAAAGGCGAAGCGCTTGCACCGGTGATTCACGAGATACAGAACTGGGCACAAGAATGGATCAAACCCATAGAGGACCAATAGGCTATCCTATAAAAGAGAGGAACCATATATAGAGGTTTCTCTCTTTTTTATGTCTTACCTTTGTTTATTCGTATATGTTCAGTGGTATATTTTTCTCATAAAGGGTAACTCCTAAAAGCAGGCGGTGAATTTATGAAAAAAGTGGACTGCATCATTATTGGAGGAGGCATCGCCGGTTTACAGGCTGCCATCCAACTCGGAAGATACAATCACAATATAGCGGTGATAGACGCTCAGAAAGGCCGTTCATTGATAGCTAAAGACTATCAAAACATTCTAGGTTGGCCTGAAGGAGTGAGCGGAAAACGGTTAAGGAGCCTAGGGAGACAGCATGCAGAAAAGTTCGGAGTCGAGTTCTTCGACGGTACCGTGACCTCACTCGAGAAAAAAGAGGATCTTTTTATAATGTGCACAGATGATGATATCCATTACGAAGCGAAAACGATTTTTCTTGGGACAGGCGTTACCGATAACATTCCAGCTATAAGGAATCTCTATCCTACTCTTGGTATCTCCACTTATATTTGTCCAGACTGTGATGGGTATGAAATTAAGCAGAAACAAACAGTGGTCATTGGCGGGGGAAATACGGGGGCTAACATGGCGCTCACCCTTTTATATTGGTCAAAAGCTATCATCTATGTAAACCATTCAAAAACCAAGATCAATGAAACGTTCAGAAAAAAGCTAGAGGAAAACCAAATACCTGTATTCGAAGAAGAAGTAGAGGAAGTTAAAGTCGATGAATCTCAAAATCTTCAAGCTATCCAATTGGTAAATGGGAAAAGGATAGAAGCAGAAAAAGCTTTTGTAGCATTTAAAGGGAACAAAATAAATAATGCACTTGCCAAACAACTTGGTGTTGATGTAAATGAGACAAATCATATTCATGTGAACCCACGTACGAAAGAAACAAATATTCCGGGAGTATGGGCTGGAGGAGATCTTGCCGCCCATTCCGAGCAAGTAACCATTTCAATGGGGGACGGAACTCAGGCTGCCATTTGGATTCATAAACGCCTGATGGGTGAGCTACCTCCTGATTAGGGGACAGAAAAAAGTATCGGTACCCTCACTCAAGGAAACCGATACTTTTTTTATAAACTGTGTATTACTATTTAGCGCTACGCTCGACGTCTACCTTCGGCGTATACCTTGAAATACTTTTACCAGGATCAATATGACTGCAATGATAAGCAGGATGTGGATAAAACCCGCCGCAATTTTAAATACCAAACCGAGAATCCATAATAAGATGATGGCACAAATTATCGTCCAAAGCATTGTACTCTCTTCCTTCCTTCATTGCAAACACTTACAGATATCCTTCTAAGCCATTGCCGTAAGCGTGTGCAAATTTAATCTTACATATAAAATACCCCAATCTTCCACTAACAAACCTACTCTTCCGCCAACAAAAATATACATAAATCTGTTAATACTGTAAAAGATAATCATGTAAAGTTCTTGATCAGGATAATTTCCAGATTATATTCATGGGTGGTACCCTTATGGTGAAAAAATTTAAAAGGAGTGTTTTAAATGAAAAAAATAGGTGTAATGGTTGCAATCTTTTCCCTATTACTTTGCATGCCGATCCTTCCTGCTTCAGCTGAGGAAAACCAACAATCCGTTAAGCAGGATAACGTACAATTCACAGAGTCCCAAAAAACAGAATTAGCCACTATCCAAAAAAGGATACTAGCGGACAAAAAGGAGTTAATTGAAAAATATGTGGAATATGGTGCACTTTCTAAAGAAGAGGCAGACAAAATGTACGCACATTTTGAACGACACTACAAAATGATGGAGCAACATGATTTTCAAATCCCTTCCCACCGCCCACATACAAAACACATGCCAAAGTAATGAAATGACTGATTTTTCTTCTATTCCGGCCTATACATAGGACGGAATTTTTTCATCCTAGGCACTTATTCATTCTCGTGCCTGAAAATTCGCTGTGCACTTGTTTCCAAAGTGTAAAATATTTACTAAAGGATTTGGAATTCCCTGTAGCGAATACATAGAGACGAGAAATGAAAGGATGAAGAATATGCACAAAAAAGGAATATCAGCAGAAGACCTATTTCAGATGAAATCTGTAACCGATCCAAAACTTTCACCCGATGGCAGCATGGTCATTTATGTACAAACCACCATCGATGAACGAACGGAAAAATACATCTCCAACTTATATATGTATAGCCTGATCACCACTGAAACAAAACAATGGACATTCGGGAATCACCGTGATACCTCACCAGGCTGGTCACCAGACGGAAAGTACATTAGCTTCTTATCAGACCGTTCTGGAAAAAAACAAGTTCATATTATTCATTCAATCGGTGGGGAGTGCCGACAGCTGACGCATTTCCTCGATGGAGCAACCAATCCCATCTGGTCCCCTTGTTCGAGAAAACTGCTACTATCCACTATGGTACCTGAAAATAAGGCGGTGTTATCCGAAAAAGAAGAAGAAACCTCATGCAAAGATGTACAGCGTTATGATCAGATAAAATACAAATGGGATGACAGAGGATATTTCAATCATCACTATAGTCAACTCGTCTTGGTAGATATAGTAAATGGTGAATTCATATTACTAACGGAAAATCTGACGAACAGTCACCCAAATGCCTGGTCTCCAGATGGATCTCAAATCGCTTATATTAGCGGTGAACCGAGGAAAAGTGATTTGGACCTATTCACAGATATCTACATTATGGATGTCAAGACGAAAATTTCCCGAAAAGTAACTGGCAGCTCTGGATATTACCGTGATCCAAAATGGTCCCCTAATGGTGAATTCCTTTCCTACATTGGCCACAACAAAGAATTTGCCGGTGCAACCTCTTCAAAAATCTGGTTGTACTCTGTTTTGGATGAAACCATACAATGTTTGACGGAAGGTTGGGACGTTGAAATAGGAAGCTCCGCCATCGGTGATTTCCAAATGGGCGCAGTGGATCCTGGCATTCTGTGGACGAATGACAGCCAAGGCTTTTACTTCTTAATAAGTGATTATGGAAATACCGGTGTTTATTATGGATCGATTGAAGGGGCCATGTACCCTTCCCTCCTCGAGCCTCAACATGTATATGGGTTAACAATCAACCCGGATAGCCATCATGCCATCGTAGCCATAAGTACACCTGTTCATCCCGGTGATTTATTTGTTTATAACCTCATGACTGGCGATAAAGAACAGATCAGCTTTGTAAACGATGAATACTTACAGGATAAAACTATAGCTATTGCCGAGCCCATTTCCTTCCGTTCAACAGATGATACCCTCATCCACGGCTGGATCATGAAGCCATGTGAATTTGTGGATAATAAAAAGTATCCCCTCATTTTAGAGATTCACGGTGGGCCTCATGCAATGTATGCGAATAACTATGTTCACGAATTTCAGACTTTGGCGAATGAAGGCTATGTTGTATTGTTCATCAATCCACGCGGAAGTGTTGGATATGGACAGGAGTTCGCGAATGCCAACCGTGGTGATTATGGTGGAATGGATTATGAGGACTTAATGGCTGCTGTAGACTATGTTCTAGATTTCTACTCCTTTATTGACGCTGAAAAGTTAGGTGTAACGGGTGGCTCCTATGGAGGGTTCATGACCAATTGGATTATCGGTCATACAAACCGCTTCAAGGCGGCTGTGACCCAGCGTTGCATAAGCAATTGGATAAGTTTCTATGGAGTCAGTGACATCGGATATTATTTCACCGAATGGGAAATTTCAGGAGATGTCATTAACTCACCAGAAAAATTATGGGAACACTCCCCATTAAAGTATGTAGCAAATGTGCAAACTCCTTTGCTATTACTTCACGGGGAAAAAGACTATCGTTGTCCTATTGAACAGAGTGAACAATTTTTTGTAGCATTAAAAAGGCAAAAAAAAGATGCGGTGCTTGTTTCCTTCCCAAATGAAAACCATGAAGTATCCCGAAGCGGGTCACCCAAAATGCGTCTTCGTCATATAGTGGAAATCAAGGAATGGTTTAATAAGTACCTTTAAAAACAAAAGAACTCTGCTAGCGTTCCCGCTAGCAGAGTTCTTTTGTTTTTAATGTTGAATCTGATCTCGGTTCTCAGAAATAGAATGTAAAGCGATACCCGCTTCGGAAATTGTCTGGTTGTGAACGGCAAGGTCGCCTAAAGCGATAATACCAACCAATTTTTCCTTTTCTACAATCGGCAGTCTTCTTACTTGTTCACTCGCCATCAAATCCTCTGCTTCTTCCACTGACATATCCGGCGAACCCGTAACAAGGTCTGTGGAGATAATATCGGTGATTTTTGTTGAATTTGGTTTTTTCTCTGCGACAGAACGGGTAACAATGTCCCTATCTGTAATAACACCAATTAAACGATTGTTTTCTAAAACGGGAATAACTCCAACATTACCATCCTTCATTTTTAAAGCTGCTTCGTATACATTATCTTCAGCCGTACAAAAATCCACATCGGATGTCATAATATCTCTTATTTTCGTCATATAATTCCTCCATCTAAATGAGATCTTAATTTATTCGAAAAATAGTCTTTCTTATTTATTCTACGTATTCCCCGTAATCTGGCCTTGCAATAGAATCAAAGTTCCTTGCTAGGTTTGCTAAACCTTTCGTAAGTTCCTCTCCTTCAATCGGATAACCATGACCCGTTATCACAAGCCTCGGCTTTAAATCAGCTAGGGTTAATACCGATTGTTTGGCTGCATCCCAATCAGTTGTCAAATAGCGTGGAGGACCAGTCAATTCTTTTTCCTGAGTGATGACTTTATAAAGGGAATCTTGTCTGACGTTAACAAAAGCATCACCCGCAATCAAGCTTCGATCGCCTTCTCTAAAAAGGGAAACATGCCCAGTTGAGTGTCCAGGAGTATGGATCCATTTCCAGTCGGGAAGTCCGGGAACACTATGGTCATCCGGCAGGGGCTGAACTTGCTCAGCCAAATCAATTCCCTCGTTTGGAAACAGCCAAGATATCTTCGCGACCAAACCACCTTCCACCGTGGGATCAGGTTCTGGATAATTCTCTTTGCCGGTTAAATAAGGCATTTCATTTAGATGTGCATAGACCGGAACCTTCCACACTTTCAATAAATCTACTAGTGCTCCGATATGGTCGAAGTGTCCATGAGTGAGGATAATGGCCTCTGGAGGATGATTCTCACCATAAATCTCTTCAGCTTCTTTCTTGATCATATCTGCTGAACCGGCCATACCCGCATCAATCAGGACCCACTTCTTTTCATCTGGTGACCCTATGAACACGACATTCACAATTTGAATAGGAAAGCAATATAAATCCTTATTCACAAACTGACCTTTCCCACTGGATACTGATGTCATTGGAATGATTTTTTTGTTCAAATTATTATTATCCATAAGCCCCTCCACTTATTTATTTATTAAACGTTGCTTTCATTTAAAAGGATACCCGCCTTTGAATAATAAAAACCGGCCTTGATGCAACAAGCCTTCCTCGATTAAAAAACATCCTTCCGTGTAAATACCGAAAAAGATACAAGCAGGGCAATGGCCCACCAAGCAAGTAGAGTAATCATAGATGATGATAAGGTCATACCCTCGATAGGAGGTGCTGTCCCACTAACATATGAGGTCAACTTTAAATTCACCATAAAGAAATATTTAGCCGATTCCCAAGAAGAAACCATGTTGCTTAAAATGGCTCCGGATATTAGGGAGGCGAGCATGATACCCATCCCTGCAGGTGTACTTCTAACTAGTACTGACAACATGAATGAAAGGGTTCCTACCACTACGGCCACCAGCCAGACTAGGCCCATATCCATCAAAAGGAATTTCCATTGTTGGACCATTCTTACCTGGCTTATATCCACTTCTCCGCCATTTATGCCAAAACCGGTAATGGTCGGCGCATTCCAGCCATGATACCCAAAAACAAGACCTGATAAAAAATAAGCGAGAAGAGCGGTCATCGCCACTATCAAGGAAACAGCCAATAACAAAGTAATATATTTACTCAAAAGTATTTGCCATCGTTTCACAGGCCTAGTGAGCAAGAGTTTAATCGTTCCCTGACTACTTTCCGAGGATACGAGGTCACTGGCTACAATCATGATTAAAAGGGGAATGAATAGGTCTATTGAATTCTCCAAAAACATACGTGTAAAAGTTGCAGCCCCAGGTTCTGAAGGGTTAATGTCGTGGTCTAGATAATATTGCTGCTGTTTTAGGGTGACCTGAAGCTGCTCTCTCCATTCATCCAACATCCTGCTTGAGCTCAATCTGTTCTGAGTATCGATGATTTGCTGTTGAACTGCAGTACGCCAATCATCAGTACCTAACTTCTCTCTTTGCTCCTCCACTTGTTTATATTGTGCGTATGTAAACATCAACACTAGTATACCTACGATAATTCCAATGATGAGCAGCCGTTTCTTTGCCAATAACTTCATCATTTCATTTTGAATCAGGTTACTCAATTCCAGCACCCCCACTTCCGGTTATTTGTAAAAATAACTCCTCCAAGGCTGGAAGTCTACGATTCATTTCAAGTACCTTCACACCCGCAACATTCAGGGCGGCATTCCATTCGGGAGTCCTATGTTCATCAAATTTTGTGACGATATAATCGTATTCCACCATTATATCCGTAAACGCACTAAGGATTTCGCTTCCCTTTTGCAATGGCTCAACACGCCAAATCATCTTTTCCTGAGTCTTTAATAAATGTTCTACCGTATCAGTTTGGATGATTTCACCTTTTGTAATAATGGCCACTCGATCACAAAGAAGTTGTATTTCCCCCAGTAAATGGGAAGATACCAAAACACTCATGCCTTCTTCTTCTGCAAGTTTCCTAATGAACTGGCGCATTTCACGGATTCCTGCGGGATCAAGTCCATTTGTCGGTTCATCCAGGACCAATATTTTAGGTCTGTTTAGCATAGCTTGTGCTATACCAAGCCGCTGCCTCATACCTAACGAGTATGTCTTCACCTTTTCATGAATCCGAGCCTTAAGACCAACTAACTCAATGACTTCATCCATTCTTGATTCATCAACACCCGGTAGCATTCGTGCAAAATGGAGCAGATTGTCCCAACCACTTAAATATGGGTAAAGTTCTGGATTTTCTACTATACAGCCTAAATTCTTCATGGCTTCCGTAAAGTTTTTACGTACATCGTACCCACATATTTCAATGGAACCTGATGTTGGCTTAATTAGGCCAACCAACATTCTGATTGTCGTCGTTTTCCCGGCCCCATTCGGACCTAAAAAGCCGAATACTTCACCCTCTCTTAGCTCAAACTCTATTCCCTTTATGATTTCCCGCTTGCCAATCGTTTTTTTTAGATTCTTCACGCTCAATGTCACATTCCTCATTTTGCTTCCCCTTCCCATTGAATTAAAGGAGAGATCCTATCCGCGATCAAACGATACCCTTCCTTATTGGGGTGAAATCTATCCGAATACAAATACTCATTCACTGATAACTGAAATAAATCAAAAGTCGGTACGAATACGGCATTTTCATAGGTCGCAATCACCTCAGCTGTTTCGTTATTCCAATCCCGAACAATTTTATTTGTATCAAAGTCTTCATCCAATTCGATGAAGGGGTTGTACAAACCGACCATGAATATGGTGGCTGAATCATTTAATTTAGTGATTTCCTTTAAAGTCTCATTCAAATTTTTCAAATAGTCCTTTTGCAATTCACTGGTAACCTCAAGATCATAATCAAATAAGGTCTGACCTTGCTGAAAAAGATCATTCCCGCCGATTGTAATCATGATGACATCCGCTGACTGTATTTGGCGACCTATCTCCGATTGTTTCACCTGTTCAGCCAATTCTTTGGATACTTGCCCCTTTACTCCAAGGTTATGAACAAGGGGTTTGCTATTAAAGCGACTTTTCAAGTCTTCGACCACAAGGCCCACATAGCCTTTCCCTGTCTCATCGCCAGTTCCCCGAGTCAGAGAATCTCCTAAGGCCACTAAGGTGAAATCATCTGGAATTTTTTTTTCTATTGATTTTGAATTTGCTTCTTTCAATTCCACTTCAGAGGATTTTTCTCCATAGTAATCGTAAAGTGTCCACCCTACACAAAACAGAAAAAACAGTCCGATAAGCGCTGCTATAATAGTTGTTGCAATAACCCTGACTTGGCTCAATCACATTCATCCTTCCGATGGTTTACTTAATTCCATTAAAACACATTATTTCCAATAATAAAAAGATGTCGACCCCGTTAACTAAACTGTCCGTTCTTTTTTTCATAAACGCATGACAACCATGAGCCGATTCCAGTAGGCTTCCACGGTAAAAACAAGATAACCTACCAACTAGCACCGTATTAAACTCAATGGATTAGCAAACAAAAAAAGACTTATTCACAAATGTGAGCAAGTCCTTTAAAAATTATAAATTCTTTACTATATGGGCTGACCTCCCGTCTTTCCCTCCATTATCATAAGCCATACCGTAAGTATGATACCAAGCACCGAAAGACTTCCAAAAAAGAGATAAACCATGTAAATACCTGATGTATCCATGATCATGCCACCGAAAAATGTACTGAACCAATTACCGAACCCGTTCCCTATCGCAGAATAAAGTGTGACTGCCGTAACGGTTATATGAACTGGTACAACCTCTTTAATATATTGCAGACCTGCTGGAATAAATAATCCAAGTGAAAAACCTTGCATGATAGATAAAATATAAACAATGGCTAAACCAGGTTCCATAAAATAGAGAACCCATCGGACCAGCGAGGCACCCCCTGCCAATAACGTGATTGGCAGCAACCCCCATTTATGAATCCAACTTCCTGCGAGACGTAAGAATGGAATTTCGGACAGCACCGCGAGCAGAAATGCAATGCCGATTCCTGTATAGGTTCCACCCCTAGCCTCCACGAATAGGCCATAATAGACGTTATTCGCCAGGTTGGGACCAAAAATCAGGAATGTTACGGCAAGAAAGACGACAAAACGTTTCATAATAAAAAGTTCCTTTATTCCACTGAAAAGCTTTGCTTTTTTTTGCGGTGACTCCTCGGGTAAATGCAGAGCTAGAAAAGCAGCAAAAAGAAGGCTGATAAAAAATACGTAGAAAATAACGGATGGGCCTATGAAAGTTTCCGATAACCTCCCCATCACAAAAACGGCAACTCCAAAACCAAGCGAACCATATAAACGGATTTTCCCATAATTCGCGTTGATACTCGTCGTATATTGCAAGGTGATGCTATCAGACACAGGGATAAGGGCACTTTGAAAAACTGCCAGTCCCACTGAGATGCATACTAAAAATAGAAAAGGTTCAAATAAAACATATCCTAACCCAAAAATTCCAGCAAATAAGGTAGTCAACGCCAGTATCCTAGTGGGTTTTCCAGTCCAGTCACAAATCAGTCCCCATATAGGTTGAAAAAAAATCATCACCAGTGGTCCAACAGACATGATGAACCCTATTTCAAATCCATTCAGTCCGACCTCATTAGCTAAATAGACACTTAAAAGTGGTGTCAAGCTACCTACCGCAAAAAAAGAAAGAAGATAAAACCCTTTTAATCGTGTTATATGAACCTTTTCAAGTTTATTCACTAAAATATCCCCCATGAAGTCATCTAAATACTATTACAAACACTAGACAGTTAGTCCCAGTTCCCTTTCTTGTCTCTTTCTTTCTTGCAACAACTCCAGAGGGAGGACAATGTTAAATACAGTCCCTTTATCAACTTCACTTTCTACAAACACTCGTCCTTGATGACTTTCAATGATTTTAAAGCTAACCATAAGACCCAGCCCATTCCCGGATTTTTTTGTAGTGAAAAACGGTTCACCCAATTTTCTTAATTGATTGGGAGGGATTCCCACTCCTGTATCTGTTATAGAAATATGAACCTTCCTTTCCCTTAATTCCATAGTGACCCTGATTTCTCCTCCTTGCGGCATCGCTTCCATTCCATTCTTAATGAAATTCAGAAAAACTTGTTTCAAACGATTTTCATCGCACTGAACATGGATTTCTTCTTGGAAACTAGTAAAGAAGAGTATAATATTTTTCTTCTTCGCATCATACTCAGTTAGCGAGATAACATTCTGTAAAATCGGGACGATATTCTTTGTTTTCAGATTCAAGGACTGTGGTTTTGCCAGATCCAAAAATTCTTCAATAATCTCATTTACCCGGTTGATTTCATCTAAAATGATATCCAAATATTCTTGTCGCTCACTATCCGTTTCATCTAATTGTAAGAATTCCGTATACCCTTTAATCGATGTAAGAGGATTTCTTACTTCATGGGCCACTCCTGCAGCCAGTTGTCCGACAGCTGCCAATTTATCCTGGCGATAAAGCATTTCTTCTGTTTGTTTTCGCTCTGTGATATCATAGCGAATCGCGAGAAATTGATAGGGTCTGCCTTCAACTGTATAAAAAGGGACAATCGTGGTATCCACCCAATAATAACTACCATCTTTCGCTCTGTTTCTAATTTCCCCTTTCCATACTTTGCCCTTATGTATGGTCTTCCACATATTCTCGAAAAACTCACTTGAATGATATCCGGAATTCACCATTTTATGCGTTTGTCCAATTAACTCGTTTCTCGTGTACCCAGAAATTTCAGAGAATTTTTCATTAACCTCGACGATGATTCCTTCATCATCAGTTACGGCCACGATAGACGATTGATTAATGGCATAGTACATATCACCCAATTCTTTAATAGAAACCTTTAAATCCTTCTCAGCCTTTTTCCGACTGGAAATATCAGATCGTATGGATATATATTGATATGGTTTTCCTTTCTTCATAAAGGGCACAATCGTGGTATCCACCCAATAGAGCTCCCCGTTCTTTGCCCGATTACATATCTCACCATGCCATGTCTGTCCATTACTGATCGTTTTCCATAGATTGAAAAAAAACTCTTTAGAATGATAACCCGAGTTAATGATTGAATGATTTCTTCCAATCAGTTCATGCTCTTCATATTGGGATATTTCAATGAATTTTTCGTTAACATAGGTTATGATGCCTTTTGCATCCGTAATGGCCACAATCGAGGATTGATCTAAAGCATAACGGATATCACTCACTTGGTTGTCACTCTTCACCAACCGTCTTGCAACAATTGTGCTCGAGCCAATTAAATTCGCTAGTATGAAAAGCGAAACAAAGCATACGAGATAAAGCATAAAGGGTGTTAATTGAGCGAGTCCTTTCATATTCACCATTTCTGGAGTAAGTGGAAGCCCTCTCAAAAAAAGAAAATGTCCTCCAATAATTGCTCCGCTCATAATGATCGTACTGACTGGTTTTAGGAAGGGTTGACTCCCTTTTCCATTATAAAATAATAGTGAAAATCCGCTTACAAACAACAAAAAAATTATAACTAGCGTACTACCTAACAACCATGGATTAAGTTCCAAGGACTTACTCAATGGATACAGGCCAATTAAATAATTTGATAAAAGAGCCATCGTAAACATAAAGCTACAGAAAACCATTTGCAACATGGAAGGGTTATGGGCAATGGCCAAAAGGCCAATCCCTACAAATATGGCTCCTAATATTAATGAAAGCATGATTAAGGAAAAACTGTAAGCCGTAGTCCTGTCACTCTCATAAGTAAAAACATATACAAAATTCATCGTCCACATAGTCACTCCCATGGAGCAAGTACTTCCCAAATACAAAAGACGTTTATATTTTTCTGCCGAAATATATGTTGTCAGCAAATCCAAGGCGGTATAGCAAGCCATGAATGTCAGGAGTGCTGCAATTATAAATAGGATTGGATTGGATGATACAATTGATTGTTCCATTAACCTTCTCACCTCTATCGTTCTATTATCCTATATTGTAATGTAAATTTCGAATTGCTTAAAGACTTTTATTTCTATTTACCTGTCTTCCTGAGTTATTTAAAGTTATTTTCTGTATATTCAATAAATAAATCTTCGACAACTATGTAAAAAAATAATAGAATGACAAATATTTTTCCTATGTATCGAGTAAAATAAAAAGTGTTTATCAATCGTTCTCCTCCTGAGAACAATGATTACAATTCATGAGTACGTGCAAAACAAACTACGTTCGGAGAGCTTATTTCTTTTTTTAATCCCTTTTATACGTTTATAATTAAATAGAGAATATATATAAAAAGGAGTGGGGGCATGATAATGTCGGACCTAGCAAGCGCAAATACAGCCGAAATTATACAAAAGAAGACGCAGCATAAAAAACTGACGCGTAGGCAAGTTTTACAAAGAGGTCTACTCATAACGATTGGTGCCGTATTAATGGCTGTCGGCCTTGAGATTTTTCTTGTTCCGAATAACGTTATCGATGGAGGCATTACCGGTATTTCCATTATGTTATCTTATATCACCGGCATGAAACTTGGTATCTTTCTTTTTGTTTTAAACCTTCCTTTCTTTTTTATTGGATATAAACAAATCGGAAAAACCTTCGCTTTATCTACCCTATATGGAATATTAATCCTTTCTTTAACTACCACATTGCTTCATCATGTACCAGCTTTCACTCAGGATATTCTCCTTGCTTCAGCTTTTGGAGGCATGATACTTGGAATTGGGGTTGGAATGGTAATTCGGTATGGTGGTTCATTAGATGGAACTGAAATCCTTGCCATTCTAGCTAGTAAGAAACTTCCTTTCTCTGTTGGTGAGATTGTCATGTTCTTCAATTTATTCATCCTTGGCAGTGCAGGATTTGTTTTTTCCTGGGATCGTGCCATGTATTCGATTCTGGCTTATTTTGTAGCGTATAAAACGATGGATATCGTTATAGCCGGTTTGGATGAATCTAAATTTGTTTGGATTATCAGCGATGAGTTTTTGGATATAGGGGATGCAATCATGCATCGCTTAGGACGAGGCGTAACTTATCTAGCTGGAGAAGGCGCCTATTCAGGGGACGATAAAAAAGTTATATTCTGCGTAATAAACCGTCTTGAAGAAGCAAAACTTAAAGATATCGTAAAAAGTTTCGATCCTTCTGCTTTCCTTGCCGTCGGTGATATTGCCGAGGTTCGAGGTGGACGGTTCAAGAAGAAGGACATCCATTAAAAATATCCTTCTTACATTTGCAATATTCAGTTATGGTTATGCAGCAAAAAAAAGCTGAAGGGAAGAATCCCTTCAGCTTTTTTAATGGTATTAATAATTTCTCGGATTATTAATTGCTTGTAGCATTCTTGTACCTTGTTTCATTTTACTACCGCATAATGGGCAAAGGTGCTCATCATTGCTCGTAAAGTTATCCCGAATCCACCCTTTACAATCTTCTGATGTGCATTCCCAAACCTTAGTTTCTTCAGGAATGATTTCTTCCGTATTATTTCTTCTATACATGTATCTCACTCCTTAGATTTAAATTGACTTAGCACAGATTTTTTGTGCCGGTGCCATAAAGATAAAGAAGAATAGCTAGCGATTAATCTAAATAAATGTGAGTATAGCCCATTTACTTATCTAAGATTAGTTACTATACACTCAAGATAAATGAGTGGAAATAACAGGAGATCACAACCAATTTTAAATATCTCATTATACATTATAACATATTTCTTCATAAAATATTTAAGTAAAGCTTAGGATACCTACAATTCCAAATCGAAGTATTCACAATCCAGCCTTTGACTACCTCAGAGCTTGTAAAGACTGGACTGTATTCAAGAATCATAATCATGATTCTTCCAGCTTGTTCGCTTAGTATAAAGTCGAATCAAGCATGAGAGTAATTTTAGTGCCATAACCTAAAACAATGAAAGCCCTGCCTCTCTCTCATCCATACGGCTCCTAGACCGTGCCTGTGAGAATCAGGTGAAAGCTGATAAGTACATGTTTATTAATTAAACCGTCCGTAATTCCAATTGGGAAAATTAAATCCAAAAGATAAATGGCTACATAGAAGTAAGTTAATGAAGAACAAAATGAATCGAGGAAAATACCTGGTGATTAGAACGTATTTCTTTCTAGTTGTTTTAACTTGTTTCTACTTCATCATAAAAACGATGAAAATTATTTTATTAATAAAAATGTATCTTTTAAATTACCCTCTTAGTGTTTTCTAATAACAACACTGAAATTTAATTATAGCACACGTTTCTTATGATGTAAAGAGTAGTTATTATATCTTGATGAAAGCCTAATTACATTCCCAAAATAAAAAGAGGTAAGTACTTACCCCTTTTATTTATACGCATTATATTCATTTTCAATTTTCGGAAGTTCTCTAACTTCTTCAATTAATTGACTTCCACACATTGGACAATCATAGTTTACTGAGGCAAAGTCCTTCCTCATCCAGCCATTACAATCCGCTGATCCGCACGCATATACAATAGTATCTTCCATTATGATTTCTGGTTCCTCTGAATTCTTTTTGCCAAAATACATGAGCAACCTCCTTTTTCAAATTACACACCAAGTTTTAAGCCAATGAACTTTTCGGCTGTTTTACTTCTATAGTATACGTATCAAATCAACTTCTTATTTATCCAGCGCTAAAAAATAACCATTATTTGATCAATTAGTTAGCTAATGTGGCTTTTACCATGATCGCTTTTATCTGAAAGTATGAAAAATGCTCGGGAAGGGCCTCTTTAAGAGGTTTTAGCTTTCCGGAATCAAGTTGTTTAGCAGTTTCCAGTACTAAATCGTACTCTTCTTGATTGAAGAATCCCTCCCATTTGATATCCATTTGTTCTTCCGCACACTTTAATAAATGATTTTCGATGGAAATTGTAGACAGGCCTCTTATCGTTGCAATTTCTTTGATTGACTTTCCTTCTTGATATAAACGATAACTTTCGATATGTGAAGGTCCTGTACTGCTTTTCGTCGTTTCTTTTTTATATATTCTATTCGACTCAATGTCAGGATGTGCTTGTAAATAATTCGAAACTACCTCTAAAAATGTCCTACCAAAACGATCGTATTTTTGTGAGCCCACGCCTTTGACCTCAAGGAAATCTTGTTCTGTCACAGGTAACCTTGTTGCCATATCCTTTAAAGTGGCATCCGAAAAAATAATGAATGGCGGCACATTTTCCGTACTTGCGATGTCTTTTCTTACACGTCGTAATTCTTCAAACAAACCATGATCCACATTAATGCTGGTGACTTGTTTCACTTCTTTGCGTAGCACTTGCTTCTGATTTAGCAACACTTCCCTACCAGCATTTGTTACTTTAAGAACAGGAAATTGCCCACCTGTCATTTCGATAAATTGCTTGGCGGTCAAAAAATCTATGAAATCGGCAACATCTTTAGCTGACTGATTATTGATAATTCCATATGTCGAGAGCTTATGGAATCCAAATTGTTCTATCTTTTTGTTTTTTGAACCTGTAAGCACTTGACTGATCATCGTCTTGCCGAACCTTTCCCCCATTCGCAACATGCACGAAAGGACCATTTGTGCCTGAGTTGTCACATCTACGGCATCACGTTTATCCGTACAGTTTTCACAATGACCACAATCTTCAGGATTCTCTTCACCAAAGTATCGAAGGATAAATGCTTGTAAACACCCTTCTGTAAAACAATAATCCTTCATCCTATTCAGCTTCTTCAGTTCTTGGGCTTGCCATTCTTGAGAGGGATTGGATTGGTCGATTAAGAAACGCTGAATCTGCATGTCTTGAGGTGAATAAAGCAGAATACATTCACTATCCAATCCATCACGTCCTGCACGACCTGCTTCTTGATAATAACTTTCCATATTCTTCGGCGTTTGGTAATGGATGACATAACGAACGTTTGATTTGTCAATGCCCATACCGAAAGCTGAGGTTGCAATCATCAAAGATATATCGTCACGAATGAATAGCTCCTGTTGTTCAGATCGATCATGTTCATTCATTCCAGCATGATAACGCCCTGTTTTAATACCCGCTTTGTTGAGTTTGGCATGTAATGAATCGACTTCTTTTCTTGTTGCAGCATATATAATACCGGACTCATTTTTATTCTTCTCAATATAACGCATTAAATATCGACTGCGGTTCTCTTCCTTGACGACGGAAAAAAATAAATTTTCCCTAGCGAATCCTGTGGATACCGTATGGTTTGCAGTAATTCCCAATGACTGACAGATATCTTCTGTTACATGCGGGGTTGCTGTCGCTGTTAAGGCAAGAATGGTCGGAGCAGTCGGCATTTCTTTCAAAAAGGTTTTGATTTTTAAATAACTTGGTCTAAAATCATGACCCCATTGAGAGATGCAGTGAGCTTCGTCTATCGCGACCATCGATATATCCACACTAGCCAGATCCCTCTGAAAAATATAGTTTTCCAATCGTTCCGGTGCCAGGTATACCAGCTTGTACCTTCCCTGCTTAATATCTCTCATCCTATTGGAAGCTTCCGTACCAGATATGGAGCTGTTGAGAAAAGTGGCATCGATGCCGTTTTGTTCGAGGGCATCAACCTGATCTTTCATCAAGGAGATTAACGGGGATATAACGAGTGTGACGCCTGGCAAAAGTAGGGCTGGAATCTGGTAGCAAATTGACTTTCCTCCTCCAGTCGGCATAATTCCAGCTGTGTTTATTCCATCTAAGACTTGCTCGATAATCTTTTCTTGGCCTGTCCTGAATGATTCATACCCAAAATACTGCTGTAAATATTCGCGTGCTTTTTCTATCAAAGTGTGACTCCCCCAATTGACTATTGTTTTAATATCTCTATTGTACTCGTTTTTTTCATACACCAAAAGAATAAAAAATAGACACAGATATTATCTGTGTCCATTCCTTCTTTCATATAGAGCAATTGACAGTTCTTAATTAAGGATTTTTAGATTAACGTTTTTGACGCCCCAGTTTAGAGCATCTTCTTTATTTGGAATGAAAATATCGACCTTATTTCCTTTAATCGCACTACCTGTATCAGCTGCCGTTGCATAACCGTAGCCTTCTACATATACTTTTGTTCCTAGCGGTATGACAGATGGATCAACGGAAATGACTTTTTGATTTGGATTTGCTTTCAAATCCACCCCTGTCGCTGTGACGCCGCTACATCCTTGGCAATCTGCTGTATAGGCTGTTGCCCTTACAGTCATTTCTTTTGCTACATTGTCTTGATTTGATTCATTTTGCGATACATTATTCTCTTTTTCTGTTTTTTCAGGTTGTGTAGGTGCAGTTTTTTGTACTGGTGCAGTCTCTTGTGCTGGTGCAGCTTGCTCTGCCTTATTATCTGGACCTGTACTTGCTGCCTCCACCTTATTTGCCGCTGGTTTAATAACTAGGGCCTGTTTTGGATGAATTGTATCTGTATTTAAATTATTCCATGATTTAAGGTCCTTAATCGAAACATGATATTTATTCGCTATTTTCGATAATGTGTCTCCAGCCTTTACGGTATATTGCTCTTCTTGAGAAATATGTAAAGAGTCTCCCACATATATATAATCTGACGTTAATTGATTCCATGATTTAATATCTTCTACTGAAACTTTATGTGATTGAGATAATCCCCATAGTGTGTCACCATTTTTGACTGTAACTTCCTCAGCTTGAACCGGTATTGTAAATGCTCCTGATATGGCCACCACGGCCGTTAACGATAAAATTGATTTTTTCATATATCGTACCTCCTTGTGAACTCTTTCAAAAGCTATGTTCTAAATACTATCACAGATTGTCCCTATACAAAGAACAAACAGATGAAGAATAGATGTCAAACATCACAGAAAGATAACAAGAGGATAACAAGCCCAAAAATACAAAAATGATTCCAAGTAGAGTCTGTCCTACCTTTTGGCCGTTTTTCATTAGGCATATTTTATTAACAACAGCATAATTATTAATGGCTGACCTTATATTGAAAGGAGGAGTTTCCTTGGCAAGTGAAAAGACTTTTACCTTAATCAAGTCCTATAAGCCTTTTCATAGCAAATTCGATCCATGTCCACCAATCGGAAGAAAGTATTACCGTACGCCTCCGAATTTGTATATTAATTTTCAGCCGCCTAACCTAGAACAATTTTCTCCAGAAGAAGCTTTGAGGTATGGTACGCTTTGGAAATTTTTCTACGATTTTTATGATAATCCATATCGTGAAAGGGAGAAATAGTAATGAATAGGAAACTGGATGATGAATATTACCAGTTACTCGGCCAAATACAAGCTGCCGATTTCGTGTTAGTCGAGCTGACTCTGTATTTGGATACACATCCCCATGATCAGCAAGCTTTACAACAATTCAACCAATTTCAACAATACTCAACCAAATTGAAGGCAGCATTTGAACCTAAATACGGCCCATTGTTTCAATTTGGAAACAGTCCAGATGGTGAAAATAAATGGGAATGGGGCCAAGGACCCTGGCCATGGCAGGTTTAAGGAGAGATATCTATGTGGATATATGAGAAAAAGCTACAATATCCAGTAAAGGTTGGTACTTGTAATCCCACACTGGCTAAATATTTAAGAGAACAATATGGAGGCGCTGATGGTGAATTGGCTGCCGCACTACGATACTTAAATCAACGCTATACAATTCCGGAAAAAGTTATCGGATTGCTCACCGACATTGGAACGGAAGAATTTGCTCATTTAGAAATGATTGCAACGATGATTTATAAGCTTACAAAAGACGCCACACCGGAACAAATGCTAGAGGCCGGTCTTGGTGATCACTATGTTAATCACGACAGCGCCCTCTTCTATGAAAATGCAGCAGGAAATCCATGGACGGCTACGTATATTCAAGCAAAGGGCGATCCCATAGCAGATTTATATGAAGATATTGCAGCAGAAGAAAAGGCCAGAGCAACCTATCAATGGTTGATTGACATTTCGGATGATCCGGACATCAACGATTCATTAAGGTTTTTAAGAGAAAGGGAAATTGTTCATTCCATGAGATTTCGTGAAGCGGTGGAGATTTTAAAAGAAGAAAAGGGGAAAAAGAAAATCTTTTAATAAAAACCATAAAAAAAGCAGCGGAGAAGTTCATTCCGCTGCTTTTTTATCATTTACGATCAGAAGAGTATGTCCATCCTTCTTCTTGATAAATCTTTCCTTCTTTCATCAATTTACCAAGAGCACGTTTGAAGGCTCCCTTACTTAAACCGAAATGGAACTGGATATCACTAGGCGGAGTCTTATCACCATATGGCATGGCTCCACCGCGATTCATTAAATAAGTATAGATGATATCAGCATCTTCTTCCATTAGATCTTGCTTGAATGGAAATAGAGAAACGTTAAGTGTGCCATCTTCCTTACTGTCGATTACACGCCCCTCAACAAATTCTCCTAGGCGCGGCTCTTCTTTTCTCTCACTTTCATGAATAAAGCAACGATACCCTTCCTCCGAAACAAAGAAGGAACCGACCATCAGCAATCGATATACATTCCCTTTTACGGTAGTATTGCGGACTCCTTTTAATGGAGCTGGAACAGTGATTTCTTGAATGATATCTTCCGTTGTAAGTCTGCCGAATAAACGATCATTCCGATCTGTTTTCAGGCAAATATAGAGACGATCCCCCACTTCCGGCCATAAACGATCGATGTTCGGAAGGTCGTCCAAAGATACAAGAATATCTTTAGAAAGCCCAATATTCACAAAGACGCCTAGCTTCTTTTGTACATTGACGACTTCTGCCCAGCCATATTTGTCAATCTGTATTTCCGGAATATTCATGGTAGCCGTTAACCGTGCCTGTTTATCATGATAGATAAATACTGTAACTTCATCACCAATTTCAAGTTCAGTACCTTCATTCGCTTCATTATGGTGTAGCAAGACATCTTCCGAACCATCAGTCAAGAACCATCCGAAATCAGCCTTACGTTCTACTTGTAACTCTACAGCCAAACCGGCCTGAATTTTTTGCATGTATAAAAATCCTCCTGTAACTTACCTTTACCTACAATTGTACCCAAATATTTATTTTTCCATCATATTTGAATCTATCATTTTTTTATCTTTCTGTACACCTATTCTAACATTTTTATTTTTCAAAGGCTTCTTTCGGCTTCCCAGGATGGACGTGGGACCATAATCTGGCCTTTTTTTCCATTGCTTAATAACGTATGCATGATCACCTTTGATAATTGACTTGGTTTGTAAGGTTTAACCAAGTATTCCTTTGCCCCAAGCGAAAAACCTTTTTCTTTTTCATCAAGCGCAGTCGATACAAAAATGGGGATGTCCTTTAACTCCGGTCTTCCTTTCAACTCTTTCATGATTGACCACCCATCCATTTCCCCCTCTTCAAGGAGAATGTCAAGGACGATGGCATCCGGAGGCGATTGCTTCAATTTCTGAAGCGCCTTCTTTCCGCTTTTGAAATAACTAACTTGAAAACCGCTGTCAACCAGTTCGTATCTTAATAACTCCGCTAAATTGAAATCGTCTTCAATGACCATGATATCATAGCTCAATTTTTTTGAATGTCCATCATTTGGGGTACGTTCTTCCTTAAGGGTTATCTTAGGGAATGAAAGAGTGAATGTACTTCCACGACCGTACTCTGATTTTACGGATATATGCCCACCATGCGATTTGACGATTTCCTCCACGATGGATAACCCTAAACCCGTTCCTCCTATCCGCCTGCGGTCCGAATTGTCCACACGGTAAAATTTCTGGAACAAATGTTTAAGGGATTCCTGTGGGATTCCCAACCCCTCATCCACGATATCGATGGATAACGTTTCTTTCTTGCTGTACACCCGAATAAGAACTTTACCTCCATCTGGAGAGTATTTAATTGCATTACTCAATAGATTCATGATAGCTTGTTCGATTTTTGCGCGGTCACCTATAATCACGAGATCATCAGTTTCCGCAAGAAGACGAATATCATGGAGTGATGTGCTAATTTCAAGGTTCTCTATGACCTTTTGCAACAACGGTAGAATCTCAACATATTTCTTCTCATATGTTTGTTTACCCGATTCCATTCGTTGCACATCCAGAAAGTCATTGATTAAAGCGGTGAGCCTCTTCGCCTCATTATAAATAGTCTGTAAATACTTTGTTTGTCTTTCCGGTTTTAACGGTTTATTTAACATTAATTCGGTAAAGCCTAGAACACTCGCAAGCGGGGTACGCAATTCATGACTGACGGTACTGACAAACTCGGACTTCATTTGGTCCACTTCATATTCTTTCGTAATATCACGAAAAACCAAAATGGTACCATAAGCTTCTTCACCATACTTTATGATTTCAAAGTATACCTTGAGAACCTGGTTGTTTTCTTTCTTGTGAAAAGTGAACGTGCGCTCTTCAGAGTCCGCTTCTTCATCCGCTCTTTTTAATGCTTTTTCCAAGGTATCCAAGAAATCTTCTTGGGCAATCCGGCTATCCATTTCACTACTCCATCTTTCCCATGGAGATCCGATGACATGTACTGGTTTTGACCCCGGTTTGAATAGGTCACAAAATTGTTGATTCACTTGAACAATCTTTCTATCTTGGTCTATTAATTGAATGCCTTCCTGTATCGTGCTCAGGATATCCTGATTTAACCGGCGATTATCTTCCGTTTGCTCGTACAGCTTGATTTTATCAAGTGAAGTTGAAATCTGCTTAGCCAATGTTTCACATTCACTCATTTCTTCTTCTATATAAGCGGATCCATAACGGCTGAAAACCATGATTGCGTCGACCTCTTGCAAAGCGGATAGAACGGGAAGAAATAAATCATAACTGTAATTCGTATTTTCATGGTATCCCTTTTCACTGACATGTTGCTCTCTTTTAACAGTGAATGGCTTTTTTCCTTCTATTAAGCGTTCATTTAACCCAGTATTGATATTCTTTCGGTATTGCTGTACTCCATATTCCGATATGCCGAAAGAAGAATATGCATCTTCATTAATTAGAGTGATCATACCACGGTCAGCTCCAATCAAACTGCTCATATTACAGACAATACTTTTAAGAACGTCATTTTTATCCAAAGAAGTGGAAATACCATTTATTAGTTCATTTCTTCTAGTCAGTTGTTTCTCATTCTTCGTTATAAGCCCCAACGTTTCTTGTAATTCATTCTGCTGGGCCTGAAGTTCATCTTGCTGAGCAAGCAATTCTTCATTATGAGCCATCAATTCCTGCTCTTTATCCTGAATGCTTGCAATCATCTTTCTAAAGGCAATGGCCAAAACCCCTAATTCATCTCCCCGGCCTTCATCTACTGAAATGATGGCGTCCCTACCAGCTGCAATCTCATTAGCTGCAAATGAAAAATCAGCCAAAGGCTTTCCGATATTCCTAATAATGCTTCTCACGACTTTCTGAAAGACCAATAAGAAAACAAGTACGAATCCGATAAAGGTCCCTTGTAAAATGGACTGTTCTTTTGCCAATGCATTCACATTCTCATCAAGCTTTTCTGAAAGCGCAGACGAATACGACCTTACACTGTCGCGAAAATCCGCAACTTGGGCAGTGATCTCATTTTCTATTTGCTTACCCTTATCCCTACTCCCGTCCATTTCCATATTCGAAAAAACAGGCTTAATGGCATTAAAATAATAATCAGTAAAATTCACGAGATCGGTGTGGACTTTTTCATCGGCTTTTGAACTTGATAGGTCCTTGAAAGTGGAAATATCATGTCGTATCTTATCTTCCCTGCTCCAAACTTTGTCTTTATATGTCTCATTTCCAAATGCAATATAACCTCTAGCATCCAAAAAGACATTATTATATTGCTCGTAAATTTCATCCAACAACAATTCTTTCTCAACAATTCCATTTCTTTTCTGGATATATTCTGCATTCACAGTCTGCAACACATAAAATAAAATCCCTGTACCAACTATGAATAAAATGATACAAGCAGTCATTAGACTCACTACTTGACGAGAAAGACTCTTATTTGAATAACGTTTCAGCTTCATGTAAAATGGCCTCTATTTTCTCTAAAAGCTTCATTGGACTAAAAGGCTTGGCCATGAAATAGTCCGCTCCCGCTTCTAAAATTCTCTCTTGTTCAAATTGCTGGCTTTTCGCTGATAGCATCAGGATTTTCCCTTTATTTTCAATTTCAGTTGATTCGATTTTTTCAATGATTTCTAAACCGGTATAGCCTGGCATCATATAATCCAAGATGATGAGATCATAGCTATTCTTTTCAAGTAATTGAACCGCTTCAATACCATCAGAAGCTTCATCGACTTCGTAATCTTCATCCTCTAATGTATCCACAACAAGCATACGCAAAATTTCTTCGTCTTCAGCTAATAAAATCCGTTTCACTTTTTCATTCTCCTTACGATCAGTACTGCAATAGAAGGATCAATTCGTTTCAAATGAATGTGACTCTTTGAAACCGCAACCCTACTTTCTCTTTTATTTTCCTATCGAATAGAAAAAATGGTCTACTGCTTACATTATTTTTTTTATCAGACGTTCCATTCTTGCCTGAAGATCAGTAATATTAAAAGGTTTTGTGACATAATCATCCGCTCCCAATTTTAATGCTGTGGCAATGTCCCCCGAACTTTTTCTACCGGTTAACATCAAAACGGTAAAACAATCGGCATTGCTACCCTTTTTCACTTTCTTCAGTACGTCAATGCCATCCATAGTTGGCATTACTCCATCAAGTATCAAAAAATGGGCGATGTTTTCGTTTGCCCGGTTTGAATTCAAAAATGAATCCCCATCTTCATATACGGCTATATGTAAATCATAAAGAGGAAAATCCATCGACTGCAATATTTTCGTTAAGATCGTTCTAATAATGATATCGTCATCTATCACTGATACATTAAGGTATTTCTTTTTAATGCTAGTTTTTTGAATGCTCCCCACCCGCGCTCGCCCTAAACGCTTTGCTTCATACAAGGAACTATCCGCTTCCTCAAAAGCCTCTTTAGGAGTAATGCTCTCATCATGTACCGTATAAACACCAGCAGAAAAAGAGACAGAAAAATGTTGTTGTTCATAAGTGAAACTTTTGGTAGAGAAAATCTTTATTAATTCTGTTAGTTTATTCCTGGCTTCCTCATTTGCTGTCTGAGGAAATATAATGACAAATTCTTCACCGCCATACCGGCAAATCAAATCGGAACTACGGATGTTGTTTTTAATAAACTGGGCAAACTCCAACAAAACGACGTCACCCATCGCATGTCCATATGTATCATTTACTCTTTTAAAGTGATCCAGATCTATGATACTAATCGAAAACAGATTTCCGTTTCGTTTGAAATCCTGAAAATAACGCGGTAGCATATCTTCAAAGAACCTACGATTATATACTTGAGTAAGTTCATCAATTAGGACGGATTGATCGAAAATTTTCTTGCGCTGAATATGTCTTTCTATTTTCACAACAAATTCTTCAATATCTATAGGCTTACTAATGAAATCATCCGCCCCCATTTTATATGCTTTAATTCGTGATTTTTTGTCATTTTGAATGCTAATCATGATTTTAGGGATGAAATATTTTTCATTATGAAAGTGGATATCCTGCAGAACTTGATAACCATCTTTCGTAGGTAATTGAATATCTAGAATTAAGCAATCTGGCTGCATCTCAAAATATTGTTTTGTAGCTTTAACCGGATCAGAACTCGTTATGACCATCCACCCTTTTTCTTCAAGGATGTCCTTTAATAAAATCAGCATCGATATATCGTCATCAATGATTTGAATGAGTGGGGCCTGTGTATCATGGGCTGGCTTCTCTTTTATCTCCACTTCTGCAAAATGCTCATATTCATAGGTATGTTCAATTAAAGCAAATAGTAGATTTTCAAGGTCATCTTGTTTCCATACTCCATCACTGTCTTCATCGAGCTTTCCTAACAGATTTTCGGATATTAACATGAGACCACCTAACTCTATGGTGCCTGCAGTCCCTTTAATAGAATGAAGAAAACGGTATACCTCATTTGTAGTAACCATCTTCGTTTTATCTAATTCCAACCAATCAGAAAGCTGTTTTTTAATATTTCGATAGAGAGTATTTTTGTATTTTTCCATATTGACTATGTGCAATTCTAATCACTTGACCCTTTCTAACCTACGTAAATAAACATATTGCATAGAAAAAAAGATAGTCGACTTTCACACAAAGCATGTAAATAGTCGAGCCCCAATTCCATATTTTTATTTTAATTAGGTCTAAAGTATATTCTTTCAGGAATATTTTACATCAAAAGGTTTTTTCTATAAATAGCATAATGACGGTCTCATGAATTTTTTTGAATCTTTGTCATAAAGACTACATATTTTACTGTAACATCCGATAAAGGTTCCTTATTCCATTAATATGGTTGGGGGTGATATAATTTACTGAATAAAGATGGGATAGGGGTTATTATGACAAAGAAAATATATTATGAATCATCCAAGGTATCTGAATGGGACGCGAAGGTCCTCGACATTTTTGAAGAAGAAGGCTTTTATTATATTCTGCTCGATGAAACAGCTTTTTACCCTGAGGGTGGAGGTCAACCTGGGGATATTGGTAGCATAGATGGTATACCAGTTCTTGAAATTTCAAAAAATGAAAATGAAGATATCCTTCATAAGGTTGGAAACAGCCCCGCTTCCCTTTTCGTACATTGCAAGCTTGATTGGGAACGCCGTTTCGACCATATGCAGCAGCATAGCGGACAGCATTTACTTTCAGCCGTCTGTAGGGACCTTTTCAACGCAAATACCGTCAGTTTCCATCTTGGCCAAGACATTGTCTCCATTGATATTGATACACCTTCCTGGACTGATGTCCAAACAGTTGAAACGGAACGGATCGCCAATCAGTATATCTATGAGAATCGTAAGTTACTTACATACTTTGTGTCTGAAGATCAATTGAAGACCATACCCGTAGTCAAAATGCCTACGGTGACAGAAAACATTCGAATTGTAGAAATCGAGGGCATTGAATTTAATCCTTGTGGTGGAACGCACGTGGAACAAACCGGAGAAATAGGAATTATTAAAATCCTCAAAACGGAAAAACAGAAAGAAAGTACACGTCTCTATTTTAAATGTGGCTTAAGGGCGTTAAACGACTATACCGACAGCTTGACCTTACTTTCTACGTTATCATACAAATTTAATACAGGTCGTATAGATATCCTTAATAGGGTGGAAAGATTGGAAAACGAGCACGACAAGCTATCAATGGCTTATGAAAAGCTTAAACTGGAAAACATGGAGTTTCTCGCTTCATCGTTGTTGGCAAATAGAGAAGATGGGTCGTTGATCGCGCATGTTTTTGAAGACCATACATTGAAGGATCTACAACTGCTCTCTTCAGCTATACATCGGAAAGAAAGCTCACTTCTCCTATTTATAACGTTACAGGAACAAAAGGCTCTGCTTTCACACGATGGCACCATCTCCATTCATTGTGGACAATTCTTTAGGGAATGGCTTTCTTCACACAATGGTAAAGGTGGGGGCAATGAAAAATCGGCTCAAGCGGGGTTTTCTTCGCGGGAAGATATGATGGCATTTTATACATTTGCCGTTAATAAGCTAGGTAACGCTCATGGAAATACCTGATAACTGATTAATTAAATGGAGAAATTGGGTTAATGAAAGGGAGAGGAATAATTGAGGTTCCTCTCCCTTTCATTTTTCTTCATTTTTCAATTTTCAAATGTTCCAGACCATTCTCTTCTATATACAGATGGTATTTCTCTTCAAGTTCAAGTACTCGTAAAAATGCTTCCTCTTGGCTGAAATTTTTGAGCTTCGATTCCTTCACAAACTCGTTTCTTGCCATGTGATAGGCAAGCTTATCCAGGAAAACGCCATCTTCATATTCATTAATTACTTCTTGGATTTTTTCTTCAAGCTCACGACTCACATCGTAAATCCCATACTCTTCTATATATTCAATTCCTTTCACGCCAAAATCCTTCGCATAGGAATTCAAATACTGCTCTAACTCACTGAATTCTTCATTTTTTTCCATATCAGATGCTATCCAATATCCATACTGCACCAATTTAATTAATGTATTATATTGGTTGTTCGTAAAATTAATTTTCATCACTGACTCCTTTAAAGTATTTCTATCTCAAAAAAGAATAAACCGTATCGGAACAAATGTCCAATACGGTTAAAAATCAATCAGCTATTTCTGTCACCGAGAAGTATGCAGCCTTTTCAGTGTCTACCACATAATGTGTATCGCCTTTAACTAAATTATAAAAGCGGTGCTTCTGGATATTTGAAATGATTTGTGTACTGTCATCCCCATCGACCTCATGCTCAATCTCTTTACCACCTGGAAAATAAAAACCAACTTTCAATTTCATCTTTCTCAACCTTCCCTTCATCTCGTTGAATGACTCTTTTATTTCTTTTCCTTTATAAGAAACTTTTAAACATAAATCTGAAGTTTAATCTCATCTGTCATGATATTCTATGGGAAACTACTAAATGGAAGGTGATCTCACATGCAAATCAGAAAGGCTACAGAAAACGATATAACTGGGATAGCACACGTTCATATAAAAAGTTGGCAATCCACTTACAAAGGAATTCTCCCAGAGTCATATCTGAACTCTTTAAATTTAGAAGCCAGGAAAAAAAATTGGTCAAGAAATCTAAAGATGCTTCATAGTGCAACATATATAGCTGAAAATGGTGATGGAAAGATCGTAGGCTTTGCAGCAGGTGGCCCAGAACAAACGAATCATCTTCATATCCAAGGTGAGGTATACGCCATTTATCTGTTAAAAGATTACCAACGGCAAGAAATCGGAAGAAAACTAATGAAAGCAGTGGTAGATGAACTTGTACAAAAGCAACATGGTAATTTAATTATATGGGCGTTAAAGGACAATCCTTCGAGGGGTTTTTACGAAGCACTTGGCGGCCGCATAATCAGCGAAAAAACGGTTAAAATGGCCGGAATCGAGTTAGCCGAAGTTGGTTACGGCTGGGAGAATATCCTAGATATCCTAGTGAAATTATAATAGGCATGACAAAATAGGAGGCACAGACGTCTATCGGCCTCCTATCTTATCCATCAAGCTAAAAGAAAATCTTCTTTTTCATTCCCAAAAAAGTAAAGGCGATGTAAAGGTCTTGTCATGGTGACATAAAGCAATTTCAAATCAAGTTCATTCTCCCGAAGAAATGTCTCTTCCAGAGATAAGGCCACGACAACATCGAATTCAAGACCTTTGGATTGATAGGATGGGATTATCATCGTTTTATGCTTCGGAATCATACCCTCTTCATTAATTAAATGAAAATCATTGGACAGCTTACTCAATTTTTCATTAGCGAGCATGCAATCTTTCATCGTTTTGGCGATGATGGCAAATGTATTATACCCTTCCTCTTTTAACTTTTCGATAAGATCAATCAATTGCCCCTCCCAATTGCTTTTGATGGATATGAATTCAGGTTCGTTTCCATGACGGACCACAGGCTCAACCTCAGGAAAGTCATAAGGTAACATTTTTAGAATCCGATTGGCCTGCCCCATGATTTCAATGGTCGTCCGGTAGCTTTTTTGGAGTTCTGTATAAGTCGCTCTAGGAAAAATGGAACGATGAACATCTTCCCATGTTTGAAGTCCCCTATATGAATGAATGCCCTGGGCAAGGTCTCCCACAAGTGTGAACATATCCGTGTCAAAGGCTGTCTTCAATGCTTGCAATTGCATAAAACTATAATCCTGTGCTTCATCTATGACAACGTTTTTGGCTTTATGGTCTTTATTAACACCAAAAATTAATTCCTGTAAATATAACAAGGCACCTAAATCCTCGATTTCGTAGCTTTTTTCATGAAACAATTTTTGGTTATATTCACATAACGCACGTGCATCCTCGAAGCTTAGTTTACCGTTGCTGTAGAAGGCAAGACGTTCAGGATCCTGATATAACTCCTGATAATACTGTAGCAAGCCTTTGTTTGTGAATGGCTTAAAATAAGCTTTAACTGACGTACGAATCGCCTTTTTCATCCGTTCGGTCCGTTCTATCATTTTGTCATGGCACTTTGTGACAAATTCCTTCCGCTTTACAGGATCAATGTTCCTGGCGAAGGCTTTATCAATTTTCGTTTGATAAAAATCAGCAACTCGATCCAACATTTTTTTCTTTTTCAATTTCACTTCATTTTGTAAGATGTCCTTTAACTTATCAAGGCGTCCATAAAGTGGCAGGTACCAATAATCTTCTTCTAATAATCTAATAAACTTCTTGGCAGAATATAACCGGTAATTATCACAATAAAAATCTTCCACTGGGTGAAAGCTCCGGAAGATATCTTTTATATATCCGTCCAAAATCAATTTAAATAAAGGAGATCCTTTTAAACCCGATATCCAGATTGCCACTTTCGTTTCGTCATTATTTTCCTCCAATATACGCATCAACTTATCATCATGTATTAGATTTAAAGGCCGCCCAATTGCCACCTGGACGTATTCAGCAAATGTGAACTGTTTGACTTTATCGACTCCCAGTTCCGGCAAAGCTTCGGATATGTAGTCGATGAATACTCGGCTTGGGGCAAGGATCATTAACTGCCGTGGATCAAATAAATCTTTGTAATGGTAAATGAAATAAGAAATCCGGTGTAAGGCAATAGTCGTTTTACCACTACCAGCCGCCCCTTGTACGATAATGGGTTTATTTAAATCGGCACGAATGATTTTATTTTGTTCTTCCTGAATCGTCGTGATGATGTCTGTCAAGCGATTGCTTGAGCTTTTTGAAAGGGATTCCTGCAACAATTCATCGGTCGTAGTCAAATCAATGTCCCTGACCTCTTCCAACTCGCCATCCTCAATCATCAGTTGCCGCTTTAACGTGATATTCCCGCTGAATGTTTCTCCCTCCGCTTGATAATTCACTTCTCCAATTCGACCCTCATAATATAGATTGGCAATGGGCGAACGCCAATCGACGATAATCTGTTCTTGGCTTTCACGTTGATACAAAGATGTTTTACCGAAATAAAGAATTTCTCCCTGAGTATTGTCATGCCGGACAAAGTCTACTCTTGCAAAGTATGGTTTGTTCTTTGCTATTTTCAAACTATCCAATTCAGACTGAGACATTTCAAAGAAATTGGCGGTAGTCAGTAACTGGGAGTATAAACCTGACTCCGACCAATCCGCATCACCAAAAGCCTCTTGCATATTCTTCTGGAATTGATCCTTATTGCTCTCAGAAGTTTTGATCACTACATCAATGTACCTTTTTGTAAAATCCAACCGCTCACGTTCTTTTTCGAAATCGGGATGTCGTATCATTCTGATCCTTCCCCTCTACATGTTAGAACATGTGAAATTAAACCATGCCCTCGGAAATGGACATACATATTATCAAAGAAAAAGGCAATTGACAATTACATTCAACCTTTTTATTTATCTCAGACGGGTTTTTTTAAAATCTTTTTTAATGCAGTGAATCCAGTTTACGTTATATTTCGAATGAAAAACTATATATTCCAGAAAAGAATCTATTAGAATTAAATATTAGGAAATATCTTGTTATATTTATATCGGAGATATGATAGTTACGGCTATCTAGATGGGCTGACGGGAGCAAATATTTCTTTATTAAGCCAAAATAAAAGAACTAGTACCAAGTCATCCACATCACTCACATAAAGGATTAGAGTAGTTTTCTTATAAGAACGGTGTATAGAGCAAATTGCCAAATTATCATGCATATATCACTTTTCCCTTATGTTAACCTAAAATATTTTTATTGACCCCTCTTTCATGTTATAATTTTAAAGATATTGTCATTGGAGGAATGTAAATAAATGATTACAGTAAATAACGTTGGTTTGCGCTACGGCGATCGTAAACTGTTTGAAGATGTTAATATAAAATTCACGCCTGGTAACTGTTATGGATTGATTGGGGCAAATGGTGCCGGTAAATCCACATTCTTAAAAATTCTTTCCGGAGAAATTGAAGCACAATCCGGTGATGTGCATATGGGACCTGGCGAACGCCTGGCCGTTTTGAAACAAGATCATTTTGCTTTTGAAGAAGAAGAGGTCCTTAAAGTTGTCATCATGGGCCATGAAAGACTATACGAAGTCATGCAAGAAAAAGATGCAATCTATATGAAAGAAAACTTCACTGATGAAGACGGTATGAAAGCCGCCGAACTTGAAGGTGAATTCGCAGAACTTAACGGATGGGAAGCTGAACCTGAAGCATCCATCCTTTTAAAAGGTCTTGGCATCTCTGAAGACCTTCATACAAAGAAAATGGCTGAATTAACTGGTGGCGACAAAGTGAAAGTATTGCTTGCACAAGCCCTGTTTGGCAAGCCTGACGTCCTTTTACTTGATGAGCCTACCAACCACTTGGACATAAAAGCAATTAGATGGCTGGAAGAATTCTTGATTGGTTTCGAAAATACCGTTATCGTCGTTTCCCATGACCGTTACTTCCTTAATAAGGTATGTACACATATTGCGGATTTGGATTTCGGTAAGATCAAAATTTACATCGGTAACTATGACTTCTGGTATGAATCAAGCCAACTAGCTCTTAAATTGACACAAGATGCCAATAAGAAAAAAGAAGAAAAAATTAAAGAACTTCAAAATTTCATTGCGCGATTCAGTGCCAATGCTTCTAAATCAAGTCAAGCCACTTCACGTAAAAAATTATTGGATAAAATAAGTCTAGATGATATTCAACCATCATCCCGCCGTTATCCTTATGTAGGTTTTTCACCAGAGCGTGAAATTGGGAACGACCTCCTACGTGTAGATGGAATCACAAAGACCATTGATGGTGTGACCGTGTTGAATAACGTAAGCTTCATCATGAACAAAGAAGATAAAATTGCATTTGTCGGTAGAGATGAAATTGCTAAAACGACCATGTTCAAAATCCTTGCTGGAGAAATGGAACCAGATAGCGGTACTTACAAATGGGGTGTTACCACTTCACAAGCGTATTTCCCGAAAGACAACTCTGAATTCTTCGAAGGTGTCGATTTGACACTTGTTGATTGGTTGCGTCAGTACTCTCCTAATGATCAAAGTGAAAGCTTCCTGCGCGGTTTCCTAGGCAGAATGCTATTCTCCGGTGATGAAGTGACGAAAAAAGCCAGCGTACTATCAGGTGGAGAAAAAGTCCGCTGCATGCTTTCTAAAATGATGCTAAGTGGTTCAAATGTATTAATGCTTGATGAACCGACCAACCATCTTGATTTAGAATCTATCACAGCCTTGAATAACGGATTGATCAATTTCAAAGGAGCTATGATTTTCTCTTCTCATGATCACCAGTTCATTGAAACAGTTGCAAACCGTATAATCGAACTTACACCTAAAGGAACTATCGATAAGCAAATTAGCTATGATGAGTACCTTGAAGATAGCAAATTACAAAAGCAAATCGCTGACATGTATAAATAATAGAATATCAAAAAAAGCACACCTTTTTTAGGGTGTGCTTTTTTGCATTATAAAACGAATTAGGATTCAGGTAACCGATCAATTATTGATTGGAAAAGGAAAACCCAAACAGCACTACTGCTTATCCATGCTTTACACGTAACCGTTCACGAATGATTTCAATTGCTTCATCCACATTTTTAGCCTGGATTGTGATTTTTCGATCATCGGGAAAATGGTCAGCGGTATGTTGATACATAGGGTCATAGTAGTATTCAAGTAATAGTGCGACTGCCGACGAATAGTTACCGGATCTCAAATCATTTTCTATTTGAGTAGCAATGGGTGTATGAATCCGTCTTTTAATCCTTAAAAAGGCTTCTAGACACTCCTGTTCATGTTCCCAAGGTTGATAGTCCTCTAAAATATGAAGAACTCTTTCTTCTATGGGTAAATCGATGAATACCTGTATTCCTTGTTCCTTTTTTGCTAAAACGGAATCTGGAATTATGACTTTACCAATCCTTTTACTTTCTCCTTCAATAAGAACAAACGGTGATTGCTGAACTTTTTGGACACTCTCGAAAAGTAATGAATCGAATTTTTTTTGATTATTCGGTTCCAGACCAATCTGGCCAAAAACAGACCCTCTATGATTTGCCATACCTTCAAAATCTAAAATAGGGTATCCATCTTCCCTAAGTCGATGCAGAATTGTCGTTTTTCCTGTTCCGGTAAATCCGTTCAATACATAGGCTTCGGGTTTCATGTCCAGCGTTTCTAAGTGATCTACCACCCAGTTACGATAGTTACGATACCCTCCATCCAATCGAAGGGCTTTAATTCCCATTAAGGATAGGACAGTGGCAGTGGTCCTGCTTCGCATACCCCCACGCCAACAAAAAACGGCTTTTTTGCCTTCTATCTTAGCAAAATCCTTTATAAACTGTGGTAATTTTACTGAAATAATTTCTAAACCTCGTTCTTTAGCAGCCTGGGCACTCACTTGTTTATACAGCGTTCCAACCTCGGCTCTTTCTGCATCATCAAAAAACGGTATATTTAAACTGCCAGGAATGGTGGCGTCTTTATATTCAGATGGGGAACGTACATCAATTACCGTGAGTTCTTTCTTATCCTTTAAATCGAGCAATTCATCAACTGAAATATCTTGGAACACAATGTTTCCACCTTTCTGGATCTGAAAGAAAAACTTGAATATCTTCAAACGTTGAGAAATGAGAATGGAAGAAATCAGCTTTCGTCGATTTCTTCCAAGCAAATTTTTCGTTCATTATATGACAACAATGTGCCCTGGATTCTCTTCGGTTACTTCACCAATTATTGCGGCTTCCACTCCCGCATCTTGTAAATCGGATAATAATGCATCTGCTTCTACACCTGCTACGGAAATCAAAAGTCCTCCAGATGTTACGGCATCACATAATATCCATTGATCTATCTGATCCATTGTTTCTGGGAAAGTGACATCACCTTGAAGATGGGCAAAGTTATTTTTTGTTCCCCCCGGCACGGCACCAGTTTCAGCTAGCTCTTTAACCCTCGGCAATATTGGCACTTGGGCATGATGGATACGAAGACCGGTATTACTTCCTTTTGACATTTCTGAAGCATGCCCTAATAGACCAAAACCAGTAACGTCCGTACACGCATGGACATCATAGGATTCCATCGTTTCTGAAGCTATTTTATTTAACGTGGACATTACTTTTGTAACGTGGGCGATTTCTTCCTCTGTTAGAAGGTCCCTTTTAATCGATGTCGTTAAAATGCCAACACCAATAGGTTTAGTCAAAATAAGTTTATCCCCTGGTTTTGCCCCTGCATTTGTACGGACCTTGTCAGGATGAACAAGTCCCGTCACGGCAAGACCGAATTTTGGTTCATTATCATCGATTGAATGTCCCCCGACAAGAGTGGCACCTGCTTCTTTTAACTTATCTCCTGCACCTCGTAAGATATCAGTTAAGACTTGTTTGTCCAATTTGGAAATTGGGAAGGCAACAATATTTAGCGCAGTTAGCGGTTTTCCCCCCATTGCGTAAATATCACTGATGGCATTGGCTGCCGCAACTTGTCCGAATGAATATGGATCATCAACGATGGGAGTGAAGAAATCAACGGTTTGTACAATCGCCAATTCATCATTTAAACGATAAACACCAGCATCGTCACTTGTATCTAAACCAACTAATAAATTCGGGTTAGGAAGAGTAGGTGGTAAACCACGTAAAACCTGAGCCAAGTCTGCTGGACCGATTTTACAGCCACAACCTCCTTTTGAGGATAATGAAGTAAGCTTAACACTATTTGAATTTGTCATAATTAAATCAACCTTTCTTTTCGTCTTAATTATTATAAAACACATAGTCAATAAAAGCATAATTCAGGCTTAAATTTGTGAAATTTACTATTTCACCAAAATAAATTAAAGATTAGTGGTATAATATATTGTCTTTTGAAATTTTTTTATTTTATTGGGAGGTAACCATGTCACAGCTAAGACCTACACTACTTGAACAACGCACGTCAAATACTAAAGCTTTGTGGTTTATCGTTTCATTTTTAGTAATCGCTATTGTAGGATTACTTTATATAAAATGGTGGCCCTATTATCAAAAAGGGATGCTAGCAGCCGATACTCATTCCATTGGAACATCTATTTTGGGAGACCAGTCCAGCGCCACCCTATCATGGAAATCTGCCTGGGATTATGCACAGGTTTATTTCTCGTCCGTATGGAAAGCGGCCATACTAGGAATCCTGCTCGGCTCTTTGGTACAAGTCTTATTACCAACACAATTGCTTCTTAAATGGCTTGGGAAAACATCGTTCGGCAGCACATTCATCGGGGGGTTAGCTTCGGTCCCTGGTATGATGTGTACTTGTTGTTCAGCCCCAGTGGCGGTTGGACTACGTAAAAAAAATGTCTCAGTTGGTGCAGCTTTAGCATTTTGGATTGGCAATCCAACCATCAATCCTGCGACGCTTGTCTTTATGACATTTGTTTTATCATGGAAATTCACGTTAATTCGTCTATTTTTCGGACTGATTTTAACTTTCGGAATCAGCTATTTAGCTAATCGCTTTGTTAAAGACAAAAAACCGGTTGATATAGACCAGATAATAACGGACACTGAAACTACTGGAAACTTCCTTTCTAGATGGTTAAAAAGCTTAGGAAGTATGGTTCTTTACATTGTTCCTGCATATGTTTTATCTGTATTGCTTATTGGGGCTGCGCGTGTTTGGCTATTCCCTCAAGTAGACTCATCTACAAACGGTATAATCGCGATTGTCATCTTTGCAATAGCCGGTATGCTTTTCGTTATACCTACTGCTGCTGAAATTCCAATTATACAAACGTTTATGTCTTTAGGACTTGGTGGAGGACCTGCTGCAGCCTTGCTTCTAACACTACCAGCAATCAGTCTGCCATCTTTAATACTTGTCGCTAAGTCATTCCCTAAAAGAGTCCTATTGTTTGTCGTGTCCTCTGTAGTGATTCTTGGAATAATAAGTGGATTGGTAGGAATGGTCCTCTTATAAGAGTAATTTAAATCGTTAATAAATATAGGTATCAATATAAGTAAAGAACGGAATGGATTAGCTTAGGGCTAGTTCATTCCGTTCTTTACTTTTTTTGCATCTCTTCTGTATGAACATTATCCCCATCTGACAACCCTCTAAACGTAAAAAGACTTGGACGATATAAGATCTGCTGTCATGACCTAGAGGACGACCACTTAAGTTACCTTTTCTTCAGCCCCACTTTAAAAAAACCCACAGAGAGGTATATACTCTCTGTGGGTTCTCTTAAAAATTACTTTTCTTTTATTTCCTGGAGTTCAAACCTTATGGTCTTTTTATTAGAAGAATCAACAGATTCTTTTAAAATCTGACCTACACCCTTTGCATAATAGGTAAGATTGTATTCATCTGCACCATTTTCAGTCGTTTTAACCTTTACGACGTTATTAAAGGTTCCAGCCGGAGTTGTAACCGTTTCATCAACAGATTCAATGTTGAAAGTAAAAGGCTTGACATCCCACTTTTTTCCCACCTCTACCGGGTAAGCCAGTAGTTTATCGTCACCGTAAAATAAACCATACTTGTTTTCCTTCTCTAAATAAGTATCCGCTCCATACCATGTATCATACCCTTTAGATGTTCCAATAAAGCTTAGTTCAAATTTAATATCTTTCTTTTTCTTTGCATTGTATTCCTGGACTATATATACTTTTTCCGTATCTTTCAGATAACTTGAATCTTTAGAAATTACAGTCGTATCAGCAGCTTCTTCAGAATTATTATCCGAGTTAAAAACTACCTTAGACACAAAAAACATCAATATAACAATAATAATGAGTGAAAGTGCAATTATGAGTTTTACTGGTTTTTTCAACGGTATCTTCCTTTACTCTAACTTTTTATTTTTTAAATCTTTTCAATCTTACCATATAAATATGATAGTGATAAAGTAAATACCATTTCTGTTTATTATTCCAGTATATATCATGTCATTTAATCATTTATTCCATTATCTTTGAATAGCTAAAAGGATATAAAGGTATATTGTTTTAAAGGAGTGAATACAGGTGGAATTAAATTTAGTAAAGCAAATTTTTGAAGATACAGGCTTTCATTCATTATATGATAAATTCAGCTATCAACTTTATGTAACAGGATTATTCGACCTAGTAGATCAACAATCCATTATTGAAAAATTTCTGGATTCGTATGATTTCAATGAAAATCATACACTCCTTTTTGATGATTTCTCTTATTTCTTTAGAAGTTTTCATTACTCCCTTCAAAAGGCTGAGTATTATTCTATTCTACAACCTGAATGGGATTAACAGTCCTACTTTAATGAAAAAAGTACCAAAGATGTACTGACGAGTTATGTATTCGACCATTAATTATCTAGTGTGAATACGGTATTGGACCAAACCCATGCTAGCTAACCTTTTTTAGATACAGCCTTTTTCCTGAAATAATCATAGAGATATTCATTAAGTTCTTCATTCTCTATTCAGTGATCAAAATAATTATTCAAAAAGTGAAATAAGCCAAGGCATCTTTGGGAAAGTGCTTGGCCTATTTTGGTATCGAATTTTCAAGTGAAAATAATTGTATTCCCTATAGAACTTATTGAACTTTAGAGGTATATCCATTCGCCCTCTTTATAAACGTTACAACGACTCGCCAAGGATCATTAGCTTTCTTGGGGTGACGGCATATCCTTTTGTTCAACCGACTGATGAACTCATGGGTTGTTAATGGATTATACTGCTACTAACTATAAGTATAGAAACCTTTTCCTGTTTTCCTTCCATATTCTCCATTAAAATATTTTTCTTTGATGACCCTTTGCGGCTTTTTTGATTCGTCGCCAGTTTCTTCATATAGGATTTGTCTGATATAATAATTCACATCAATTCCGGTTAAATCAAGCAAAGCAAACGGACCTATCGGGTGATTAAGCGCTTTCTTACAAGCAAGATCAATCTCCTCTACAGTCGCTACATCATTTTCTAGTAAATAAATTGCTTCATCAATTAGTGCACCCAAAATTCTATTAGCGACAAATCCGGAAATTTCCTTTTTTAATAAAATTGGAGTCTTGTTGATTTGTTTTACAAACTCAACCGCAGTGGCCGCTGTTTCGTTTGACGTATGGAGCCCCTTTACAACCTCCACCAATTCCATTACTAGCACAGGATTAAAGAAATGAAGATTACATACCTTGTGTGGACGCTTTGTCGCATCCGCTAGTTTCGAACTTACAATCGTCGAGCTATTCGTCGCGATAATCACATCCTCTGAAACCAATTTGTCTACTTCGGAAAATAATTGCCGTTTTACTTCCAAATTTTCCACAATGGCTTCAATCACAAATTCTGTATCGTTTAGTGCTTCTTCTAAAGACGTTACAAAATGCAGTCTTGAAAAAGCTTCTTCCACTTCTTGAGAAGATAATTTACCTTTGAGTATTCTTTTTTTCATATGACCATTCAATGATTCTTCTGCTTTTCTTAGGCTTTCTTCACTAATATCTCTTAAATAAACATCTATACCAGCAAGGGCTGAAACCATCGCAATTTGTGATCCCATAGCACCTGATCCAATGACAGTAAGGCGATTGATTATTTTTTTCAAAAACTCACTCCTCATGTTCTTTAATTTTATGATTAACAATGCGTGAAAGTTGTACGTTGTTTATAAAATGCTTTGACACATTTTCTATCCTTCTTCAAGTGGAAGTATTTATCCCTTCCGTTTAGAGACTTTTTGAGTCTCATTTAAACCTATAGATTACCTGCATGAGTTAAATGTTAGTAGATTCTTTCTATAATAGTTCCATTAGCCATCCCACCACCTTCACAGATAGCTTGAAGTCCAAATCTACCACCAGTTCTTTCGAGTTCATGCATCATCGAAACCATAAGACGAGCACCTGTAGCACCAAGAGGATGACCTAAAGCAATTGCGCCACCATTTGGATTCAATTTTCTAGGGTCTGCTTTCATTTCTTCTAACCAACACATTGGAACAGACGCAAATGCTTCATTCACTTCATATACATCCATATCTTCAATCGTTAGTCCTGCTTTATTTAATACTTGTTTAGTGGCGTCAATAGGTCCCGTCAGCATTAAGATAGGATCAGAACCAATCACTGCACGGGCAGCGATTCGGAACCTAGGTTTAAGCCCTAATTCCTCCGCCTTCTCCTTAGACATAAGTAGTAATGCTGCAGCCCCGTCACTCATTTGACTTGAGTTGCCTGCATGAATTTTTCCATCCTCCGCAAATGCTGGCTTAAGGGTTCCCAGTTTTTCAATGGTTGATCCTTCCCGTGGACCCTCATCTTGTTTAACCTTGATAACTGTTCCGTCTTCAAGTGTGACCTTTAGAGGCATAATCTCCCTTTCAAACTTTCCTTCTCTTTGGGCATTCAATGCACGATTATGACTTTCTAGAGAAAACTCATCTAACTGTTTCCGGGTAAATTCCCATTTGTCTGCAATCTTTTCCGCAGACAACCCCTGGTGGATCATGTCGAAGCGAGAAGTCAGCATCTCACTCCAATCGGTATTTTTCCGCGATGATCCCATTGGGACACGAGTCATACTTTCCACACCGCCAGCGATCACAATATCCATATCCCCACTCATAATTGCTTGCGCCGCAAAATGTATCGCCTGTTGACCAGATCCACACTGGCGGTCAATTGTTGTCCCTGGTACCTGAATTGGAAAGCCTGCCATTAAGGCAGATATTCGGGCAATGTTATATGTTTGTTCTTCTATTTGGGTTACACAACCCAATATGACATCTTCTACGAGACTAGTGCTTATGCCCGCACGTACTACTACTTCGTTTAAAACATGAGCAGCTAATTCGTCCGGACGAATAGAACTGAGAACCCCTTTTCGTTTTCCAACAGGAGTCCGAACTCCCTCTATAATGACCACTTCACGCATATACATTCCTCCTAGTATGGATACTTAATAACTTTTATATGAAACTATTACTTTATTATTTTTTGTTACTCCAATACTTTAGATGAGACATTTTCAATAATTGTTTCCGATTTAAGATGGTTTACTCTTGCTATTCGAATCTCCTTATACCACCTTTCTATTGGCAAGTCACCAGCAAAACCAGCACCTCCATGAATTTGTAAGACATCATCCACAATTTTTGAAGCAGTTTCTGTAGCCTGAAGTTTCGCAGTTTGAGCAATTAGCTCCCAATCCTCTTCATTCTTATCGATCCTTTTTGCAGCATCTTGCACTATTAATCTAGCCGATTGCAACGAGATATACGCTTTCCCGAGCATATTTCGAATTGTTGGAAATTCAGCAAGCGGTTTTCCTCTCGTAATCCTCTTTTTCGCGAATTCTTTCCCATATTCAATAGCTTGAACGGAAACACCTAAGCATTTTGCGGCAAGTAAAACTTGTGATTCGGCTAACCACTGTTTTATAAATCTCGTTCCATCACCTATCGCACCAATACGTTGATTGTCACAAATTCGTGTTTGATTAAAAATAATAGAGTGTGCAGAATGTACATCAATTAAAGTCATTTCTTTCCTTTCCAATTGGTCAACAGAATCTAATAGAAAAAGAGTTGGTTTAAGCTCTCCACTTTCAAGTTGACAATTTACAAGGATAACACCAAAACCCGATGTATCTAGGTTTTGTATATAGGACTTTTCACCAGTGATGATCCAACTGTCTTGATCTCGAATAGCTGAAGTGGTTAATTTGGTTAAATCATTATCTTCAGCTTCCTCCCAAACGGCGATAAAACAGCCTTTTTCAGTTTTCATGGCAGGCTTTAGAAAATAGTCCCGCTGTTTGTTCGTACACTCAGTTAAAAAACTTGGAAATGCCCCTCCGAACACATCTGCAGCTGGATGGTAAAGACCAAATGGGTGCTTGGAAGCTTCCTCTACTAATTTCGTTCTATCAAGTAAGGATATCTCCGTGCCGCCCCATTCCTCATTTGTACCGATTCCATCTAAACCATAATCATCAACTACTTGTTTTAAACGTTTAACGATTTCATTGGACAACTCTTTTCTATCTCTTTTGGATGACTTCTCAGCATCTTCTGCATAATCGCATAAAATGGATGATAAAATTTCTTTTACATTTTCTAACTCCGGTTTCAATAACTCGTTAGCCAAGGTCATTCCACCCCCATCATAATTTGGATGATTTTCTTAACTAATGGATACAGAAGAGTCTCAGCGAAGCATTTCTTTTCTCTGCGCCTTAGAGGCTTGTTCTAATAAATTCTTGATGCCTATATCCAATTTTCCAAACCGCTTATCTTTTGCCTCCCCGATTTTCCAACGATAATAGATTTGCTGAAGAATCACGGCAATTTTGTAAAAGGCGAAAGTCAAGTAATAGTCAATATGTGTGATATCCCGACCGCTTTTTTCACCATAAAGTTCTAATATTTCTCTTCTGGTAAAAAATCCAGGATTCATTGTAACGGATGATAACCCTGTCACTTTATCATCGGGTTCGGTCCAATAGGCAAGTGTTGTACCTAAGTCGGTTAGTGGATCACCAATCGTACTTAACTCCCAATCAAAAACACCAATTACCTCTCCCGGGTCATAAGCTGCAAACATCATATTATTCAATTTAAAATCGTTATGAACAATGGTTGGCGAAAGAGAAGGTGGTATATTATCAAGAAGCCAATTTTCCAAAGAGCTGACAGCAGGAATATCATTTGTTTTCGCTTGGTGGAACCGCTTGATCCACCCATTCACCTGTCGACCTAAATAGCCATCTGGATAACCAATGGTATCTAACCCAGCAGTTTTATAATTAACAGCATGCAATTTGACTAGTGTATTAACCAAAGCTTTTGATGCACGTTGTCCTACGTTTTCCTTATTTTCATATTCATTTGGGATAGTTTCATCAAACACACCCCCCTCTTTTTTCTCCATCACATAAAAGTGGCGTTCCATAATATTTGGGTCCGCACAGTATAAATATGGCTTTGGTGCAAGCGGGAAAGCACGATTCAATTTTTCAAGTATTTCGAACTCTCTTTTCATATCATGGGCCTTGGGAGGAATGGGACCAAATGGTGGCCTTCTCAAAACTCCTTGCCAGTCCCCAATAGAAATAAGGTAAGTTAAGTTCGAATATCCTGCTGAGAATTGGTTTACCTCAAGGGGGGAAGAACTTAGCCCTTGTATTTCTTGACGGAGATACTCCTCGACAATGGACCAATTAATCTCATTGACTTGTAGTTTGCTCATATAGTTTCTCCTTTGATTGGTAATTCTTTAATACCTGTCGAGCAACCACCATTCGGTGTACCTCATCCGCTCCATCATAAATTCGAGCGGCTCTTGCTTCTCTATATAACCCTTCTAGTGGTGTATTTGGCGTCAATCCCAACATTCCTAGATTTTGAATAGCTCGGTCGATGACATTATTTAAGACTTGAGCGCCATATAACTTAGCAAGTGAAACTTCTTTCCTTGCTTGGTCCCCTTGGTCCATTTTCCAGGCAGCTTGTAGTGTTAGTAATCTGGAAGCCTGAATTTCTGCTTCTGAATCTGCAAGATCGTTTTGAATAATTTGCGAATCTGCCAGTGTTTGAGCCCCATCTTTTTTCGTTAAAGAATAGGCTATCATTTCATTCAAGGACCGTCGTGCTACACCTAGCCAGCGCATGCAGTGGGTAATCCTCCCAGGACCTAATCGAAGCTGAGCTAGTTTGAATCCATCTCCTCGTTTCCCCAGCAAATTATTCTCTGAAATTCGGCAATTATGAAACCGAACTTCACAATGTCCTCCTATATAATGATCTCCCATGACAGGAACTTCACGCACAATCTCAAAGCCTGGTGTCCCAGTATCTACAAGGAACAAGCTCGTGCGATGATGAGGCTCGGCTTCCGGGTCTGTTACGACCATCACAATGGCAAAAGCAGCTCCCTCTGCACCAGTGGTAAACCACTTATGGGCATTGATGATCCACTCGTTTCCATCTTTTATTGCTGTTCCTTGGAGTGTTCTTGGGTCAGAACCTGATACTTCCGGCTCCGTCATAGCAAAACAGGAACGAACTTCATAATCTGCCAGTGGCTTTAAATATTTTTGTTTTTGTTCCTCAGTCGCTGCATGAACTAAAATCTCGCCGTTACCAGCGTCAGGAGCCATTGAACCAAAAACATATGGGCCGATAGGACTTTGACCAATCACTTCTGACAGCAATCCTAATGAGACAAAACCCATTCCCATTCCACCTACATCCTTTGGTAGATGTCCAGCCCACAAACCATTTTCCTTCACAATTTGTTGTAATGGCTTTAAAATTTCCTGAGGTAATCCACGATGCGGGATCATATATTTTTCATTTGGAAAAACATAATTGTGCATAATTTCGGTTGCTTTATCTACCATTGCTTTTTGCGCTCCATTTGGGGTAAAGTCAAACAAGATTATCCCTCCTTTTGTTTTTTTCTTCATTTATTTCATATCATGATAAGGAAACATTGCCTTCCCCAAAGAGAATACAATACTTATTGAGCTAACCATCCACCATCTATATAAATCGTTTGCCCTGTGATAAAACTGCTAGCCTCCGAAGCTAACAAAATGACAGCACCGGTTATTTCTTCTGGTTCTCCTAATCGATTCATCGGAGTCTTCCCAATCAATTTTGCTCGGATTTTTGGATTGCTTAACTCTTGTCTATTCAACTCTGTTTCAATGTAGGCAGGTCCAATCGCATTCACTTGGATGCCATGTCTTACCCATTCAAGCGCCAACGACCTTGTTAAATTAATTACTGCAGCTTTACTTGCCGTATAAGGAGCTATCCCATAATCACCGACAGCACCTGCTACAGAGGCAAGGTTGATAATTTTTCCATATCCTTGCTCTTTCATTACCTTCCCCGCAGATTGGCAACAGAAAAACAGTGATTTTACATTTAAGTCCATTACCTTATCCCAATCATTCTCGGAGATATCGAAGGCCAACTGTGTATGGGAGATTCCTGCATTATTAACTAGAATATCGATTTTTCCGAAGTGTCTAACTACTGTTCCCATCATTTCTTTGGTTGCTGAGATATCCCGAAGGTCCGTCGGAATACTGATTACCGCTCTTCCATACTCTTTCACTTCGGCAACTACTTCTTTATTTTTTTCTTCATTCCGGCCGACGATCACAATATCTGCACCAGCTTCCGCTAGCGCTAACGAAATCGCTTTTCCTAATCCGCGGTTGCCTCCAGTCACTATTGCCACTTTATTCTCTAAGTTAAATCTTCTCACTGATTCACATCCTTTTTTATTATTAACTAGAAGTGAATTTCCCTCCTTTACAAACAACGAGGCTAGATCAGTAATCTAAGTAACAAAAGAAAAAATTTTACACCTTATTGGTAAGAACCCGTAAAATTAGGTTTTGTTTTGTCAATGAAAGCACGAACCCCTTCTTGATGATCCTGTGTATTAAATACAATCCCTTGGACCATAGCTTCTTCATTGAGAATATCCTCCAATGAAGATTCCATACTGTGATTTAACATTGTTTTGGTTAACCCAATGGCAATAGGCGGATTAGCGACAAATGAATTCGCTAAGTCGGTGCAAAAATTCAACAGATTATCTTCCTCAACAACTTCTAGGCATATGCCATAATCTTTCGCTTCGCTTGCGGAAAGAATTCTATCTGAGAACGCAAGCTCCTTTGCTCTTGCCATCCCAACAATTCTTGGTAAATGATAGAGTGCCCCTAGATCAGGAACTAGGCCAACTTTATTAAAATTCAATCCAAATTTGGCCTTAGACGAGGCAATCACAATATCACATGCGATTGCAATACTGAAGCCCGCTCCGATAGCAAATCCATTAACCGCCGCTATTACGGGTTTTTCCATATTAACCAATTCCTTTAGAAAGGAACTATGCTTTTGCATATATTTTCTCCCGCTGGCTGCAGAAGTCACTTTTGAAAACCCTTTTATATCACCACCAGCACAAAAGGACCTCCCATTTCCTGTTAAAATAACAGCACGAATAGAAGAATCATTTTTTATAGAATTGAAGAAATGGTTCAACTTCTCAATGATTGCACCTGAAAGGGCATTTAGAGAATTAGGTTCATTCAGAGTTATTGTGGCTATCCCATTATTTACTTGCATTATGACCGCCTCATTTTCCATTGTAGTGCTCCCTCCCGGAAAGTTGTTTTAATCATGATAGGGATATATATTTAGAAGTAAAGGAATTTTGTAGTTTGATAGAAAAGGACCCTGACGGTCGCTATTGGTCAAGCAACCGTCAATGAAATCAACAACAAATAACGCTCATCTGAATTTTTTATACTAATATAAATTTGGTCGTTATCAGTGATATTAGCCCTTAGAGGCCCATTCGCTTTGCAATGATGGTTTTCATAATTTCATTTGTACCGGCATAAATGGTAGTTGCTTGAACATCTCTAAACCGTCTAGCAATTTCATATTCTTCCATAAATCCATAACCACCATGTAATTGCATACAGGTAGTAGCAACTCTTTTTGTCATCTCGGTAATCCACCACTTTGCCATTGAAACTTGGGTAATGACATCTTTTTTCTCCATATGATTAACGATTAAATCATCTACAAAGGTTCTTGCAATAACAATCTCGGTTGCCATTTCGGCTATTTTAAACTGTGTATTTTGCAGTTTACTAATTGCTTTTCCAAAAGCCTCCCTCTGTTTAACATAATCAATCGTGACTTCAAGCATTTTTTCTGCTGTAGCCACACTCCCAACAGCAACTAATAACCTCTCTTGTTGAAGTTTTTCCATTAAGTAATAAAATCCTTTACCTTCTTCTCCTAATAGATTTTCAGCTGGTACACGAGCGTCATCAAAGATGAGTTCAGATGTATCCGAAGAGTGTTGGCCAACCTTTTCTAACTGGCGTCCTTTAGAAAAGCCAGGCGTATTGCTCTCCACTACAATAAGACTTACTCCTTTATGTGCAGGTGTAGCCATATGATCCGTTTTACAGGCAACCACAAATAAATTTCCTACAATGCCGCTTGTAATAAACGTTTTTTCACCATTTAAAATATAGTAATCACCTTCTCTAACCGCTGTAGTCTTTAAACTTGCAACATCAGAACCTCCGCCTGGTTCAGTCATTGCAATTCCAGTAATGATATCGCCTGTAATACATCTAGGAATCCAACGTTGCTTTTGTTCTTCAGTTCCAAATGTATTTATATACGGGACTACAATGTCATTATGATTATTGATTCCCACTAACCCGCCACCGACTCTTTCCAACTCTTCATTGATAATTACCGAATATCCAAAGTCTGCATTAGCCCCGCCATACTTTTCATCCGCCCATGGACAAAGAAAACCTTGTTCCCCCATCTTTTTCCAGAAGGAAAGCGAGACCTTTTTTTCTTTCTCCCACTGTTCAAAGTATGGTACTGCTTCTTTTTCTAAAAACTTCTTTAAAGCACGTCTGAATATTTCATGATTTTCACTCAGATAGCTCTTACTTATTCTTCCTCCCGCTCGACTATTTTTAGATGCTGTTTTAGAATCAATCATTTTTACTTTTCCCCCTATCTTTTTAAGATGGTGACACAGGAGTTCCCTCCTGCCCCTTCGCTATGACATAATGCAACCTTCGCTCCTTCTACTTGATTAGCACCCGCTTCTCCTCTTAGTTGCCAAGTAACCTCAGCAATTTGTCCAAGAGAAGATGCCCCAACAGGTTCACCCCTGGAAAGAATTCCACCACTAACATTTATAGGAATCCTGCCTCCGATGGAAGTCTCGCCAACCTGAGCTCTCGGCCCTCCCTCTCCTATCGGACAAAAACCTAATCTTTCGGAATAGATAATCTCAGAACCTGCATCCACATCTTGTATTTCAGCTACATCAATTTCTTCAGGACTAATTCCTGCCATCTCATAAGCTGCGTGAGCTGCTCGTTCAGCAAGTGTTGGATAAGACGTGTGGACAGGTGCGGAAACAGCCGGTACGAACATATCCCCTCTTCGTCTCGTTTCCAAAACGGAAGCAGCAATAGTGACATAGTTCTTTGTAAACTTTTGGGCCGTTTTCTTCTTACAAATGATAGCAGCTGCTGCACCATCATTTGGAGCACACAACATGTAAAGTGTTAAGGGATCTGAGACCATTCGTGCATTAAGTATCTCTTCAATCGACAGTTCTTTTCTAAACATCGCATAGGGGTTATGAACTGCATACTTATGACTTTTAGAAGTAATATAAGCTAATTGTTCTTTTTTCGTTCCATATTCCACCATGTGTTCATGAATACTTGTCGCGAAATAAATGGGATTTGCTCCCAACCCCGTAGCTTCCTGCCAATAATCATATCCAGCACCATGTAAAAATCCCCTTGGGCTTTTTTCAAACCCAACTGCCAGGACTATATCGTAAACCCCTGATTCGACTGCTTGGCACGCAAGACGTAAAGCAGAAGCACCGCTCGCACATGCATTTTCTACATTCACAATAGGGATACCTGGAAGACCTAATCTTTCTAGTACGTTATGGCCTGATGCGGAAATCTCATACACATTTGCAGAGAAAGCCGCTTGGATATCTTTCATGGTCATATTAGCATCTGCTAAAGCACGTTTTGCAGCTATTGAACCTAAATCCCTGTAACTCTTATCATTAAATCGGCCAAACTCATGCATTCCTACTCCAGCAATCACAACCTCATCCAATAGAAACCCTCCTTCCCTATGGAACTGGTTTATACTTAAACGTTATAAATTCTTGGCCTTCTTCCACAAATGCCAAATCAAAAATGATTTCAACTTCCATCCCTGCTTCTAAGTGGTCAATTGTCTTTTCTGTAGTTAGGCCCATTATTCTGATTCCTTCTTGAAATTCAACGACACCAATTGTATATGGAACTTCCCCTTTGTATCCTGGTGTAGGGGAATAAATCCCAGTAAAACTTTTCAATTTCCCCCGAGAATGTAAAATAAATTCTTCCATTGTTTCTGTACAGCATTCTGGGCAGTAAATCTGTTTTGGAAAGGCCATTTCTCCACATTCAGAGCATTTTGAAACAACCAGACCATATGGTTCTTTTATAGAATTAAAGAGCCCGGGCTGTACTGGAAGTTTCTCTTTCGCTTTTTCCAATGTTAACCCTCCCACGAAAAACGGTATTATAATTACGTTTTTCCCTTAATTATTTGCATCAGGTTTTCATCTTAAATATTAAAAGGTGAATCAACTTTCATGTTTTGATAATCGAATAGGTATTCTAATTTGTAAATAAACAGAATTTGGATATGGTGAATCCTTAAAGATTCACCTTTTATATGATCCCAGTGTTATTCGAACTTTAGAAATTCAATGTACAATTAATTAATGTAACTTATCATCTGCCACTTTATTTTTCTTTCCCAAAGTGGTCGCTTATAATGGCATCCTCTTATATAATACTGCTTGGGCTGTACTGATAAAGTCTCTTCCACCTCTCCAAGCTTCCACTAGTGATGCTTGCTGTACTTCCGGATTAAATTGGTCTTGAACGGAGCACAGCAAAATCCTCCTAGGGCCTTTGAGTTGTTGTACGCCTCCTTGTACTTTAGGAGAGGACTGCTCGGTTCCAATTAGACGGCAAGCCTTTATAAACTCATTTTCCTTTAATAAGGGGAACAATTGGTCATTGTACCACTGATCCAATTTCTCCTCTCCATATTCTTCCGGATCAAAAAATAGTGCCCACACATTTCGAGCTGTACGGTCCGTATCACTCAACCACGTATCAGTAAGAGGTTTGTAAGTTCCTCCCATTATACTAGTAATGTAAGTAAGCATTCGTTTTGTCCATTCAGGCCGCATTCCTGGACCTGTAGATGTCCGGTTAATATGATAAGCCTCGGACTCTAACACTTTTTCATCATAAAGCTCATAGAAACTCAAATATCGTGGGGCTGGAAATCTAGGATTTAAAGGTGACAGTGAAGAGGATTCTACCTGTTCATATCGATTGCCGCTTATAAATCCTGGCACTTGCACTAGTGAAGACAGATGTTCTAGATTGTACCATTCGTTCCACTCTGCAGTTATTTCCGGCTGACACTCTAGTGCCCACAATAACATTGCCTGTCCTTTATCAAACATTCGTATCACCACTCTTTCAAAAAATCAGATATATATTCTTGAGTTAAAAAATTTTATCATATAATTTGCGAGTTTTTCAGAAGCTTGAATTTGCGGGAAGTGTCCAGCTTCTTCCATAATAGTAGGTTTGACAGGTGGGTTTAAGAGTTGACCAACCTCACCAACAACCTCAGGTGTGAAGGATGGATCGAGCATACCCCCAATTAAGATAGTACGTGAGCGAATGCTCTTTATCCGTTGGGTCAAAACTGTACCTGCTCCAGCAATTGCACGAGAGCAAACGGCATAATGATAAGGATTATTACTTGTAAATATTTTTCTGTAATCCGCAACAATTTCGGGAAAGCGTTCTCTGAAAGAGGACGGAAAGGAACTTTCCAGGCTATAGTTTACTACTGCCTCCATCCCTTCCTTTTCTACCTGATTTGCACGATTAAACACATACTCAGAAACCCCCTGACTAATGTGCGGTCCAATCGCGATCAGCATGACTGAAGTGATGCGCTCTGGAAAATTTGCAGCAAGATAGGCAGCAACAACCGCTCCATACGCTACCCCAGCTAAATTGATGGTCTCTATCTTTAAGTCATCTAATAAATCAATTAGACTTCGAGCCACATCATCTAGGCTCATGACTGAATTGACAAGGGGGCTTTCGCCAGCACCTGGCAGGTCAACGATTATTCTCCTGAAGTTATTTTCAAGATATGGATCAATCCACTGCCAAGAAGAACGGCTCCCGCCTAGTTCATGTAAAAGCAGAATTTCTGATGCACCTTCTGGTCCTTTTAAGTCATATTTTATATTCGAAACCAAAACAATTTCCTTCCTTCCAAATCAGGTTATTAAAACAGGTACAAAAACTTCATGTTATGTTCCTCTAGCATTCGATAGCTATACTAGATTAAGATAAAGGAAGTTTTCGATGGCAACACTAATAGATCGTAACCTGTGCAGCAGCTGCTAACACTTTATCGAAAATGGAACTAACTTGTCCAAAAGACCATTATTTTAATTGTTTATTAAAATTGGTCAGAAATTCACTTCTACTTTTGAACATTAAAAGCAATATCCACACTACCCATCTGTTTACGTATTGCATCTACCGATTAACACATCCTACTTTTTCAGGAAATACCAGTTACAGATAGGTAAAAGAATCTTATGAGCAAGTCTAATTATTTTTCGATAGATTTAAGCATGAGTTTGATCTTCTTTTAAGACAATCTCCCTCACCCGGTTTTTATCCACTTTACCAAAATCGGTTTTTGGGAGAGATGGTACAATAAATAAAAACTCTGGCCACTTAGCTTTAGAAATCCCAATTTCTTTTAAACAGGAACATATGTCATCTAAGATTAACTCATGATTAGCTCGGACCGATACAACAGCACAGATTCGTTCACCTAGCAGTTTATCTGGACGACTAACAACAGCTGCTTCAACAATTGCCGGATGTGTCATCAAGGCCGTTTCTACTTCTGCTGCATCAATTTTAAATCCCCCACGAATAATTTGGTCCTTAATTCTTCCTACAACCCTAATGAATCCTTCCTCATCACGAATGATTAAATCCCCCGTTAAAAAAGCATCGTCTGACGTTCGCTTATTTTGTTCTGCACCTAGTCCTGGCAAGTAGCCCTTAAAGAGAGATGGACCTCGGACACCTGCCTCTCCAATTTCACCTCGTGGCAGACTTTTCCCTTCACTGTCATACGCTTCCAAATGAGTTCCTGGAAATGGTACGCCATCATAAATGAGTTTACGCTCTTCGGAATCAGTTAAACGGATTGATGCATGTCCTAAGCATTCAGACATTCCATACATGCGGAGTACTTGAATACCTAGTAAATTGTTTGCATTGATGACGATATCTACGGAATTAGGACTACCACCTACTGATAAGGCTCTCATCGAAGGAAGATGACGGGTCCATTGTCCTGAGTGGACTGCCTCCATCATTAGAAGAAGATGGGTTGGTACACACATCCCCCAAGCACTTTTATGCAAATCCATTAGTTCAAGTGCCTTAAGTGGATTCCATTCTCCCATAAGAATTAAAGGATGTCCCATAGACAGCGCGATGTGAACGTTAAATGTCCATCCGGCAGCAGAGGTGAGAGGCGAAATAGCCATGATTGGCTCACCCTGCCTTAAACCAACAATGCTTGAACAAAACTTACTTGCATAATTAAGTGAACTAGCAGTATGTGGCACTGCTTTGGGAACACCCGTAGTTCCTGAAGTAAAGCCGATTAAAACCGTTTCCTCTTCCGAAGTTGACTCTACAATCGGAGATGGCTGTACATACAGGTACATATGTTTCAACCCAACTAACTCGACAGCAGCTTTTTCTTTCCTTTGGCTAAGATAAGCAGTTGGACGTAGTCGTTCGAGAATTAATTGGCGTTCTTTGTTAGCAAGCTTGTAATTAACCGGACAGATGATTGCTCCTAATTTGGAAAGTGTAAGTCCAATAACAACTGTATCAACTGATGTATGTGAATCAAAAAGAACTCTGTGACCAGCCCCAATGCCCGCTTGTAACAGCTGATCCGCTAAAACTATTACATTACGGTAAATGTCAATTCGCTTTATCGGACTTTCCCCATCAAATACCGCTACTGATTCTGGGTCCATTTCAAACCACCTGGCGAACTGTTTCCAGAGGCTTTCTGTCCCCCATGTTATATCACCGATTTCATTAATCAAAAGGACCCCTCCTATCCAATCGTCTGTCCACCATCAACAACAAGTGTTTGACCTGTCATAAAGCTGGAAGCCTCTGATGCAAGGAAGGCAATAGCTCCTGAAATTTCTTCTGATCTTCCAAAACGACCCATAGGTATACGGTTACGTAACCAGGATTGTCGTTGTTCATCAATTTCTTCCGTGAAACCTGAGTCGATGGATCCTGGTGCAAGGCTGTTAACTCTAATTCCATAATGCGCCCAGCTTACAGCCAAGTCCTGGGTTAGCTTTATCACAGCAGCTTTTGACGTTGTATAAGGAACAACCTCACCGGCTTCCGGCGGGAAGGACATTAGCCCTCCCGAAGAAGTAATATTAATGATGGTTCCTCCGCCATTTTTAATCATATGTTTTGCAGCTGATTGACAGCATAGGAAAGTTCCGGTTAGGTTTACATCAATCACTTTAGTCCAGCCATTTAGAGGAATCTCTTCTGGCGGACCCGACCAAAACGTTCCTGCACTATTAATTAGAATATCTATGGTGCCAAAGCGGTTTATAGTTTCCGTTACTGTGTTTTCTACTTCTTGTTGATTGGTAATGTCACAACGGAGACCAATCGCCTCTACATTGTAAGTTTTGGTTATTTCCTCTGCCAAACTAACGCATAGAGATTCCTTACGAGCAGCTAAGGCAACATTACAGCCTAATTCTGCAAGTGTTTTAGCCATAGTACTAGCTAATACCCCGTGCCCCCCCATTATCAACGCTGTTTTCCCGCGTAAATCAAACGTATCGAGAACAAATCGAGAGCTACGGGAAGCTGCTCTAGGTGGTTGTGTAGCTGTACCAATTTCTTCAGCCAATAAATCCACCTCATCCATAATCAATGCAATTCGCTTCCCTCCCATTGATGCTGTATCCTCAACTGCAGCTACCCACTCAGGTGATATCAACATTCGATTTAAGGCTTCCCGATCCTTAAAATAAAGTTGCGCAAGTCCGTCCCATTCCGGTTCCCCATTACGTTGATCGAAATCTTTTTCTACCTTTCCATGAGTGTAAGCTAACACCCCTGGTAATTTCTTAGCCATATCTGCATGAGGACCACGCCACCATTCCAAGAAACGTTCCTTTTCCCAATCACTCGGACGTCGTGCTAAGACAACAAATTTAATCATTTTTTTCCTCCTAACTCTTACAATCCAGTCCACACCGGTTTCTTTTTGTTCAGGAACGCTTGAACTCCTTCTTTTGCATCCTCACTTTGATGCACAACATTACAAGCAAGATGTTCTAGCACCATCAATGTATCGGTATCCGCATCTAAACCGCGGTTTGCTGACATTTTCGTAATCCACATAACGAATGGGCTTTTGTCAGTTAAATCACC
>NZ_JBIWDO010000008.1:0-174494 GCF_044762055.1 Peribacillus sp. NPDC097198 | reverse complement strand
GTCACACCCGTTCCCATTCCGAACACGGCAGTTAAGCTCTTCAGCGCCGATGGTAGTTGGGGGTTTCCCCCTGTGAGAGTAGGACGCCGCCAAGCCATTTCGAAGGTCAGCCATTAGGCTGGTCTTTTTTTGTTTTCAGACTGGTACCATTAAAATAAAATGAAATCATTCACTGTTGCTAGGACAGGACAAGTTAGATATTGAAAACAGCTTTCCGTCGATCTTTGATTAAAATCCCTGGATAAGCTGTTCAACCTATCTGAAAGAATTTATAATTAGAAAAATAGGCAAGCTGTTTAATAAGGGTGGAACAAAAATATTCATGAAAATAGTGAATGCAGGAAAGGAACGATTCTGTGAGTAAAAAGGGTAAAGAAAAGTTTGAAGTTAGAGAAGGAGAAAGCATTGATGAATGTCTTGATCGAATAAAGGCTGCAGGGTACTTTCCAGTGAGGAGAACGGAAGAACCCATTTTTGAGGAAAGAATCACGAATGGAATGGCTCATTATGAACCAATTAACAGGAAAATTGTATTTGAAGCAAAGTTATTGGAGTAAAACACGAACAATCATTAAGTATTCTATAAAAATATTCGATTTTATCTTGACAATGAAAATGCGTGACGGTAAGATGGATGTATATTAATACCTCTCATATAATCCTGGGGATATGGCCCAAAAGTTTCTACCTGATGACCGTAAATCATCGGACTATGAGAAAAGTAGCTGACTTATTCGGAAACTATCGAAGTCTTTTTTGTGAAGACTTTTTTCCGGGCAGATTGCTTTCTCTATGAGGAAGAAGTCTGCCCGTTTTTTTTTGAAAATTATAGATGATAGAATGGAAAGTGGGAGGGACAGTATTATGAAGTCGCAGGTCGGGGTCATTATGGGTAGCGTCTCGGATTGGGAAACGATGAAGTATGCTTGTGAATCATTGGAACAGCTTGAAATCCCCTATGAAAAAAGAGTCGTTTCGGCCCACCGCACACCAGACTTATTGTTTGAATATGCAGAGAGTGCAAGAGAGCGCGGGATTAAGGTGATAATAGCAGGTGCAGGTGGAGCTGCTCACCTACCCGGTATGACGGCAGCTAAAACAATAGTACCTGTGATTGGGGTGCCAATCCAATCCAAGGCTTTAAACGGTATGGATTCATTATTATCGATCGTTCAAATGCCAGGCGGGGTACCGGTTGCCACGGTAGCTATCGGAAAGGCAGGGGCGATTAACGCAGGTTTGCTTGCGGCGCAGATATTGGCTGCTTTCGATTCAGAAATCGCCGATAGGATAGAGGTTCTCCGAGACGAAACTAGGGAAAAGGTGTTATTGAGCAGTGAACAACTTAAATAAGGTCATTTTACCGGGTCAGACGATTGGAATTATTGGCGGTGGACAGTTAGGCAGGATGATGGCCTTAGCGGCTAAGGCAGCAGGCTTTAAGATAGCTGTTCTTGAACCAACGACTAATGGTCCTTGTGCTCAAGTGGCAGATATAGAGATCCTTGGGGCTTATGATGACATAGATGCATTGAAAAGGCTGGCAAATGTCAGTGACGTCATTACCTATGAGTTCGAAAATATCAGTTCCAAGGCTCTAGATTGGTTGAAACAGCATGCCTATCTTCCTCAAGGGTCGGAATTATTAAAACAAACACAGGATCGGCTTACTGAAAAGAAAGCCATAGCAGGTGCCGGAGCAACGGTTGCCCCGTACCGGGAAATTCAGGATGTTTCGGAAATATACCTACATATAGAAGAATTAGGGTACCCAAGTGTGTTAAAAACGACCCGTGGCGGTTATGATGGAAAAGGGCAGTTAGTCATTAATGAGGAAGCTGATATTAAAAAGGCTGAATCCCTGCTCCAAACAGGTGTATGTGTATTAGAAGCTTGGATACCTTTCGTTAAGGAAATCTCGGTTGTCGTGACGCGTAAAGCGAATGGTGAAACAAGTCATTTTCCGGTAGCAGAAAATATTCATATTGAAAATATACTGCATAAAAGCATCGTTCCCGCTCGCATCAGTCAGAGTGCTGAAGAAAAGGCCATTGTGGAGGCTCGACAGCTTGCCGAGAAACTAGAACTGGTCGGTACATTGGCCGTGGAGATGTTTTTAACGGCAAAGGATGAAATCATCATCAATGAGCTTGCACCAAGACCACACAATTCGGGTCATTATACATTGGAAGCATGTGCAACATCCCAATTTGAACAGCATATCCGTGCTGTCTGTAATTGGCCCCTCGGAAATACCTCCTTGTTGCAACCGGTGGTCATGGTCAACGTCCTAGGTGAACACTTGGAGCCATTACTTCATGAAATTCCGGAGCTTACGGATTGGAAGATTCATCTTTACGGTAAAAGAGAGGCCAAGATAAAACGGAAAATGGGGCATGTTAACATTTTACGTCCAACACTCGAGGAAGCCCTTTTAGAAAGTGATCGAAGCAAAATTTGGAATCAACAGGTTGAAACGGAGGAAGCAAAATGATAGAACGTTATACCCGCCCTGAAATGGGTAACATTTGGACAGAGAGAAACCGCTTTAATGCATGGTTGGAAGTAGAAATCTTGGCATGTGAAGCATGGTCGGAACTTGGTGTCATACCGAAAGAAGACGTGAAGCTCCTTCGTGAAAATGCGTCATTCGATGTAGAGCGCATCAATGAAATTGAAAAAGACACTCGCCATGATGTTGTGGCCTTCACACGTGCGGTTTCCGAAACATTAGGTGAAGAACGTAAATGGGTGCATTATGGCCTGACTTCAACGGATGTAGTTGATACGGCACTTTCTTATGTGATTAAACAAGCGAATGATATTCTTTCAAAGGATTTAAATAATTTTGTCGAGATCTTGAAAAACAAAGCGAAAGAACATAAATATACCGTCCAAATGGGACGTACACATGGTGTGCATGCGGAACCGACCACTTTCGGCTTGAAGCTTGCCCTTTGGTACCAAGAAATGAAACGGAATGTGGAACGTTTTGATGCTGCTCGAAAAAACATCGAGGTAGGTAAAATCTCCGGTGCTGTTGGTACATATGCAAACATCGACCCGTTCGTTGAACAATTCGTCTGTGAAAAGCTGGGCCTTGAAGCTGATCCCATTTCAACGCAAACCTTGCAACGTGATCGCCATGCACACTATATGAGTACATTGGCGTTAATTGCAACTTCCATCGAAAAATTCGCTGTGGAAATCAGAGGGTTACAAAAAAGCGAAACGCGCGAAGTGGAAGAATTCTTTGCAAAAGGACAAAAAGGATCATCAGCAATGCCTCATAAACGGAATCCTATCGGTTCTGAGAACATGACAGGAATGGCCCGGGTCATCCGTGGATACATGATGACAGCGTATGAGAATGTAGCTTTATGGCACGAACGTGATATCTCCCACTCTTCTGCTGAACGAATCATCTTGCCGGATGCAACGATTGCTTTGAATTATATGTTGAACCGTTTCAGTAACATCGTGAAAAACCTGACTGTCTATCCCGAGAACATGAAGCGTAACATGGATCGTACACTTGGGTTAATCTTCTCTCAACGCGTGTTGCTTGCCCTTATTGACAAGGGTCTTGTCCGTGAAGAGGCGTATGATACGGTTCAGCCCCATGCGATGGACGCCTGGGAGCAACAAGTCCCATTCAGGAGCCTGATCGACAAGGATGATAAAATCACAAGCCTGCTTACTAAAGAAGAACTTGATGACTGTTTCGACCCTACCCATCATTTGAAAAACGTAGATGTGATCTTTGATCGCCTAGGCTTATAAAACAAGGCTGCAAACGTGAATCCCAGTCGGGTGAAGCGTTTGCTCCTTGCCTAATGATAAAATAAAAATTCATAATATTCACAATTCGGAGGTCTTAACAGATGGAAAAGCGAGAATTGCTGTATGAAGGGAAAGCGAAACAGATTTATGCAACGGACAACAGTGAAATAGTATGGGTGGAATACAAAGATTCAGCAACGGCTTTCAATGGCGAGAAGAAGTCAGAAATCGCTGGTAAAGGCCAGTTGAATAATCAAATTACTAGTTTACTATTTTCAAAGCTTGCCGAACAAAACATTCCTTCTCATTTTATAGAAAAGCTTTCCGAGCGGGAGCAACTGGTTAAAAAGGTCTCCATCATACCTCTTGAAGTGGTCGTTAGAAACACGGCTGCCGGTAGCTTCTCTAAACGCACTGGCATGGAAGAAGGCCACCCACTAAAGAAAACGCTCGTTGAATTTTATTATAAAGACGACGCACTCGGCGATCCCCTGTTGACGGAAGACCATATTGAAGAATTGGAACTTGCCAGCAAGGAAGATGTAGCTATCTTAAAGGAAAAGGCACGGGAAATCAGTAAGGTCCTATCAACCATCTTCCAAGAGATGGGCATTAACTTGATTGATTTTAAACTGGAGTTTGGCAAGACATCGGATGGGGAAATCCTATTGGCTGATGAAATTTCACCGGATACTTGTCGCCTTTGGGATGCAGTGACAAATGAAAAACTGGACAAAGACGTATTCCGCCGTGATTTAGGTAGTTTAACAGATGCATATGGAAAAATTCTAGCAAAGTTGGAGGGTACTCAACATGTATAAGGTTAAGGTATATATCACACTACGAGAAAGTGTACTGGATCCACAGGGGACAGCGGTTCAACAATCCCTTCATAGTTTGACATATAACGAAGTAAGCGATGTTCGTGTCGGGAAATACATTGAACTGACGATTGAAGACACCGACCGTGATTTAGATCAACTGGTGAAGGAAATGTGTGAAAAGCTATTAGCCAATACAGTCATTGAAGCGTACCGTTATGACGTGGAGGAGGTTGTCACCCAATGAAATTTGCTGTGATCGTTTTCCCTGGCTCCAATTGTGATGTCGACATGTACCATGCGATACAGGATGCGCTTGGGGAGGAAGTGGAGTATGTATGGCATTCCACGGATAATCTAGACAAATTTGACGGGATCCTGCTTCCAGGCGGATTCTCTTATGGCGACTACCTACGTTCAGGAGCGATTGCCCGTTTTTCCAATGTGATGGCAGAAGTCGTAAAAGCGGCTCAAGCAGGAAAACCGGTTCTTGGCGTCTGCAATGGTTTTCAAATTTTGCTTGAAGCAGGGCTGTTACCGGGAGCGATGCGACGTAATGATGGTCTGAAATTCATCTGTCGTAATGTAGAGCTGAATGTTCAAAATAATGAATCAATGTTTACCACGGGATATTCATTAAACGAATCAATCACCATTCCAGTGGCCCATGGTGAAGGAAACTATTACTGTGATAAAGACACACTGGAGGAATTAAAACAAAATAACCGCATTCTGTTCACTTATAAGGGTGAAAATCCCAACGGTAGCCTAGAACAAATCGCGGGAATCACCAATGCACAAGGTAATGTCCTCGGAATGATGCCTCATCCCGAACGTGCTGTTGACTCACTGCTTGGCAGTAAAGACGGCTTAAAGATCTTTCAATCCATCGTGAAAAACTGGAGGGAATCACATGTTGTTACAGCTTGAACCAAGTCCGGATAAAATTAAATCGGAGCGTTTATACGCAAGTATGGGGCTATCCGATGAAGAATTCGCCATGGTGGAGAAAATCTTAGGCAGACTGCCGAATTATACGGAAACGGGTTTGTTTTCCGTCATGTGGTCAGAGCATTGTTCCTACAAAAATTCAAAACCCATCTTAAGAAAATTCCCGATTACGGGGGAAAAAGTATTACAAGGTCCTGGGGAAGGCGCAGGAATCGTCGATATCGGTGATAATCAGGCCGTCGTTTTCAAGATTGAAAGCCATAACCATCCATCGGCCATTGAGCCATATCAAGGAGCAGCTACAGGCGTTGGGGGCATTATCCGTGATGTCTTCTCCATGGGAGCCCGACCTATCGCCATGTTAAATTCGCTGCGCTTCGGCGAATTGGATAACGAACGCGTGAAATATTTATTCAAAGAAGTGGTTGCAGGAATTGCTGGATATGGGAACTGCATTGGGATTCCCACTGTCGGCGGTGAAATTCAATTCGATCCTTCCTATGAGGGAAATCCATTAGTCAATGCCATGTGCGTCGGGTTAATTGATCATAAGGATATCAAGAAAGGTCAAGCTCATGGTGTCGGGAATACGGTCATGTACGTGGGTGCCAAAACTGGCCGTGATGGCATTCATGGAGCTACATTTGCATCGGAAGAACTTTCAGAGTCTTCAGAAGAGAAAAGACCAGCCGTGCAAGTTGGCGATCCATTCATGGAGAAATTACTGTTAGAAGCTTGCCTTGAACTTATCCATAATGATGCGCTTGTCGGCATTCAGGATATGGGCGCAGCGGGGCTTACTAGCTCTTCGGCTGAGATGGCGAGTAAAGCTGGATCAGGGATTAAAATGAACCTTGATTTAGTACCTCAACGTGAAACAGGCATGACTGCGTATGAAATGATGCTGTCTGAGTCACAAGAACGGATGTTAATCGTCGTTACTAAAGGACGGGAACAGGAAATCGTTGATTTGTTTACGAAATATGACCTGGAAGCAGTTGCTGTTGGTGAAGTAACGGATGATAAAAACTTAACACTTTCCCATCAAGGTGAAATCGTTGCGGAAGTTCCGGTTGATGCATTGGCTGAAGAAGCACCAATCTATCACAAGCCATCTGCTGAACCACAGTATTTCCGCGACTTCCAAAGCATGATGGCAAAAGTGCCGGTTATCAAGGATTATAAGGGTACTCTTATAGCATTATTACAACAGCCTACCATTTCAAGCAAGGAATGGGTTTACGACCAATATGATTATATGGTTCGTACGAATACAGTGGTATCACCTGGTTCCGACGCTGCAGTGGTACGTGTGCGAGGAACGAATAAAGCTCTTGCAATGACAACGGATTGTAACTCCCGCTATATTTACCTCGACCCCGAGACAGGCGGTAAGATTGCTGTAGCTGAGGCGGCCCGTAACATTGTCTGTTCGGGTGGAGAACCTTTGGCGATTACAGATTGCTTGAATTTTGGAAACCCAGAAAAACCAGAGATATTTTGGCAACTGGAAAAAGCCGCTGATGGCATGAGCGAAGCATGTCGCAGCTTAAGTACGCCTGTCATTGGTGGAAATGTATCGCTTTATAATGAAACGAATGGCGAGGCCATTTATCCAACTCCAGTAGTTGGGATGGTTGGTCTTGTACATGACCTTCAACATATCACGACCCAAACGTTCAAACATGAATCCGACTTGATATATGTGGTCGGGGAAGCGAAAGCTGAATTTGGTGGCAGTGAACTTCAAAAAATGGTAGAAGGAAAAATCTTTGGACCTGCACCGGAATTGGACTTACATGTTGAACAAAAACGGCAAGCACAAATTCTTGAAGCCATTCGAGCAGGGCATATCGCCTCCGCACATGATCTTTCAGAGGGTGGTTTGGCTGTTGCCTTAAGTGAATCTCTATTCGGTCCGACTACACTCGGCGCCAACGTTAAGGTTTCCGGCGAATTGGTATCCGGGTTATTCAGTGAAACGCAATCCCGATTCTTACTATCCGTTAGTCCAGAAAACCAAGCGGCATTTGAATCCATTGTTGAAGATGCAATCCTTATAGGGGAAGTAACGAATGATCCAAAAATAATCGTGACGGATGATGGCGATAATCTGGTATTTGAAGTGAATGTTGAGGAATTACAATCAGCTTGGAAAGGGGCCATTCCATGCTTGCTGAAATAAGAAGTCTTAATGAGGAATGTGGCGTAGTAGGAGTCTGGGGACATCAAGATGCAGCACAGCTTGCCTATTACGGACTGCATAGCTTACAGCATCGGGGCCAAGAGGGAGCAGGCATTGTCGTGACGGACGGTAATCAAATGTCCATCACGAAAGGGGAAGGTCTTGTAACGGAAATCTTCACGGCAGAAAAAATGCAGGCACTTTCCGGTACAGGGAAGTCAGCGATAGGTCATGTCCGTTATACGACAGCAGGCGGCGGTGGATATCAAAACGTCCAGCCTTTCTTGTTCAATTCACATACAGGGGGGCTGGCTCTTGCCCATAATGGGAATATCGTCAATGCCAGCCAGTTAAAAGCACAGTTAGAGGGACAGGGGAGCATTTTTCAAACGACGTCGGATACGGAAGTCCTTGCACATTTGATTAAACGCTCCGGTTATTCTGATATAAGGGATTCTGTGAAAAATAGCTTAAGTATGCTAAAGGGTGCCTACGCATTTGTTATCATGACAGAAAACCAAATGATTTTAGCGCGGGATCCACATGGTTTCCGTCCACTTTCCCTCGGAAAGATAGGAGATGCGTATTACGCCGCTTCTGAAACATGTGCTCTTGATATCGTTGGGGCGGAATTCATCCGTGATATCGAACCAGGCGAGCTTGTCGTCATCAATGATGAAGGAATCTATTCAGAATACTTTTCCCTTTCCAGTCAACAAGCCATGTGTACGATGGAATATGTGTATTTTTCCCGCCCGGATAGCAATATTGATGGGATTAATGTACATACAGCCAGGAAAAACCTTGGTAAGCAAATGGCTCAGGAAGCGAAAATCGAAGCGGATGTTGTCACGGGTGTTCCGGATTCAAGCATATCGGCGGCCATTGGTTATGCCGAAGCTGCGGGCATCCCTTATGAAATGGGCTTAATTAAGAACCGTTATGTCGGACGGACATTTATTCAACCGTCGCAAAGCCTTCGCGAACAGGGTGTGAAGATGAAGCTATCACCGGTACGAGGCGTCGTTGAAGGGAAACGCGTGATCATGGTGGACGATTCGATCGTACGTGGTACGACCAGCAGAAGGATTGTCCGCATGCTGAAAGATGCAGGGGCGAAAGAGGTCCATGTTGTGATCAGTTCGCCTCCAATTAAAAATCCATGTTTTTACGGTATTGATACATCGAAAAAAGATGAACTGATCGCCAGCTCCAAATCGGTGGAGGAAATACGGGAAATCATTGAAGCCGATTCATTAACCTTCTTAAGTGTGGAAGGCATGGTCGAAGCGATTGGACGTCCGTTTGCTGGAGAAACACGCGGTTCATGTCTAGCATGCTTCACGGGAAATTATCCAACGGAAATTTTCGATTATGAACGGGAAAAAATTAAATGCTAAACAGGCATCGATAAGAACGAGTGGTTTTCGGAGGGGGATTTCAAATGGCTAATGCATATAAGCAGGCTGGCGTCGATATTGAAGCGGGCTACGAAGCGGTAAATCGGATGAAGAAACATGTAAAACGGACATTTCGTCCTGAAGTAATGAACGGATTGGGTGGTTTCGGAGGCATGTTCGATTTGTCTTCGTTACACCTTAAAGAGCCTGTCCTTATCTCAGGAACGGATGGAGTCGGGACGAAGCTTTTACTCGCGTTCATGATGGATAAACATGATACAATTGGAATAGATTGTGTAGCGATGTGCGTCAATGATGTGGTCGTACAGGGGGCTGCGCCGTTGTACTTTTTAGATTACATAGCTTGCGGCAAAGCTGATCCCGAGAGAATTGAAATGATCGTTAAAGGGATTGCGGATGGTTGTGAGCAAGCGGGTTGTGCTTTAATCGGTGGGGAAACAGCTGAAATGCCAGGGATGTACGAAATCGAAGAATATGACGTGGCTGGGTTCACTGTTGGGGCGGTTGAAAAATCACGCTTAATTACGGGTGAGGGCATATCCAATGGTGATGTTGTCATCGGTCTTGCTTCAAGCGGGATCCATAGCAATGGCTATTCACTTGTCCGTAAAATCCTTCTTGAAGATGCAGGAATGGATTTACAGGAACTCGTGCCGGAGTTCGGTTGCAAATTGGGTGAAGAATTGTTGAAACCGACAAAAATCTATGTCCAGTCGATATTGTCGACACTTGAAAAGTTTGAAGTGAAGGGACTAGCACATATTACAGGTGGCGGGTTCATCGAAAATATTCCGCGTATCCTTCCTGAAAACTGCGGTGTTGAAATTGAGTTGGGCAGCTGGACGATTCCCCCAGTATTCTCGTACCTTGAGGAAAAAGGAAATCTTGTTCAGGAGGAAATGTTCAATATATTCAATATGGGCATCGGGATGACGGCCGTCGTGAGAAAATCGGATGCTCCTGCGATCATTGCGCATCTACAGTCTTGTGGTGAACAGGCTTCTGTCATAGGAACGATTATTGAGGGTGAAGGAGTGTCTTTTAAGCGATGAGGCGCCTTGCTGTCTTTGCATCGGGTAATGGAAGCAACTTTCAAGCAATCGCTGATGCAATAAAAGAGGGAAATCTAGAAGCGGATATATGCCTTGTTGTTTGTGACCGTGAGGATGCTTACGTAATTGAGAGGGCTAGAATGGAGAACATTCCGGTATTCTCATTCTCAGCAAAACAGCACGTAAATAAGGCGGGATATGAACGGGAGATACTCGATGAACTTCATGTCCATGGCGTAGAATTCATTATTCTTGCTGGTTATATGCGGTTAATAGGATCGACGTTATTAGGGGAGTATTCACACAGGATTGTGAATATTCACCCTTCTCTTTTGCCTTGCTTTCCAGGTAAGGATGCTATTGGCCAGGCTTTTAAGGCTGAAGTGAAGGAAACCGGGGTCACGATTCATTATGTCGATGAGGGAATGGATACAGGACCGATTATTGCTCAACAGGCGGTCCCCATTCTTAACGGAGATACAAAAGACATCCTCCAAAAAAGAATTCAGGAATTGGAACATGATCTGTATCCGAAAATTTTGCAACAGCTATGCCAAGAGAAACAACATACATAATGGAGGGAACAACATACCATGAAGAAACGTGCGTTAATTAGTGTATCGGATAAAACAGGTATCGTAGAATTTGCCAAAGGGTTGAAAGAGGCCGGGTTTGAAATCATTTCAACGGGCGGTACGAGTAAAACATTACAGGATAATGGCGTGGATGTTATCGGTATCAGTGAAATCACTGGTTTCCCGGAAATTCTGGACGGCCGCGTTAAAACGCTACACCCGAATGTCCATGCAGCAGTCTTAGCCAAGCATGGAGATGAAGGGCATAAAGCTCAACTAGCAGAGCATCATATTGAACCGATTCAGTTGGTCTGTGTGAACCTTTATCCTTTCCAATCGACGATATCGAAACCGGATGTGACGGTGGAAGATGCGATTGAGAACATCGATATCGGAGGACCGACCATGCTACGTTCGTCTGCGAAAAACCACGAGTATGTGACAGTTATCGTCGATAGCGAGGATTATGCAACGGTATTGGCTGAGCTAAAAGAAAACGGAGATGTCTCAAAAACGACGAATCGTCGTCTGGCAGCTAAAGTCTTCCGTCATACAGCGGCATACGATGCCGTGATTTCAGAATATATGACTGAGCTTGCCGAAGAAGAGAATCCAGAATCACTTACTGTTACTTATGAATTGAAACAGTCGCTTCGTTATGGGGAAAATCCTCATCAAAAAGCAGCGTTCTATAAAAAACCGCTTGGATCTACCTTCTCGATTGCGGAAGCAAAACAACTGCACGGAAAAGAGCTTTCATACAATAACATCAATGATGCAGACGCAGCCCTTCAAATCGTTAAGGAATTCAAAGAACCGGCAGCCGTGGCCGTCAAGCATATGAATCCTTGTGGAGTCGGTGTTGGTGATACGATTCTGGAAGCATTCGATAAAGCGTATGAAGCGGATTCCACTTCGATTTTTGGTGGCATCATCGCCTTGAACCGTGAAGTGGATAAAGCGACTGCGGAAAAGCTTCACGAAATTTTCCTTGAAATCATCATCGCTCCAGGATTCTCTAAGGAAGCATTGGATGTATTGACAAGTAAGAAGAACCTTCGTCTATTAACGGTTAATTTCCAGGCTGCTAAAAAACCGGAACGTAAATTGACTTCAATTGAAGGTGGTTTACTCGTGCAAGAACGTGATGCTTTCGGTTTGAAGGATGCAGAAGTAAAAGTGGCAACAAAACGCGAACCGACCGCAGAAGAGTGGAAAGCTCTTGAACTTGGTTGGAAAATCGTGAAACATGTCAAATCGAATGCCATCGTTATTTGTAATGATCAGATGACATTGGGCGTGGGTGCAGGGCAAATGAACCGTGTCGGCGCAGCAAAAATAGCTCTAGAACAAGCTGGTGAAAGAGTAGCGGGAAGTGCTTTGGCATCGGATGCTTTCTTCCCTATGGACGATACCGTGGAGGCGGCGGCAAAAGCAGGCGTAACGGCAATCATCCAGCCAGGTGGATCGAAGAAAGACCAAGATTCAATTGATAAAGCCGATGAATATGGAATAGCAATGGTATTCACAGGAGTTCGCCACTTTAAACATTAATCGAAGATGAGGTGCGGTAATGAATGTACTAGTGATTGGCCGTGGAGGCAGGGAGCACGCTATCGCCCGTAAACTGTTTGAAAGCAAACGGGTTAAGAAAGTCTTCGTGGCGCCAGGGAATCCCGGCATGGCAGATGTTGCCGAACTTATATCAATCGAGGAAACCAAACATCAAGAATTGGTCGCTTTCGCAAAAGAAAATGCGATTGCTTTGACGGTGATTGGACCGGAAACGCCTTTACTTAATGGGTTGGCTGATGACTTTGAGAAAGAAAACTTGCAGGTGTTCGGACCAAACAGCCGGGCTGCGGTCATTGAAGGAAGTAAATCATTTGCTAAGAATTTAATGAGGGATTATCATATTCCAACAGCAGAATATGAGACGTTTTCTGATTATGAGCAGGCAAAGGCATATATCGAAAAAGTGGGCGCTCCCATTGTCATCAAGGCTGATGGTCTGGCTGCGGGCAAAGGCGTAGTAGTCGCCATGACGATGCAGGAAGCAATGGAAGCCATTCATGATATGCTAGTCGGTGCAAAGTTCGGGGAAGCTTCAGCAAAGGTTGTCATCGAGGAATACCTGGATGGCGAGGAGTTTTCATTGATGGCCTTCGTGAACGGGGATAAAGTATATCCAATGGTTATCGCACAGGATCATAAACGTGCCTACAATGGTGATAAAGGACCGAATACTGGTGGAATGGGTGCGTACTCCCCCGTCCCTCAAATATCCGATAGTATGGTGCAAGCAGCGGTAGATGCTATTCTGCAACCGACGGTTCATGCGATGATTTCAGAAAATCGCCGATTTTCAGGCATATTATATGCCGGGTTAATTGCAACGGAAAAGGGTACAAAAGTGATTGAATTCAATGCCCGTTTTGGGGATCCGGAAACTCAAGTAGTATTGCCCCGCTTAAAGACGGATTTCGTCGATACTCTTGAAGCGGTCCTTGCAGGGGAAGATTTAGATCTTGAATGGCATGATGAAGCGGTTCTTGGTGTAGTCGTGGCTGCAGAAGGCTATCCTGGAGCATACACGAAGGGGTCGGTAATCAAAGGGTTGGATAGGATTCAGCCGGACACCCATATTTACCATGCCGGGACGGCCAAAAACGACCAGGGAGATCTTGTTTCCAATGGAGGCAGGGTATTGCTTGTTGCGGCTAAAGGAAACGACCTTGCGTCTGCCCAAAGACAAGTCTATAAAGAAGTAGAACATATTGAAAAAGAAGGCCTGTTTTGGCGTACGGATATTGGATATCGAGCCATAGAATAGGTTCCTTGACCATAAAAAGAAGCTGGCTCAAATCTCGAGTCAGCTTCTTTTAAAATGAAATCAATACGAATCAGATTGGTCATCCCTGTTCTGCTTATCCTTCATCATGGCTTGGCCATTTTCCATTACATCGACAACGGGGCAATAGCGCAATATGCCTTCGCCTATTTTCATGGCAGCAAGGATGACCACCATTAAGTAAGATTGATTTTTCCATGGCTTTTTAACCATTTTCGCTGTGGCACAGGTAAGAAAGGTAAAGCCACAGGTAATCCGCATAAGCGCATTGACTATGCTGATATTTTGTTTGAATTTCATGATAAGTTCATCCTTTCACAAAAATTTCACAGTATTCTGGTTAACTTTACTGTGTTAATGAAATAAATATGTTACTATAAGATAAAATTGGATTGAATTGGGATTTCAATTCCTTTGTCTTACAATTCATGGAGGGATGTTTATGCTGGAACAACGTTATAGATGGAAAAATAAACATCTACGGGAACATATAGATGTGCTGGATGGAAAGAGGTCACCACACATTCTTTTGAAAAATGCTACATATTTAAACCAGGCTTTACGAAAATGGGTGAAAGCAAATATATGGATTTATGACGATCGCATTATCTATGTCGGTACAAACCTTCCTGAAAATATAGACCGCTGTGAAATGGTTGATTGTTCAGATCAGTACCTGGTCCCGGGATATATTGAGCCGCATTCACACCCTTCTCAATTATATAATCCCCTGTCTTTCTCACGCTATGCATCCCATTTTGGGACAACGACACTTATCAATGATAACCTGCCATTCCTTTTGCAATTAGGAAAAAAGAAAGCGTTTTCTCTTTTGAAGGAGCTACGTAACATCCCTGTTACGATGTATTGGTGGAGCCGTTTTGATGGACAAACGGAGTTGATCGATGAAGATACCGTATTTTCTCATGGAGCGGTTAAATCCTGGCTTGAGCATGATGCCGTTTTACAGGGCGGTGAACTGACGGGGTGGCCTAAGCTTCTTGATGGCGATGACATGATGCTGCATTGGATTCAGGAGGCCAAGCGGATGAGGAAGAAGATAGAGGGTCACTTTCCTGGTGCTTCTGAGAAAACACTTGCCAAGATGACACTATTTGGAGCCGATTGTGACCATGAGGCCATGACAGGTGATGAGGTGATGGAGCGCTTACTTCAAGGCTATTTCGTTTCATTAAGGCATTCATCCATCCGTCCGGATCTCCCAAACATATTGCAGGAAATTCATGAACTGGGTATCGATCAATATGATAAGTTCTTTTATACAACGGATGGTTCACCACCGTCTTTTTATGAAAAGGGATTCATAGATTGCTTGATTAAAATAGCAATCGAACAGGGTGTACCAGTCATTGACGCCTATAATATGGCCACTATCAATATCGCACGCTATTATAATATTGAATATCTCCATGGCAATATTGCTACGGGCAGAGTCGCCAATATCAATTTTCTGTCTGATATTGAGGAGCCCGCCCCGGTTTCTGTCATGGCTAAAGGGAAATGGGTGAAGCGGGATGGGGAAATCATTCCGGATTCACAAGAAATCAACTGGAGCGATTTTGACTTTAAACCGTTGGAAATGGACTGGGACCTTAGTTTGAAGGAAGATTTCGAATTCTCGATGCCGTTCGGAATAGAGCTGGTCAATAACGTGATCACCAAACCATATTCCCTTTCAAACGATGTGGGATATGAAGAGCTTACCTTTCAAGATGATGAGTGTTTCTTCATGCTCATCGATAAGGAAGGGAAATGGCGGATCAATACGATACTGAAGGGGTTTGCCGATAAGTTATGCGGTTTTGCAGCCACCTATACGAATACCGGGGATATCATTTTGATTGGGAAACGTAAGAAGGATATGCACCTGGCCTTCAACCGGCTGAAGGAAATCGGCGGCGGTATTGTTTTGACAGAGCAAGGAGAAGTGATTCATGAGGTGCCATTAACATTAAAAGGGATAATGTCCAATAAGGAAGTTCCTGAATTAATTATAGAAGAAAATGAATTGAAAAGATTGTTGCGTGAACGGGGTTATCGCTTCGCTGATCCCGTATATACCCTATCCTTTTTTTCTACGACCCATTTACCGTATATCAGGGTTACCCAGCGTGGGGTATATGATGTAATGAATAAAAATATACTCTTCCCTACTATAATGCGTTAAAATATAAAAGAACGCAGCAAACGACACGGTTGAGTAATCAGGAGCGTGAAAAGTGTATGAAAAAGTTTCTTTTCATCATGATAGCGATGTTACTTTTAGTAGGCTGTTCAGCGAAGGATAAGACAGAGGAAGACCAGCAAGACGAATCTGTCATGAAAGATACAGATGGTTCTTCAGGTGTTTTTCCGCTAACGGGAATAAGCACAGATGGAGAGAAGAAGCGTAGGGCCGTAGCGGTGATGATCAATAATCACCCACAGGCGCGTCCCCAATCGGGTCTTTCTGAAGCGGACATCGTTTATGAATTGCTGGCGGAGGGTGACATTACAAGGTTGTTAGCCGTTTTCCAGAGTGAGACCCCAGATCAAATCGGTCCGATTAGAAGTGCGAGAGATTATTATATCGAACTTGCCAAAGGCTTGGACTGTCTCTATGTATGCCACGGTAATAGCCCGGAGGCAAAGACGATGCTTGACAAAGGTTATGTTGATAACTTGAATGGCTTATATTATGATGGTACTCTATTTCAGCGGACTACAGACCGAAAAGCCCCACATAACTCCTACACCTCTTTTGAAAATATTGAAAAAGGTGCAAAGGAAAAAGGCTATGAGTTGACTGGTGCCCCCGAACCGTTTGCATTCTTGACGGAGGAAGAGGCAAAAGGTCTGCAAGGAGATGCAGCTTTGAACATCGATGTCGTCTATGGAGATGCAACATCCAATGTTCATTATGAGTATGAAAAAGCAGAAGAAAAATACACACGTTATTCGAATGGTGAGCAAACGGTTGAGTATCAATCTAAGAAACCTGTCCTGTTAGATAATATATTCATCATTGAGGCTGCTCATCAGGTGGTTGACGATAAAGGACGCCGAAAGATTGATTTGAAAAGCGGCGGAAAAGGTTACCTACTTCAAAAGGGGAAAATCAATGAAGTAGAATGGGTGAATAAAGATGACCGGATTATACCCGTGATTAATGGGAAAGAAGTAGGGTTGGTGACAGGCAAGACCTGGGTCAACGTAATTCCGAACCAACCAGGTATAGATAAGAACGTGTCATTTGATGCCCAAGAAAATTAAGGGGGAGTATGTATGCAAATTGATAAGTTAAGAGGGAAAGCGACAGATCAATTGTTTAAGTCGATTCTTTCTTTGCGCGATTTAGACGAGTGCTATCGCTTTTTTGATGATTTATGCACCGTCAATGAAATATCATCTTTGGCACAACGTCTTGAAGTGGCCCGCATGCTTGAGGAAGGTAAAACTTATCATAAGATTGAAACGGAAACCGGAGCCAGCACGGCTACGATATCCAGGGTCAAACGTTGCTTGAACTACGGGAACGACGCTTATTCCATGGCCATCAATCGCATTAAAGAAGATGTAGAGGAACCAACTGAAACGTAATGGGACGTTTCTTATAATGGATGAATCGAAAAAAACCGAGGAACTCGTTTTCTTGGTTTTTTATTTTGAGTTTATCCAGGTGGTCGGCAGCTTTTTTAGAGGAGTTGCCACGATAGAGTGGGTTTTCGATTCGTAGGTTTTTTTTGGAAAATTTTTTATCAGCACTTCTCTTTTTTTATGAAAAATCTTAATGCTATAATGGTTTAATGGGAAGTGTGAATGGAGGATTATTATGTACGATTTTCGCGAGTGGAAACATGTTTTCAAACTCGATCCAAATAAAGAAATAAGCGATGAAGCATTGGAAAAGGTTTGTGAATCTGGAACAGATGCCATTATGGTCGGCGGCACGGACGGAGTCACGCTTGAGAATGTGCTTCATTTAATGGCAAGGGTCAGGCGCTATACCGTTCCGTGCGTGATGGAGATTTCGTCAGTGGAAACGGTGACGCCTGGGTTCGATTTATATTTTATCCCAAGTGTGTTGAATAGCACCGATCCTGATTGGATGATGAAATTGCATCAGCAGGCGGTCAAGGAATACGGATATTTAATGAATTGGGACGAGATTTTTGTCGAGGGATATTGTATCCTCAACCCTGATTGCAAGGTGGCTCAATTGACGAATGCCAACACTGAATTGGATATGGATGATGTGGGTGCCTATGCGATGATGGCCGAAAAGATGTTCAATCTCCCTATTTTTTATCTGGAGTATAGCGGTATATATGGAGATGTCCGGATGCTGGAGGCCGCTAAAGAGAGCATGGAGAATAGCGTGCTATTCTATGGAGGCGGCATTAAATCAGTCGAACAGGCTAAAGAAATGGCCAAGTTTGCGGATGTAATCGTAGTTGGAAATGTAATTTATGAAGACTTGAAGGCGGCACTTGCAACGGTTGCCGCTGTTAAATAAAACGTTCATGGAATTAATGAAGTGTAGTATAATAAAAGAACAAATGTTCGTACAGGCGGTGTAATGATGCAATATTTAGCGGAAAAATTACTAACGGGTTTGAATGAACAACAACAAAAAGCAGTAAAAGCAACGGATGGCCCACTATTGATCATGGCTGGTGCAGGTAGTGGAAAGACCCGTGTTCTAACACATAGGATCGCATACTTGATGGTGGAGAAAGAAATCGCGCCTTGGAATATCCTCGCCATCACGTTTACCAACAAAGCGGCCCGAGAAATGAAAGAAAGAATCCGGGCGATTCTAGGTGGCGCATCCGAGGACATTTGGATTTCGACGTTTCACTCCATGTGTGTCCGGATTTTACGAAGAGATATCGACCGGATGGGTTTCAACCGGAACTTCTCCATTTTAGACACGACAGATCAGCAATCAGTCGTTAAGCAAATCCTGAAAGACCGCAATTTGGATCCAAAGAAATATGATTATCGGGCTATCCTTGGAAGTATCAGCTCGGCGAAAAATGAATTGGTCGGTCCGGAAGAATACCAAAAAACCGCATCGGACTTTTTCACAAAAATCACGGCGGATGTCTATACGGAATATCAAAAAAGGTTACGGAAAAACTCAGCACTTGATTTTGATGATTTGATCATGATGACGATCCAATTATTCCAGATTGTTCCGGAAGTTTTGGAATACTATCAACGCAAGTTTCAATATATCCATGTCGATGAGTATCAAGATACCAACCGTGCCCAATATATGCTTGTTAAACTACTTGCTTCACGTTTTCGTAATCTATGCGTTGTAGGGGATTCGGATCAGTCGATCTATCGGTGGCGCGGTGCGGATATAGCCAATATCCTTTCTTTTGAAAAGGATTACCCGAATGCGACGATGATTTTCCTTGAACAGAATTACCGTTCAACGAAAAAGATCCTTGAAGCGGCCAATAAGGTCATTGATAATAACCAAAACCGTAAGCCGAAGAATCTATGGACAGAGAACGTAGCGGGTAATAAGTTATCTTATTTCAGGGCAGACAATGAGCAAGGTGAAGCACAATTCGTAGCAGGGAAAATAAATGAATTAACGCTAAAAGGCGAAAGAAAGTATTCTGATATAGCTATCCTGTATCGGACAAACGCACAGTCCCGGGTAATGGAGGAAGTGCTGCTTAAGTCAAACATCAACTATGCCATCGTCGGCGGCACCAAGTTCTATGATCGTAAAGAGATCAAGGACCTGCTTGCTTATCTGCGGCTCATCGCCAATCCTGACGATGATATTAGCCTGCGCCGTGTAATCAATGTTCCAAAACGCGGCATTGGCGCAACATCGATGGATAAGGTGGCGGATTACGCCAATCAATATGATATTTCCATTTATAAAGCGCTCGAGTCGATAGAAATGATCGGGATTAGCGGGAAGGCGACGAAAGCAGCCCGTGAATTCCATACATTGATTACGAATTATACGAATCAGCAGGAATTTTTGTCCGTTACGGAATTGGTAGAAGAAGTCATCGAAAAAACGGGATACCGTGAAATGTTAAGGGCTGAAAAAACGATTGAATCACAAAGCCGCCTAGAAAATATTGATGAGTTTCTATCCGTGACGAAAGCATTTGAAAGTAATAGTGAAGATAAATCATTAGTGGGCTTTTTAACGGATTTGGCGTTGGTGGCCGATATCGATAAACTAGATGAAAACCCTGAAGACGCTAACGATGCGGTAACGCTGATGACGCTCCATTCTGCGAAGGGCCTCGAATATCCGGTCGTCTTTTTACTTGGGCTTGAAGAAGGGGTATTCCCACATAGCCGCTCCCTCATGGATGAGGAAGAGATGGAAGAAGAACGCCGTCTTGCCTACGTGGGCATTACAAGGGCTGAAAACGAATTGTTTTTAAGCAATGCCCAAATGCGGACACTTTACGGACGCACGAACATGAATCCAGTGTCCCGTTTCATTTCGGAAATCCCGGCAGAACTTCTGGAAGATTTAAAACCGAAACCCGCTCCCAAGTCTAAGCAAACTTCATTCAGTTCTTCGGCGAGGACAGGTTCTACTGCACCTACCCATGCTAGAAAAACACCTAGCTTCGGACGTGCTGTTTCTGCCCCATCTGCAACAGGCGGTGAAGAAATAGGCTGGGCTGTCGGTGATAAGGCTTCCCATAAAAAATGGGGTGTCGGAACGGTAGTCAGTGTAAAAGGGGAAGGCGAAGGAAAAGAATTGGATATCGCATTTCCTAGTCCGACCGGAATCAAGCGTTTGTTGGCGAAGTTTGCACCAATCGAAAAAGTTTAAGCTATGAATATACGCCTACTGGCAAAGGATAAAGTTACCTGCATGTACATCGCCTTCTCATATAGAAGGCGACCGGGTTTCTTTAGAAAGGATTGAATGTATGGATATACAAGCTGCAAAGAAAAGTGTCCTTGAATTACAAACACTATTAAATCAATACAGTTATGAATACTATGTGCTGGATCAACCTTCTGTGCCGGATGCCGAATATGACCGACTTTTACGTGATCTCATCGAGCTTGAGGAAAAATTCCCCGAGTTGAAGACTCCTGATTCTCCGACGCAGCGTGTCGGCGGGGCCATCCTGGATATGTTTGAAAAAGTGGAGCACACAACACCCATGCTTAGCTTGGGCAATGCCTTCAATGAAGATGATCTACGTGATTTTGATAGAAAGGTCCGTCAGGCCGTTGGGGAGAATTATTCCTATGTATGTGAGTTGAAAATCGATGGATTGGCCGTCACTCTTCAATATGAAAATGGTTACTTCATAAAAGGGGCGACCCGGGGGGATGGAACGATTGGTGAAGATATCACCGAGAACCTGAAAACAATCAAATCCATTCCATTGAAGATAAGGAAACCAATCGGAATCGAAGTCCGTGGAGAGGCATTCATGCCGAAGAGATCCTTTGAAGGGTTGAATGCGGCGAAAGAAGAACGTGGGGAAGAACCGTTTGCGAATCCTCGTAATGCAGCAGCTGGTTCTTTAAGGCAGCTTGATCCCAAGCTTGCGGCAAAGCGGAATCTGGACATTTTTCTTTACGCCATTGCCGATTTAGGAGAAACTGGGGTTGGTTCCCATGGTGAAGCGCTGGATTTACTGGACGAACTAGGATTTAAGACGAATAAAGAACGAAAGACCTGTTCGAATATAGATGAGGTACTCGCCTATATCGAAAATTGGACAGAACAGCGTCCAAACTTGGCGTATGATATCGATGGGATTGTCGTAAAAGTCGATTCACTTGAACAACAGGATGAATTGGGATTCACGGCCAAAAGCCCAAGATGGGCAATCGCCTACAAGTTCCCGGCAGAAGAAGTGGTCACGACGCTAAGGTCCATTGAACTGAATGTTGGTCGTACGGGTGTTTTGACGCCAACGGCTGTATTGGATCCTGTCAGAGTCGCGGGCTCTACCGTTCAACGGGCTTCACTACATAATGAAGATTTAATCCGGGAGAAAGATATTCGGATTGGAGACCAAGTGGTCGTAAAAAAGGCAGGCGATATTATACCAGAGGTCGTCAATGTACTAGTGGAACGCCGTACAGGTGAAGAAGTAGAATTCCAGATGCCGACTGAATGCCCTGAATGTGAAAGTGAGCTTGTGAGACTTGAAGGGGAAGTGGCCCTGCGTTGCATCAACCCTAAATGTCCCGCTCAGATTCGTGAAGGGTTAATTCACTTTGTATCACGCACTGCCATGAATATCGACAGTATGGGTGAAAAGGTCATCAGCCAGCTTTTCAAGGAAGAACTGATACACGATGTAGCCGATATATATAAACTTACGTATGATCAAGTCATTGAATTGGAACGGATGGGGGAAAAATCCGTCAATAAGTTGCTTCAAGCGATAGAGGCATCTAAAAGCAATTCACTTGAAAAGTTGTTATTCGGTCTTGGTATCCGACATGTCGGTTCGAAAGCCGCGAAGACGCTAGCACGGGAGTTCGGCACCATGGATGCCCTGAGCAAGGCAAGCCGCGAACAGTTAACGGGAATCAACGAAATTGGTGAAAAAATGGCCGATTCAGTCGTTGCGTATTTTGAGCAAGAAGAAGTTCATGCGTTGCTAGAGGAGTTGAAATCAGCGGGTGTGAATCTGGCCTATAAAGGGGTTAGAGCCATTCCAGTGGAAGAAATCGATTCTATATTTGCAGGGAAAACGGTTGTTTTGACCGGGAAACTACATCAGCTTACACGCAATGAAGCAAAAGAGAAATTAGAAGCACTGGGTGCCAATGTCGCTGGAAGTGTCAGCAAGAAGACTGATTTGGTTGTGGCAGGCGAAGATGCTGGATCAAAGCTTGAAAAGGCAGAGAGCTTAGGTGTCCTAGTGTGGGATGAAGAGAGACTAATCGAGGAATTTACTAAATAAGAGGTGTAGGCTATGAGGAAACACTCCATTTTGGGAATGCTTCTTATCCTACTGCTTGCTGGTTGTGCACCAAGTTTCGATGATGAGCAAGAGGTAGTGAAAGATTCCAAGGACAAAGAGGAGACAGCAATCATTCCGAAATACAAAATTTCGGATGAATATTATCAAACGATTCTTCCATTTGAGCCATCAAAGGCCCGCGGTTTGGTTGTATCGAATTTAAACACTCGATACGATATAGAAGAATTTGAAAACGGACTTATGCGATTGGCGCAAAATCAGTTTAATCCAGACGATTATTTGTTCCAAGAAGGACAAATGCTTGACAGTTCGACGATTTCATCTTGGCTGAACAGAAAATACACAAAAAGCCAGTTGAAAGAAAAAGACTTGAAAGCCAGTGAGAATCTAGGCTTGAACCCTGTAGATACAGGTAAGGGCGACATTGATAAACGGAATGAAGAAAACCCAATCTATCTAGCTCATATTCTGGAACATAATTACTTGACGAAAACGGAAGATAATAAAGTCAGCCTTGGCGGTGTCGTCATCGGCCTTGCCTTGAATTCGGTTCATTATTATCAAAAAGAAGCATACGGTGCCACGTATGAAACCAAAATAGATAGTAAGGAACTGAAAAGAGAAGGAGAACAAATCGCGGAAGAAGTCCTGAAACGATTACGTAAAACGGAAAAATTAAAGAATGTGCCGATTACGATTGCCCTTTTCGAACAGAACGAGAAATCTTCCGTCGTCCCTGGGAATTTCATATCCTATACGAATATCGAAAAAAGCTCTAATGAAATCAAGAAATGGAACAGTGTAGATGAAAAATACTACCTATTCCCTTCGACAAAAGCAGAAAAAAAATATAGGGACGACGTCAACACCTTCACCAATTTCAAAGAGGATGTCGAAGAGTATTTCCCTAACTTCAATGGCGTAATAGGCCGGGCCTTTTATATGGACAACCAATTACAGAAGTTGAACATCGACATACCCATTCAATTCTATGGGAATTCTGAAGCTATCGGCTTCACTCAATATGTAGCGGGTCTCGTGATGGAACGTTTTCCAAAGTATATTTCCGTGCAAGTATCAATTACTTCGGTCAACGGACCAGAAGCACTCATCGTCCGTCAGGCAAATCAAGACGAACCGACTGTGCATATATACGAATAAAGGAAAAGGAGGAGATGGAGCCTGATATGGCCCCATCTTCTTTCATGATTAGTAAGGGGTTCTGGAGAGATACGAGGTATCTTGGAATTCCGCCAGGGAATTTCCGACAGCATTCTCATATTTCCCGGAAAATACTTCTTTTTCCTTTGAAAATTTTGAAATTCGACATTGCAACTCTTGTTGCTTTACTGTGTAATAGTTTGATATGATTTAAACGATGATTTTCTGGAGAAAAGCGACTAGATTCAGTGGCTTTGGATATTTTGGAGGTGAAGAGAATGTCACGTATAACTATGGACCAAGTTAAGCACGTTGCCCATTTGGCACGTTTGGCAATTACGGAAGAAGAAGCAGAAAAATTCCAACATCAGCTTGATCAAATGATTTCATTTGCTGAACAGTTGAATGAACTTGATACAGACCAGGTAAAACCGACTTCTCACGTTTTGGATATGAAAAATGTAATGCGTGAAGATGTAGCGAAACCAGGACTACCGGTGGAAGAAGTAGTCAAGAATGCACCAGATAGCAAAGATGGTTATATCCGCGTACCATCTATAATGGAATAAGGAGGGACAATGATGTCGTTGTTCGAACAAAAGGTTTCCGAGCTTCATGAACGTTTACATAATAAAGAAATCAGTGTTACTGATCTTGTTAACGAATCGTATGAACGGATCGGACAGGTAGAAGACAAGGTGCAGGCATTTTTGACATTAGATGAAGAAAACGCCCGCAACCAAGCAAAAAAAATGGATGACCAATTAGCTAAAGGCGAGAGTCAAGGCGTTTTGTTCGGTATGCCGATTGGTGTAAAAGATAATATTGTCACAAAAAATTTACGGACTACATGTGCAAGTAAAATATTGGAGGACTTCAACCCAATATATGATGCGACTGCCGTTCAAAAATTACAAAGTGCTGAAACAGTGACGATTGGTAAGTTGAACATGGATGAATTCGCGATGGGATCTTCAAATGAGAATTCAGCTTATAAGGCGACTCGCAATCCATGGAATACGGATTATGTACCAGGTGGGTCTTCAGGCGGTTCAGCTGCCTCTGTCGCTGCTGGTGAAGTCCTGTTCTCATTAGGTTCGGATACAGGTGGTTCGATTCGCCAACCAGCTGCTTATTGCGGAGTCGTTGGCTTAAAACCTACATATGGACGGGTATCCCGTTTTGGGCTTGTGGCATTTGCTTCTTCATTAGACCAAATTGGTCCGATTACAAGAACGGTTGAAGATAATGCATATTTACTTGAAGCGATTTCTGGTGTCGATCCAATGGATTCCACATCGGCTAACGTGGATGTGCCAAGTTTTGTGAATTCATTAACAGGCGATGTTAAAGGATTGAAAATTGCCGTGCCAAAGGAATATCTTGGTGAAGGCGTTGGGGAAGAGGCACGCAACTCCGTGCTTGAAGCCTTAAAAGTATTAGAAGGACTTGGAGCAGAATGGGAAGAGGTTTCATTGCCGCATTCTAAATACGCTCTAGCGGCCTACTACCTGCTTTCTTCATCTGAAGCGTCTGCCAACCTTTCTCGTTTTGACGGGGTTCGTTATGGCCACCGTACGGATAATGCCGAAACGCTAATCGAAATGTACAAGCAAACACGTGCGGAAGGTTTCGGTGATGAAGTTAAACGCCGTATCATGCTTGGAACGTTCTCCTTAAGCTCCGGCTATTATGATGCTTATTATAAAAAAGCTCAAAAAGTCCGTACATTAATCAAAAAAGACTTTGAAGATGTATTCGAAAAATATGATGTCATCGTGGGACCAACCACGCCTACACCAGCATTCAAAATCGGTGAGAAAGTCGATGATCCATTAACGATGTATGCGAATGATATTTTGACGATTCCAGTCAACCTTGCGGGTGTACCAGGCATTTCGGTACCATGCGGATTCGCGGCTAACGGTCTACCACTTGGTCTACAAATGATCGGGAAACATTTTGATGAAAGCACGATTTATCGCGCAGCTCACGCTTTTGAGCAAGCAACAGATTTTCATAAACAATTTCCTAAGCTGTAAGGGGTGAAATAAATGGACTTTGAAACGGTAATTGGTCTAGAAGTACACGTAGAATTAAAGACAGATTCAAAAATTTTCTCAAGCAGCCCGAATCATTTCGGTGCTTCTCCAAATAGCAATACGACTGTCATTGATCTTGGTTATCCTGGGGTGCTGCCAGTCGTCAATAAAAAGGCTGTTGATTTTGCAATGAAGGCAGCCATCGCGCTGAATTGTGAAATCGCAGAGATTACGAAATTCGACCGTAAAAATTATTTTTATCCAGATAATCCGAAAGCCTATCAAATTTCACAATTTGATCAACCAATCGGGGAACATGGATGGATTGAAATCGAAGTCGGCGGAAAGAAAAAGAAAATCGGCATTACCCGTATCCATATGGAAGAAGATGCAGGGAAACTTACGCATAAAGGCAACCATTCTCTATGTGACTATAACCGCCAAGGTACACCACTTGTTGAAATCGTATCCGAGCCGGATATCACGTCTCCAGAAGAGGCCTATGCTTATCTTGAAAAGTTGAAATCCATCATACAATACACGGGTGTTAGTGATTGTAAAATGGAAGAAGGCTCACTTCGTTGTGACGCCAACATCTCCTTGAAACCGGTTGGTCAAAAGGAATTCGGTACGAAAACGGAACTGAAGAACTTGAACTCGTTCAACTTCGTTCGTAAAGGACTTGAGCATGAGGAAATCCGCCAAGCCGAAATATTGAATGAAGGTGGCGTCATTGAACAAGAAACACGCCGTTTCGATGAGGCTACTGGCAGAACGGTTCTGATGCGTGTCAAAGAGGGTTCTGATGATTATCGTTACTTCCCGGAACCGGACTTATTGACGATCCATATCGATGAGGAATGGAAAGCGCGCATTGCTGCGGAAATTCCTGAACTGCCGGATGCACGGAAAAAGCGTTATGCTGAAGAGTTTGGCTTACCGGAGTATGATGCAGCTGTTCTTACCGTAACAAAAGAAATGGCTGATTTCTTTGAAGCATCGGTTGCAGCAGGTGCGGATGCAAAACTGGCGTCAAACTGGATCATGGGTGAAGTTTCTGCATTCTTGAATGCTGAAGGAAAAGAACTTCACGATGTGGCATTGACTGCCGAGTCATTGGCAGGCATGATCAAACTTATCAAAGATGGCACAATTTCTTCTAAAATCGCGAAAAAGGTATTCAAGGAATTGATTGAAAACGGCGGTGACGCTGAAGCTATCGTTAAGGAAAAAGGACTTGTCCAGATTTCTGACGAAGGTGCGTTAAAGACAGCTGTTGAGGAAGCCTTGAATAATAACCCTCAATCGATTGAAGACTTTAAAGCGGGTAAACAAAAAGCTATTGGATTCCTTGTCGGACAAATCATGAAAGCGACAAAAGGACAAGCCAATCCACAACTTGTAAATAAAATCTTGATTGAAGAAATCAATAAACGCTAATCGATGGCCGTATCACTTCCGGGTGGTACGGTTTTCTCATGGAGAATAGTACATGCAGAAAAAAATTTATTTAGGAGTTATCTGTAGGGATAACTCCTTTTTGTCTCGTCTATAACATGAAAGCTTAAATGAAAGGGGGGAGAGAAGTGACAGATGCGTTAGTGGAGAAGGTAAGAAGTGGGAATGATCATGCTTTCCGCATTTTGATTGAAACGTATAAAGAATCGGTTTTCAGGACGGTTTATTCCGTCCTGCACAATCAAAAGGATGCTGAAGATGCCACACAGGAAGTCTTCATCAAAATCTACACTTCTCTTCCCCAATATCAAAATCAAGGGTTCAAAACGTGGATGACGCGAATAGCCGTCAATCATGCGATAGACTTGAAGCGGAAAAGAGACCGGAAAAAGGAAGTATCGCATGAGGAACAGCCATCAGAGGGGCATCTAGGTTTATCCGAAGATGTTGAGGCACTATTCTTCCAGAATGAAAGAAGAAAACTGGTGCTACAAAAACTTGATGACCTTCCAGCTGGATACCGTGAAGTGGTGCACGACTTTTACATAAAGGAAAAAACCTATCAACAAATTGCCGAGGAACAGCAAATCCAAGTGAAATCGGTTGAAGTAAAGCTGTACCGGGCAAGAAATTGGATGAAAAAACATTGGAAAGAGGAGGATTTTTCATGAAACATGTTTCTGTAACAGAGTGGACTGCGTATATCGCAGATGAAATCCCGGATGCTCTAAAAGTAGAATATGAAAATCATCTGTACTCCTGTGACGATTGTTTAACGCTTTACATGGAAGCGCTAGATAGAGAGGAAAGTGTTCGGCCTAACGAGGAACTGGATATCGCGGATAGCGTGATGAACACGATTGCAGCACTCAAAACCGTGCCATCCGCAGAGGATGAAACAAAGAACACCCGTTCAATGAGGACCATTACAAAACACTATTTGATTGCCGCAGGCTTTACTGTGTTACTGATGGCGAGTGGAGCGTTTCACTCTTTGACTAAATACGTCGATAATGTGGAGTCTGGGGCTATAAAAGAAACGCCGCCGGTAACAGACGGACTGATTGATAAAACATTTAACTGGATGGATGATATCGAAAAGAAAAATAAGGAGGGGTTTAAATATGAATAAAAGTCCGGTGTTAGCCTTTATATTGTCGTTTTTCCCCGGGGCCGGCCATTTCTACTTGGGCAGGATCTTCAAAGGGCTATTTTATTTTTTGGCTACGGTAGGATTGGGGGCTATCGGGATCCTACTAGCCGTGGTCAGTCAAGATGATGGTTTCCTTGCTATTTCGATTTTGGGAGTCTTCGTGTACCTCATCAGCATTTTTGATTTGGTGATCACTTCTTTAAGAGGGGCAAACATTAAATCAGGCTCGGAAGGCAGTAGCATGGTTCAGCCTGAGGCCGAAAGGTTCTATGTGATCGTCCTGTCATTCGTACCGGGCCTGGGCCATTTTCAGCTCGGTCTCATGAATCGCGGGCTCACGTTTTTGATTGGGTTCCTGGGGCTCGGCGTTATGGTGATATTCATAACGGCAATGACCCATATAGATGGCTTGTTGATATTCATGGCCCTTTTACCGGTGATTTGGGTGTACAGCTTTTTTGATGGCATCCAACAGCTGAACAAAAAGCAAAAAGGGGAAGAGCTGGTTGACCGGTCGGTTTTAGAAGATTTGGAAGAGAGAAGGGAATCCGGCAAGAAGAGTAAATCGGTTGCCACATTGTTCTCTGTATTCCCAGGTGCAGGCCACTTATATTTGGGCTTACAAAAACGTGGAATCCAATTAATGGCGGGATTCTTATTCGCCATCTATATCCTGGATTTACTTCGATTGGGTTTTTTCTTCTTTCTGATTCCCATCATTTGGTTTTATAGCTTTTTTGATGGCTTGCAAAAAGCATCCAAAATGGATGAAGGACCACTGGTGGACACGCCAATCATTACAGGCATTGCCCATCAACAAAAGTGGTTCGGCTATGGGTTGGTGGCTATAGGCGTTTATTTCTTCGCGAGCAATATCATAGTACCCGCAGCAGCTCCCTATTTACAGCAATGGCTAGGGGATAACTTTGAGTATTGGTTTAGGGATTATTTTCAAAAAGGGATTGTATGTGTCCTATTAATAGGCGGCGGAATCAAATTGCTGTCTGGAAGTAAGAAAGAGAAAGTTAGGGGGGAAACAAAATGAGAACATGGAGAGTTGGGACGGTGTCAATGGGTGTGGCCCTAATCGGGTTAGGCGTACTTTTGTTGCTTTCACAGATTTCAGATATGAGTTTGACGACGATCCTTTTATCCTGGTGGCCGCTTCTTTTCATCATTTTAGGAGGCGAGATCCTCTTTTATATCTATTATTCAAGGAAAGAGAGTTCTTTCGTAAAATATGATTTTATTAGTATCATTTTTGTAGGACTGCTTGGAATGTTGGGGATTGCTTTACTTTTGCTAACATCAAGCGGCGTGATGGAACAGGTGACGGCAGCGGTGAAAAGCGAGGAAAAAACCGTCGATTTGCCTGGCTTCAATGAAAAAGCCGGGAAAGAAATTCAGCGGGTCGTATTGGATCCGGGATACTACCCTCTAACGGTTGAAGGAGGGAGCAATGAGAATGTTTCCATTTTTGGCACGTACGATGAACGTGTAATGGAAGATAGTGAGTCACTATTAAAAGAGGCTGAAGACTATCTAATGGTGGAAAGGAAAGGCGATACACTTTATATCAGTTTGAAAGATCTCCCCGTTCAAAATGGACTGCTGGGTGGAGATAGGATGAACCTTGAAGCAACGCTCATCATACCTGCCGACCTGGCTTTGGAAGTCGAGGGAAAAGACACAGACCTCACTTTAAAGCCGAGAGAACTGGTTAACGATTGGAATGTAGATGATGCAGGTTCTCTTACTGTCTATCTACAGGAAAAAAGCGATATAACGATACAGGCATTTGGAGTCGAAGAGCTGGAAGGGCCAAAAGATAGCTGGAAATCTGTCAGCGTGAAGACGGAAGATGATGAAGATAGCGACGTAAAGAATGGTACGTTGAAATTTGGCAAAGGACGTCATACCTTGACGATTTCAGATTCTTATAACGTGAACGTTCGGTATCATTAATTAAGACTAGATACTAGAATAAATTCATAAAAAGCTATATAATTTCTCTGATAAGATAGCAGATATGAATAAATAAGGATGGGCCAGCTTACGGTCCTTTTTTTTGAGGGAAATTGCTTTTCGTGAAGTGAAGGATTATTATGTAACTTATGGAATCAATACGTATAAGGATGATGGGAAATGAAAAGAGCGAGGTTAATTTATAACCCGACATCAGGACGGGAAGCCATCAAGAAAAGTTTACCAGCAGTGCTCGCCAAGCTAGAGGCAGCTGGATACGAGGCTTCGACACATGCAACTACCGGTGCTGGTGATGCAACGAACGCTGCCAAAATTGCCATCGAACGCGGATATGATATCGTTATCGCAGCGGGCGGAGATGGTACAATCTATGAGGTGGTAAACGGGCTTGCCGATGCAGAAAAACGCCCGAAATTAGGAATCATTCCGACGGGAACGACGAATGATTTTGCACGGGCATTGCATTTACCGAAATCCATTGAGGGCGCAGCCGATATCATTGCCAATGGGCATACGATGCCGATTGATATTGGAAAGATGAATGAGAAGTACTTCATCAATATTGCAGGCGGAGGACGATTGACCGAATTAACTTACGATGTACCAATCAAGCTCAAAACAATGCTGGGACAGCTGGCCTACTATATTAAAGGAATCGAGATGTTGCCTTCCATCAAACCGACGGAAGTGTCGATAGAATATGATGGAAAGCTTTTTGAAGGCGAAATCATGTTGTTTTTAGTAGCTAACACGAACTCTGTCGGCGGTTTTGAAAAATTGGCACCAGATGCATCGCTCAATGATGGGATGTTCACGCTGCTAATATTGAAAAAAGCAAATCTTGCAGATATCGTCCGCATTGTTACGTTGGCCATGCGCGGAGAACATATCCATGATAGAAATGTCATCTATGTAAAAGCCAATAGAATCAAAATTACATCAAAAAAAGAAATGATGCTCAATCTAGATGGGGAATTCGGTGGTATGGCACCAGCTGAATTCGTTAACCAGTATCGTCATTTCGATGTTTTCATCCCACAAGGCATTTTGGCGGATGACCCGAAAAATAAATAATCAATAAAGGTCACTTCACATTGAGTGGCCTTTTCATTTTATTCTAGTAAGGAGATTGAGGAACGTGACTATCAGAAGAGCAACTAAAGAAGACGCAGAAAAGGCAGCAATATTAATACGTTTTGCCATCAAGGAAATAGCCGAAACACTTACCGGTGAAACGAAGGAAGAAAAAATACTTGCTGATCTTGGGGATTTTTTCAGAAGCAGTGGAAACAGAATGAGTTATGAAAATACGTTGGTGTATGAACAGGATGGGCAAGTGGCTGGATTGATCATCGCCTATCATGGAAAAGATGCCGTGGCCTTGGATGAACCGATAGCGGAACGATTAAGAAGGAAAAAGAATGACCCAAGCATTAACATCGACAAAGAAGCGGAGATGGAAGACTTCTATCTGGATACAATAAGTGTGGATCCCGATTTTCGCGGCAAAGGTATTGGGACATCTTTAATTCATCAAATGGAAGCGTTCGGAGTAGAGAAGGGATATCCAAGTGTTTCATTAATTGTTGAAGATGTTAATCCTGATGCAGGGCGTCTTTATAAACGATTAGGATACAAAAAGACGAAGATGATTAGAGTGAGTGACGGGGAATTTGCCTATATGGTCAAGGAACTAGAAAAAACCCCAGTATAAGCTGGGGATCAGGCATTGCAGGTGTAAGGATTGACCCTTCTATGTTTGCTGTCCATTCATGGCAGCCCAGTCGGCATATGCGCCGGAACCATTGCAGCCGGGACAGTCGTGGATATCTGAAAAATGATACTCCGTCGGTACAAAAGAGCTGTATCCCCGACCGTAACAATCTGGACAAAGGCCTTTTTCTTCCATGCTTGCTCGATGTTTTTCTAGCCTGTTTGAGTTCCAGTCTGATATGGAGCTGAATAAACCCATTTCCTCACCTCATTCACTTTTCCTTACTTTTCTCTATCCTGCGCCGTTTTATGCACAAAACGATGAATAAATCAGGAATTCCTTTTCTATATTTTTATGAGGAATAGCGTGAATTGGTGAGTCATTTTGTGGCAAGGCTATGTTTGTGGTAAAATACAGGTTAGCTTAAAAAAGAAAAGAGAAGATGATATGAAAACAACAACACCTGTTAATAAGAATGATATTATAGAGGTTTTATTCGAAGATTTAACGCACGAAGGTGCTGGAGTAGCTAAAGTTGATGGCTATCCGATCTTCGTTCAGAACGCGCTACCTGGTGAAAAAGCAAAAATTAAAGTCTTGAAGGCCAATAAAGGATATGGATTTGGACGTTTGATGGAAATTATCGAAAATAGTCCATATCGCGTGGAGATCCCTACTGAAGACTATAACAAGTATGGTGGCTGTCAACTGCAACATATGAGTTATGAAGGTCAATTGGAGTTTAAGGAAAAACAAGTGCGTGACGTAATGACCCGCATTGGAAAACTTGAGGATGCGACGGTTTATCCGGTTATTGGGATGGAAGACCCTACCCATTATCGTAATAAGGCGCAAGTTCCTGTAGGGGAAAAAGATGGCAAGCTGATTGCAGGGTTCTTTAAACCACGGACACATGAAATTGTGGAAACAAAAGAAAGCATCATTCAAAATGAAGTGATTAGCGAAGCCGTTCAGGTTGTGAAGGAAGTCTTTAGTCATCTGGGAATTCCCGCTTACAATGAGCAAACACATAAAGGTGTTTTGCGTCACATCATGGCTCGTTATGGTAAGCAAACGGGTGAGTTAATGATCGTGCTTGTTACACGGACTAGCAGTATCCCGTTCATCGAAACCATCGTGAAGGAGATCACTGACAGACTTCCACAGGTGAAATCAATCGTTCAAAACGTGAATACGAAGAAAACGAATGTCATTTTGGGAGAAAAAATGTCTGTACTTTGGGGTAATGAAGTAATCTATGACATGATTGGCGACGTGAAATTTGCGATTTCAGCTAAATCCTTCTACCAAATCAACCCGGACCAAACGAAAGTCCTTTATGATAAGGCGCTGGAGTATGCTGGATTAACGGGAGAAGAAACCGTGATTGATGCCTATTGTGGCATTGGTACTATTTCCTTATTCCTGGCCCAAAAAGCGAAAAAGGTCATCGGCGTGGAAGTGGTGGAAGAAGCAATAGAAGACGCACGCCGCAATGCAGAACTGAATGAGATTACGAATGCCGAATTCGTTGTTGGTGATGCAGGAAACGTGATTGCTGAATACTATCAAAAAGGTAATACAGCAGACGTCATCGTCATGGACCCACCGCGCAAGGGCTGTGAAGAAACGCTTCTAAATACCATCATTGAGATGAAACCGAAGAAAGTCGTTTACGTATCTTGCAACCCAGGAACATTAGCCCGGGACCTTCACATTTTGGAAGAAGGCGGATATAAAGCTGTTTATGTCCAACCTGTTGATATGTTCCCGATGACAACGCATGTTGAAAATGTTGTGTTATTAGAGTTAAAGTGAATGTGAATAATTGTCTTTAATAGAAAATGAATGCCGAAGCAGGATCCAATAAGGGTCCTGCTTTTTGATTTTTTTTCATTTACCCATTCTTGTCTTTACGATTGGGACATATATTAAGGAATATCGAATAGGGGGCAAGGTGGTTTTATCAATTTTCAAAAAGTAGTGGCAGTGATTGTTGGTAGCTTTTTGATTGGTGTTGGGATAAATGGATTCTTGGTCCCTTATCACTTGATAGATGGTGGGATTATCGGGATCGCTCTCGTTCTACATTACTTCTTTGACTTTCAGACAGGGCTTTCGATGTTGGTTCTTAGCATCCCTTTATTTACATATGCCTGGTGTTATGAGCGTTCCCTTTTCTATAGCAGCATCCATGGGTTACTATTGACTTCTCTTTTCATGGATTGGTTAAGCCCATTAAAAAGGGAATTTGCGGTTTCTATTTTCACCAGTTCATTGGTTGGTGGGGTAATTATCGGGGTGGGGATAGGGCTTATGCTCAGATATGAAACAAGCAGTGGAGGAACGGATTTGTTGGCAAAATTCATCTCCAAATCCTCCTCCATGGATATTGCTTTAATCATTATCATCATTGATACCGCAATCATATCAGCAGGTTTATTCATCTTAGGAATAGAAATTTTTCTGTTTTCATGTCTGACTATTATCATTATTGGTGTGATTACTTCCATAATGGAAGTGCGAATAAAAAATTAATAATTATTATTTCAATAGAAAGGCTACCTCATCGATGGCTTGTTGCAGTTTTTCGCTATTTTTGCTATACATTGCTCTGGCATCCTTTGAATCGGTAGAGAGGGAAAATACCTCTAAATCTGCTTGGCACTTTTTTAAAGTCGCAAGCAATAATGGCTTTTCTTGAGGAGAAGGGACTTTAATTTTATCGTCGTATAAATCAACCGTTAACTCTCCATTTGATTTTGCTTGCCCCAGAAAGACATTTTCAAGGAGTACATCTAGTTTCTCCAATTCCGTACTCAACCAATTACGATTCAGCCCAATGGCGGAGAGTGGTTCATCCAGGATTTCCCCATCCATGATGATCGTTTGAGGCTCCTTGATTAAATCAACCTTCATATTTATATCCTTTGGTGTGAGTGGTTGGTTTTCTTTCTTTAATAATACGGAAAAAACACCATTTGCCTCTAATAAGGCAAACTCCACCATGGATATATCAAAAACGTCCTTACTTCTGAGTAGCCATAATAATTCATCGGTCGTATACTTTTCCTTTTTTAAATTGTCCTCCAAGATCTTGCCATCTTTAATAAACACGGTGGCTTTCCCTTCCACCAAATCACGGAAAATTTTACTTTTCAATGAAATCAAGCCAGCTAAGAAAGGAGCAAATGCGAAAACGAGGATGCTGAGGACTCCATGAAAAATATTTCCTTCTACCTTTGTGGCTAACTCCGCCCCGACGTTTCCAATCGTAATCCCCGTGACATATTCGAAAAATGAAAGTTGGGAGATTTGTTTTTTCCCTAACCATTTCGTAATTAAAAAAAGAACGATCAAAAAAAATAGCGATCGTAACACCACCTGTAACCAATCAGGCATTATTTAGCACCTCCATACCCCGGTCTTATTGTAATCCTTCGCTCTCTAACTTTCCGACCCTCTTTTGAATATCTTTCCTCACTTCATTCACTTTCATCATCGTTTCGTGTAAGATTCGCTTCGATTCGTCATCCTGAGTTCGGAGTGCCAGGCTAGAGAGTCCAGCTTCCACTCCCTTAAGGTTGGCGGCACATAGTTTGACATCAGTTAAAATAGTCATCAAGAAGTCTCCTTATTCTTTTGTTGATACTTGACCTTCTAGATTATCTTGCTGAAATTCGAACAATATATCCAAGATAATATTATTCTGTCCTATTTGGTGAGCGGGCATGTTGTTCATTTTTTTCTCCTGCCATAAGTGGATAAAAGATGGAAGGGTATGACGCAAATTATTACAAAGAAGTCTAATGTAATCATTTACCAACTAAAACTAACCGTATTTTCACCGATACAATCATTATCACGTACTCGCGTAATAGAAAAATGCAACTTAAGTAGGAGATGGAAAGATGAAGATGACTGTAAAGAAAAAATTACTATGGAGCTTTTGCGGAGTATTGTCTCTTTTAGCTATCATAACGGGGATTACATTTTATCAGTTCAACAGTGTAGACGATAGTTATTCAAGTGTCATAGAAGACCGTGTCAAAAAGATTTCTCTTTCGACAAAAATGGTCGACGCGATTCGCACGGAACAAATCGCCCTCCGAGGGTACTTGGTCAATGATACGGATAAATATTTATCAGCGTTCCAACAATCGAAGGATTCCTTCAAACAAGCTTTCGATACATATAGTGGGCTTAGTCTAGATCCCGAGGCAAAGGAAATTTTGGACGAGCTAAATGGCTATGCTACCGAATATGAAACGCTGGCCGGACAGCTAATTGAATTAAAGGATCTAGATGATAAAAAAGGATACATCGACTTAATGAACAATCAAGGAGCTCCCCTTACAATAAAATTAAATGAAGTGAGTGAAGAGGCATTTAATTATCAACAGGCTGCCCTTTTAGAAAAAAGTGATGAATTGTCCCTTCAGGTTATCGGAGTGAAAAGGATTATTCTGATTATAAGCGTCCTAGCCATTATCACTGGGGTGGCGATTGCTTTAATCATAAACCGGAGCATCTCAAAACCTGTATTGCTCGTTTCAGCTGCAGCGAAACAGATTGCAGCCGGAAATTTGACGATAGAAGATGTGAAAGTGAAGAATAGGGATGAAATCGGTGAATTGGCCAGCTCTTTTAATGAGATGAAAGGTAATTTGCGAAGTTTGATTAAAACGGTGAATGCTGCAACTGATCAAGTCGCTGCTTCTTCGGAGGAACTGATGGCAAGCGCGGAACAAACCAATTCTGCGACAACACAGGTGGTAACTGCCATACAAGAAGTGGCCGGTGGGGCTGAAACTCAAAATAACTATGTAGAAGAGAGTTCAAAGGGTGTCCAAGTCATGGCCGTCGGTACAAAGAAAGTTGCCTTAACGACTTCCACTGTTACTGAATCGGCAATGGAGGCCGCAAAACAAGCCAATATCGGTAGCGAGTATCTTAACAAAGTGATTGAACAAATGAAATCCATTTCAACGTCCACAAACGAATCAAATGAAGTGGTGAAAAAACTGAATGATCGATCCAATGAAATTGGCAAGATCATTGAAGTGATCACGGGGATAGCCGACCAGACGAATCTCTTAGCCTTGAACGCGGCTATCGAATCGGCAAGAGCCGGTGAACATGGGAAAGGTTTTGCAGTCGTGGCTGATGAAGTCAAGAAATTGGCTGAACAATCTCGCCAGTCAGCTAAGCAGATTGCTGACCTCATTCAGGATATTCAAGATGATACGGTACTTGTGGTCAATACGATGAACTATGGCACCCAGGAAGTGACAGAGGGAATGAAACTTGTCGAGGAGACCGGGAAAACATTCGATTCCATCCTAGAATCGATAGAAACGGTAAGTTCCGAAATACAAGAGGCATCCGCTGTATCGGAGGAAATGGCAGCGAGTGTAGATCAAGTGAGCGCGGCCATTGAACAAGTAACCCGTATTGCTGAAGGGTCCGTTACAAGTACGGCCGAAATTGCTTCGGCTTCAGAGGAACAGCTGGCTTCCATGGAAGAAATCACCGCCTCTGCTTCATCACTGGCGAGGATGGCCGAGGAATTGAAAGAGAAGGTCGTTGCTTTCAAAATTTAAGCAAACAAGAGATGTCCCGGGAAACCGGGCTTTTTTTGTGGTTTTTTGTCAGAAAGTTATCTCCTGAACAAGAAGGAATCTACAAGGGAAAAAAGAACTATTGTAGTGAGACAAAAAAGGGTTAGGAAAAGGGGAGATGAAATGAATAATAAGAAGAAAGCGGCAAGTATGTTATTAGCGATGGCATTGGTGGCCACGCCATTTAGTGCAACGGCCAAACAAGCGAAAGTGGAGTATGTCGCTTTAGGGGATTCGTTGGCCGCTGGGCAAACACCGGATGGGGTCATCGATTATGGATATGCCGATTATATTGCGGATTCTTTTGTGAAGAATAAATATAAGCTGGCCGATTTCGATAATTTTGGTGTACCCGGGTATACCTCTGAAAAATTGAAGAATGATTTGGTTAAAAGCAGTAAGGTCAGAAAGGAAATTAAAGAAGCGACCCATATCACCATTGATATTGGTGCCAATGATCTCCTAGGCAAAATTAAAACGGACCCTTACAATGCGCAGGAAGCAATCGATACGGTCCGTGTAAATTTGCAAAGCATTCTCCGTACGATCGATAAACTGAACCCAAAGGCCAAGGTATATGTGATGGGTTATTATAATCCCTTCCCCTACTATCCGAAAGAGCAACAGGAACTTCTTTTGCCACTATTGAAAAGTCTAAATGAACAAATCAAAGCGGTAGCAAAGAAAAATGGGGATACCTACGTATCGACCGAAACTCAAATAGGGAAAAAATATAAAGAGTATCTTCCGAATAAACAAGATATCCATCTGAGTAAGTCCGGGTATAAGGTCGTGGCCAAAGAGTTTTGGAAAGGCATAACTAAAAAGAAGTAGAAGGTCATCCTTTCAAAGACGTTAAAGTCAACATGTTAGTATGTTGGCTTTTTTGGTGATGAAGAAGAGGATGGTCCCTTTTTAAATTTAATCAATCGTTTGATTAATGGGGGGAAACGGTAGTATGCTTGGGATTCATGATGCCATGAAAGAAATAAGGAGTGAATGATCATTGGGAGCATGCAATCTTAACCATACCAGGCAAGATGTCAGGATGAAGCTTAGTAGCCAACAGGATTTCTTACCAAAAACGCTAGGCGAAGCTTTGAAGGAGTTGCTAGAAAAAGAGCAGACGCAAGAAATGCTTAATGAACTTTTCCATCTGCTAAAGAAATATGATTTATCTTCCAAAGAAGAGCAAGACGCAAGAAATGAAAAATTAGCTCAACTTATAAACTGAGTTAGGTGAAACGGGAGCGCTAAGGTGCTCCCGTTTTTTTTTAGGCTTGATATGGGTGGTTTAATCTAAAATGGGATTTACAGTAATAATATCAGGCTGGATGTACATAGGATAAGGCGATGTGTCATTCCGAACGGTAGGAATAAGCGAAAAGTGGGGAAGGGGTGATACGTAAAACGAATGGGTACTCATGCCTATTATTCCTGTAGGATTTGTCTTTTTTTGTCGAAAACATAGAATTATAGAAATATGTTGTTTATGATGATAAAGGACTAACGTTTTAGTAGTTTATGGAGTCATAAGCAGGATAAGGGAGAGAGAAATGAAAAATGAAAAATTGTAAAACATGTGGTAAGCCGGTGGATGCGGATGCAAAATTTTGTCCTTCATGCGGTGCGGTACTTCCGGGGGAAGAACAGCTCACGGAAAAGGAAATAGCCGCTGCAGAAATGAGGCAGGAGCAAGCTGAAGAAAAGCCCTCTAAGAAGCGATTTAACAAAAGAACGCTAATCATTGCGGCAATCTTAACAATCATCCTTATTTCCAGTGCAGCTGCAGCCATTATTCTTCATAAATCCCCAAAAGAATTATATCTACTTTCTGAATATAAATCGTATCAATATGCAAAAGAGCAATGGGTGGATCAGCATGGTGATTCATTGGAATTCCAAGAGAAAACGATGCAGCAACCTTCCCGTTCGGAGATGACACTAAGTGGGGATGTCGACATGGATTCCTTAGGGAGCGATCCAGACTTCGAGATGGTCAAGGAACTATTGGGCCAGGCATCGATTTCCGCCAAAATGGATCAGGATCCCAAAACGAATCAGGGTCATTACACCGTCGCATTAAATATTGATAAGGAAAAAGCAATGGATGTGGAAATGGTCCAATCCAAGGACCAAGCCGGACTAAAGGTGCCCATGTTATATGATAAGTTCTTTTTCCTGAACTTTGATGAATATGGGGAGTTCATGCGGATGATGGATCCGTTATATGATGGACCGGAAACATTGGAAATATCAGACCTTGAATGGCAGGATTTGAAACTGACAGAGAAGGAACAGAAACATATACAAAAACGCTATGGATCTTTCCTGATGGATAATTTGGATGATGATCAATTCAAGGTTGAAAAAGGTGTGGAATATAAGCACGAAGGCGATGCCATGAAGGTAAGGAAAGTCACTCTGAAACTTTCTGCTTCTGAAACTAAAACATTCATAGACGACTTAATGGATGAAATGATTAAAGATACAGAGCTTCATAATATTCTAGTGAAACGGGCTCAAAAGGTGGCGGGTGCTGCTGCCTTAACCGAACAGGTAGATGAAGAGATGCAAGATACAAAGGCAATGAAACGCCAATTGGTTGACGGCTTGAAAGACGCTAAGGGTGAATTGAAGGATATCCGTTTTGCTGAAGGATTTACCTCCACTTTATTAATAGACAAGAAAGAGCGAATCATCGACCGTAAAGTAACGACATCAATAGGGGATAGCTCTGATCAAGTTAATGTGGTCATGAAAGGTAAAAACATTCCTTACGGGGATGATCAGGCATTCAAAGAATTCAGTATCAATTTAGCACCTGATAATGATCAGGATACAGAGGTAATGTTCAGTGTCACGAATGATGCTGCCGCAAAAAAAGAGAAGCGGACTGAAGATCTCAAGGCAGCCTTTATGTTTAAAGAGTTTGGTGATACCAATGAAATCAAGTTTACGATGAAGAGTGACATCAAAGAAGAAAAAGCTGGGAAACAGGATATCACCAGGACATTCAACCTGGACTTTGATGGTGCGGATTTCTCGGATATGCCGTCTGCATGGAAGGGAACGGTTGAACAGAAGAATGACCTGAACATAAAGGATGAGTATTCTAATTCAAAATTCAAGATGACAGTCGGACTAGAGGATGCTTCGGAATCGGGAAGCGTCACAATCAACCTGGATTCCAAGACGAAGCTGAAAGATAAAGTGGATATGCAGGACTTTAAGCTTGATTCTGGTCAGGGATTAAGTGTTGTCGACATTTCTCCTGATGAGATGTATGAAATCCAGCAAGAAGTAGGGACGAATCTTATGGAGCTCGGTATGAAATACGGGCTCATTTCTGAAGATATGTTCGATTACGATTATGGCGATGAAGCGAGTTATGATGGTTATTATGATTTTGAAGATGAAGATTCTGATGATGCATTTTAAGTAGGGTGAGTTTTATATGAGGAACATGTTTGTGTTTACTTCCTTTTATCTAAAGGTACTGTTGAAAAATAGGAAATCGGCCGCAGCATTGTGGCTGACTCCTATTTTCTTTTTATTGGGTGCGGGTGTGATTGGGAATCACTTTTTAAAAGAGGAGAGCCGAGTTCAAGCATTTCAGGTAGCTGTAATAAATGAAGACCCTACGGTAGAAACGAAGATGGTCATCCAGCAGCTTACGGATAGCCCGCATTTGAATGGGGTCATGACCACCGTTGATACCAGTCAACAAAAGGCATATGAACTCCTCCATAATAATAGGGTAGCGGCAGTTATTTACATTCCTAAGGGATTTAGCCGTGACGTGGCACGAGGCATCAATACACCCGTCAAAGTTACGGGAAACAGCCAAAGACCACTTCAATCCCAGCTTGTCCGTCATGTGATGGAAAGTGCGGCTGATTTTACTTCAGCTGCACAAGGCGGGATCAATACAATCGATTACTTCATGGAAGAGGCGGAGTTATCCGAGGGCATGCAGAAGAAACAATTCAAAAGGGATGTTCTTTCCTTCTCCCTCCATGTACTAAGTCGTGGGGAAATCTTTGATGAAAAAAAGCAAAAGAATCTTTTTCAGGAAAGTCTATTACATTATTATGCTATCTCTTTTTATATACTGCTTATCATGATATGGAGCTTTTTAGGGCTTCTATTACTGAAAAGAAATGAAAGTGCAGCCATAGAAAACCGTCTTTTGGGATTGGGTTTTTCTCATTTTCAATCCACCCTATCTAGAATGCTTGCGGCATATATCATGGTTTCGGTCAGTTCCATCCTGATTGCCCTTCTCTACTTATTATGGAATGGGATCTCTAAACCGACGGAGATAAGTATATGGATTGGCAGTACACTCGTGGCTGCTTTCGTATTTATAACCTTTTTTAGCTGGATGGAGGCGATGATACGGAATGAAAGATTTTATCAATTTGCCGGTATCGGCCTTATTCTTTTAGGGGCTGTCATTGGTGAGCATTTCATACCCGTCGTATATTTTCCGGATTGGTTACAAATCTTGAATTTATTTTCATTAAATGGATGGGTCCTCAAGTTCATGTTCGCAATGGTGCAGGAGGAAGCAGCCTATGCCCCTGTCGAAATTGGTTCTTGGCTCATCATTTCATCTCTGTGCAGTGTCTTCATCATAAAGGGGACTTTACAAATAAGGAGGAGTAGGTAATGGGAGTCATGATAGAGAAACTAAAGCATATGTTCAAGCCTATTACCCTCCTATTGTTTCTGCTACCGATCGTGGCCGCTGTTGGGGTGGGTTCGTTACTGGAGAAGCAACAAAAGGAATTGGTCATCCCGATTGCTATCGTAGATGAAGACCAAACGGATTTTTCGGGAAACCTCATCAAACAAATGGAGCTACAGCAACGCATCGTCGTGAAAGAGACCTCATTCGATGAGGCCGATACCCTTCTTTCCCGTAATGAGGTAGACAGTATATTCGTCTTAAAGAAAGGGTTTCAGGCGCATATATTAGATGACAAAAGAAAAGAGAGCATCGAGCTGTGGACTTCACCAACTTCCATAGCCTCGGGTATTGTTCGTGAAGTGGTAGCGAGTGAGGTTACGAAGGTGACAAGCTCCGTCAAAGCTGCCAATCGAGTGGAAAAGCTCTATCAACAAGAAAAAGGCATAAAGGCGGATGTGTGGAATGAGGCATTCGAATATACGAAAGATCAGTTGGATCCAAAACCGTTGATGACCATAAACTATAGCAGTGAAAATAGTATAGCGGGAACACAAAATAAAGATGTTCTGTTTACTTCCTACCTAGGTGTTTGGAGTTTCTTCACCATGCTGTCTTGTTTCATTACATCGGATTGGGTCGTGAAGGAACGCTCGGTTTTATTTCCGAGAATAATGACGACGAATATAGGACTCGCCTCTTATTTAAGACAGACGTCGGGAGCCTATATTCTTTTTCATGTTCTTCAAGCTGCTTGCAGTTTAATGGTTTTAAGGTATTTTCAACTTATGGAAACTACACTTTTTCTATATCTTGGAATGGTTCTGTTCATCGTTTTTACAACTTCCATCAGCATGTGGACAGCGAGTCGGATGCATCATCTCGGAAGCTATTATGTGGCCGGTTCATTAATGGCATTCATTCTGGCAATTGCGGGGGGGAGTTTTTTTCCGATTGGTGATATTTCCCCAACGTTTGAATTTATATCCCTTTGGCTTCCTCAGAAAATTCTATGGGTAACGGCCTACCCGTGGTATACGTCATTTAGCGAGATTGGATGGACCGTATTATTTTCGGGAGTTTGCATAGCTTTGCTTTGGAAAACGACAAATTGGGGGCTGAACGTCAGATGATTATCATTAATAATATCGTAAAGAGATACGGAGATAACTTGCTACTTGATGATGTGTCATTACAAATAGGAAAAGGAGAAATCTTTGGACTTTTGGGATCGAACGGGGCAGGGAAGTCAACACTCATTTCCATCCTTGCAACCGTATTACAGCCTTCTAGTGGCAACATCAGGATTAATGGGCTGGATTTAAAAAAGCAAACGAAGCAAGTTCGTCAACTCATTGGTTTTGTCCCACAGGATATCGCATTATGGGATGAGTTTACCGTCAAAGAAAATCTTCGTTTTTGGAGTAAGTTTGTAAAGGGAAAAGTAACGGAAGAACGTCTACTGGAGCTATGTGATGCCGTACAGCTTGAGGATAAGTGGGATGAAAGAGTATCGAGCCTCTCTGGAGGAATGAAGAGGAAACTGAACATTGCCGTTTCTCTGATTCACGATCCGGATATTCTCTTGATGGACGAACCAACTGTCGGGATCGACCTTCAATCCAAGCTTGAAATTAATCAATATGTAAAGAGATTGGCAGAGCAAGGGAAGACAATTGTATACATTACCCATGATATGAGTGAAATCGTGAAGTTATGTGACCGTATTGGTGTGTTGCAAAAAGGGGTCATGAAATTTACCGGGACTCTGAAGCAAGCGGCCGAGAGCTTCCGGGAAATGGGGTATTACAATATAGGGATAGAAGAAGTGGTGTATCGATTATTAAGGAAGACGGATGACACGGTTTCATAAAAGCTATACCCTGCGCTAATAGTCAGCTTTTCATCTATTAATCAAACGTTTGATTAATAGATTCGGAAATCAATTAAGGTAGGTGAGGGAAGCATGTTCCTAGTGGGAGCAACCCAAAAGGTTCTCAAAAATATAGATATAAAAGCAGTCAATTTTAAGGAAGGCGTGGAGGAGGGATTCTATAGATGGCATGTCAATTCATTTAAGGTTGGCAGATATACTTGTCTTACGATGATAAATGATCTGACCCTTTATAGTGTGACCATCGTGGGAGTAAAGAAGAAAGACTTTCTGAACTTCAAGGAATTATTGGTACAACATGTACGGGAAAGTTTACTCGCAGAAGAGATCAACCCTGAGTTAATTGATCCCTATTGAAAAATGGCAAAGAAATGATCATAACTAATACTAATAATCGTAGTACATTAGGTTGCTTGAAAGAGGTTATTCTAAACATACAGTATGATTACCCGTTGGGAAGGGACATAGTGGGAGTGGACACTCAAGAAATTAACCATTACTATAATCGATTCATCAATCTAAAACTATCAGGTTATCCGATAAATTTAATGAAAGAGCAACTAGAAAAAATGTAAACAGCAGGTGCAATGCCCTGCTGTTTTTATGCATTAGTCTCCAACGGTATAGTTAAATGGGATAATTTCGTCGTCCCATGGATGTTTAGTGATGTTGTTTTTTCGTTGCTGATTATTTTCAGTTAGCCTATTCACAATCTGGTTTACCTGGTCCACGGCAGCGTTTATGCGTGAGACATCGTGATGAACCTGACTGATTCTCTTCAGCTGTTGGCGTTCATTTTGACGTTCAAGTTCCAGGATTCTTCCTTCAATCGATTGCGTTTGGGGGAGCTTGGCCTCGATATCCAGCTCTTGGAACTGGTGATTTCCGTTTTGTTGGGGCAACGGATAGAAACCGTGATGCTTCATTACTTCACTCTCCTTTAAAATCTGGATAGACAGATATCAATAGTCTATGTGGGAGTTAAGAAAGTGACAAAGATGGCTGCCTAGGGGATGTTCATATGAAAGGTTTCTGATTTGAGGAAAAGAAATCATTTCAATAAATTTGCAGAAATCCGCCAGTTCCTATATCGTTTAGGTAAGGAAGAAATCTTTCTTCCGTTATGAAACTAAAGTAGCGATCATCCGTATATATAGAAAAGAGTGTAAGTCAGGAGGATAATACTAATGAATCGATTTCTTGCTGATGTTGTTCCTATGCTGGTTGCAGGCCCGATAGCTTTGTTAGTGGGATTGATCAGCCTATTTGCCTTAGATCAATCCTTCATGATTTCGGTGGTCTTTTCACTGGTCGGAGGGGGGCTCACTTACTGGTTGGGTTCACTTTATTTCACTTCACGATTTTTAAAAAAACATCAACTTACAAGGAAAGAATATCAATATATAAAGAAAAATATAGATGAAGCAAAGCCAAAAATCTGGCGGGTTCAAAAGGCACTTATTTCAGTGCGTCACCTTTCTTCCTTCAAACAGAGGAAGGATATGATTAAAATGATCAGGAAAATATATAGTCTGACTAAAAAAGAGCCGAAAAGGTTCTATAAAGCTGAATCGTTTTATTATTCTCATTTGGATTCCGCAACGGAATTGGCAGAGAAATATGTTTTACTGGCCCAGCAACCGAGAAAGAACAAGGAGCTTGAACTGTCATTGACCGAAACTAGAAAGACGTTGAAGGATCTTACTAAAACGATAGAAAAAGATTTATATAAAGTCCTTTCCGATGATATTGATACCCTCAATTTTGAATTGGATGTTGCAAAACAATCCATTAAAACACGCAAAGAGTCACAAATAGAGGAAAGCAGGAGGCTAAAATGAATAATAAGGATTCTGATTTGTTGAATAATGCCAGTAGCTCTAATTTAATGGATGACCTTTTAGCCAATCCTTTTGCTGAGGTGAAGGAGCAAGAAACATTGTCCAAACAGGAAGCAAAGCCGATCAAACTCATCGATGTGATTCCGGAGGAGAATCGGGAGAAGGCCTATCAGCTTGCGAAACAGATCGACCCGACGAATCATCAGGCCATGATATCGTATGGAACACCGGCCCAATCAAAGCTACTGTCCTTTTCCAATTCGATGCTTGAGCATGTGCAAAAGAAGGATGTTGGTGAGGTAGGCGACATCATCAGTGATCTAATGAAGAAATTAAACGAATTGAGCCCGGATGAACTGAAGGCCGAAAAACCCTCGTTCTTCGCTAGAATGTTCGGCAAACTGTCAGGCTCGGTACAGGAAGCCCTTTCGAAGTACCAAAAAACAGGCGCTCAAATCGACCGAATCAGCGTCAAGCTTGATCGTAGCAAGAATGTACTCCTATCGGATATTGTAATCTTGGAAAAGCTCTATGAAACGAATAAGGAGTACTTCCAAGCGTTGAATGTCTATATCGCAGCAGGGGAAATCAAGCTTGAAGAGTTATATGAGCAAACCATTCCTGCGCTTAAGAAATCTGCTGAGATGAGCAATGACCAGATGAAGTTCCAGGAAGTCAACGATATGCGCCAATTTGCTGAACGACTCGATAAAAGGCTGTATGATCTGAAATTGAGCCGCGAAATCACAATTCAAAGCGCTCCGCAGATCAGGTTGATTCAAAATACGAATCAGGCACTTGTCGAGAAGATACAATCCTCCATCATGACGGCCATCCCACTTTGGAAGAACCAGGTCGCCATTGCATTGACTTTAATCAGACAGCGTCATGCCGTGGAGGCACAAAAACAGGTATCCAAAACGACGAATGACCTGTTATTGAAGAATTCGGAGATGTTGAAAGTCAATACGATCGAAACCGCCAAGGAAAATGAGCGGGGGCTGGTAGACATTGAAACGCTTAAGAATACACAGGCCAATTTAATTTCCACTCTTGAAGAAACGCTTAGAATTCAAGAAGAAGGAAGACATAAACGACGTCATGCTGAGCAGGAACTTGCCGTGATGGAAAATGAATTGAAGCAGAAGCTTCTGGAGATAAAAGGATAAGGGGGAATCTACGATGGATGCTTTTGAAGCCATTAAAACGAGAAGAAGTATTGGGCTGGTCAAACAAGATCCTGTGCCCAAAGAAATCATCGAACAAATTATCGAATCCGGAACTTATGCACCTAATCACTTTAGAACGGAGCCTTGGCGGTTTTTCGTGCTGATGGGTGAAGGAAGAAACAAGCTTGGTCAGGTTTTTGAGGAAATCACTAAACTTGAAAATGTGGATGACACACCAGAGAGCCTAATAAGCAAAATGGAAAAAGCAAAGAAAAACCCACTGAGGGCGCCTGTCATCATTGCGGTAGGCATGGAACCTAGCGATAAGAAAAATGTCATGCTAACTGAAGAGTATGGTGCGGTCAACAGTGCTGTTCAGAACATGCTATTAACGGCACATTCGCTGGGGCTGGGTGCGGTATGGAGAACCGGTAAAATTGCCTATCATGATAAGGTGAGGGAATTTTTCGGTTTATCGGCCAAAGGGGAAATCCTGGCTTTTATCTATCTGGGGTATCCGGATATGGAGCCCAAACCAGCAAAAAAAACGCCAATCGACCAATTGACGACTTGGATCGTATGAACAAGAAGCGGAAACGCTTCTTTTTTTTTTTCAATTAGATTTAAAACACAAACATATGGTATTATCAAAGTAGTGGTCAATTACTATATTAGAAAACTAAAAGTTTGTAAAATAGCATGTTGAATGAAGTGATGCTTTTTTGTTTGTACAGAGTTAATAAAGAGGAGGGACATAGAGAGTGAACACACGTTCATTCTTTTAAATATGGGAAATATTATATTACTTCTTGCAGGAGCGACTTTATTCCTAAATGGAAAAATGACGTTAGGAAAAGCCGATGCAAGAAATGTTGCGGTATTTAATTTATTTGTTGGCTCGTTTCAGGTGCTCGGTGCGTTTTATTTAATTATTGTTTCAGAACCTAGCAATGCAATGTCTTTAGGACATGCATCGATATTCTTGTTTGGTTTTACCTACTTGTACTTGGGAATAACCATTCTAAAAGGGATGGATGGAAGCGGTCTCGGGTACTTTTCACTATGGGTGTCCATTTTGTCCGTTGTGTACGCAACCGTAGAGTTTGCTCAATATGGTGACATGGTGAAGGGGTTGAACTGGGTATTATGGTCGTTCCTTTGGGGAATGTTCTATTTGACCAACTGTAAGAAGTTGCCCATTTCCGAATTCGTCGGGAAAATTTCGCTTGTACTATCATGGGTTACACTGACTATTCCATCATTATTGACCCTTACAGGTGTCTTTGATAACCGAACCATTTACAAAGCTTGGGCCATTGTATTGGTTGTATCTATTATCTACATCGGGTATCTGGGTTATTTATTATTTTACAAGAAAAAAGAAAAAACAAAAGCTATAGCAGCATAACTCATGGAGCAGTATCTCCGTTTGCCATAAACGGAGGTACTGCTCCTCTTTTATATATAGCTTTTGTAGTTGAAGAATAGGGATACGCCTTTGTCTGCTTCGTTTCAAGTGACGGTTTAGGATTTAGGTTGTACAATAAATGAGGTTAATAAATTTTGATGAATTAGGATGTGTCTAATAGATGAGAACGATTGATCCATTTGAAATTATTGATGGAAAAGCGATTAAATATTTGGATGTCTTTGGCGTTGAAAACGGCATTGCATTAAAAAGTAAGTATGAAGATAAAACGTATTGGATTTATGATTACTATTGCATGCATCAGACTTGCGATTGCCAGGAAGTCTATCTAGAGTTCGTTGAGGAAAAGAAAGATAATAAGCAAGCGGGGCAACATTTTGGAATACGTGTTTCTTTCCATGATAATCAATTTGTTCTAGAGGATTATAATACTTCCAAACAAAAGGCAATGGATATTGCCGAAGATACATTGAAATATAGCAAAGATATAATGGAGCTGTTTAAACAACGCTACGAGAAAATGAAGCAAAAGGGTACACAGATCATTATGGAGAGTGCAAAAGCGGCGAAAATGCCACATGTCCATACAGAACCTGTTATAGGTCGGAATGATCCTTGTCCTTGTGGTAGCGGGAAAAAATACAAAAAGTGCTGTGGCAGGGCTTAACTATATCGAAAAGGTGACTTCAATGGGAGTCGCCTTTTTTTTATTGAAAAAAATGGGAAAAACAAGTGGTATTTAAAGAACGTATGTTCTATAATGAAAAAGTAAGTAAATGGCCAGTGAGAAATAAAGGTAGTTAAATAGTTGGAATTTTATGTAAAACTATTTTTTATTTTCAAAAATCTGGTATATATAAGTTGAAGAGATTCTTTTTTATCTCTTTAATGGTTAACGACAACCAGATGGGATAGGTCTCCCTCGCCGAGGATAGTCAAATTATTGACGAAGGAAGGGGTAATCAAATGTCGAAAGAAAAAAGATTAATTCCTTACAAAGTGTTAGAAATAATGGAAAAGGCCAATGAGAAAGTTCCTGAAGGTGTGGAGCTTATAAAGGCACCGGAAATATGGGAACAAGGCAATTATGGTGAAGGTGTAGTCATTGCGGTCATTGACACTGGTATAGATAAGGAACATCCCGATTTAAAAGAGAGAGTCATTGACGGAAGGGATTTTACTGAAACCGGGGATTACCATGATGATAATGGGCATGGAACCCATGTTAGTGGAACGATATTAGCGACCCTGAATGATGTGGGTGTAGTAGGTGTGGCACCGAAAGCGAGTATTCTAGCTTTGAAGGCTTTAAATGGAAAGGGACAGGGAGATATCAACTGGATCAATGGGGCATTGGAGTATGCAATCAATTGGAAAGGGCCGCAGGGTGAAAAGGTCTCCGTCATTTCACTTTCATTGGGAGGGCCCCCGGATGATAAGGAACATCAGCTCATACAAAAAGCGATACAGAATGATATTCTTGTCGTTTGTGCAGCTGGGAACGGTGGAGATGGCCGCCATGATACGGATGAGTTAGATTATCCAGGAGCTTATTCAGAAGTGGTGGAAGTGGGGGCGGTGGACTTAAGCCGGAACTTGGCAGATTTTTCGAATACGAATGACGAAATTGACTTAGTGGCACCGGGTGTCGATATTCTCTCCACATATCCAGGAAGCAAATATGCAAAGCTCAGTGGGACATCAATGGCTACACCACATGTGAGTGGAGCTGCAGCCCTCTTGAAAATCATCTCAGAAAAAGAATTCGGTCGTAAATTATCAGAGGCGGAACTATATGCCCAACTGGTAAAAAATACGGAAGATTTGGGGATAAGCAAGAAGGCACAAGGAAATGGAATGTTGAATTTATCGATGGTCACGCATAGTGCACAGAATGAAATGAGAAGAACCATTGAGGCAAGCAAGACCATGGTTGTAGAATAATAAGTAAAAGATGCCCCAAGTGATTTTGGGGCATCTTCTTAAATGATTACTTCTTATTTTTACGTGCGGCTATCGTAAGGGCAATAATCGAGATGATCAAAGATAAAAGGCCAAGTATGATGATCAGTGTTTGATCGTTATTCCCATCTTTGTCTGTGGACTCCTTCGATTTGTCTACAGAATCGGAATGAGAGTGATCACCTTCTTCGGCATGTTCATGGACTGATGAATCTTCATTGCTCTTGGAAGCTGCCGTAATTTCTGTTATGGAGTGTGGTAGGTCAGAACCTTCCTCTCCACTCCATTCGACAATCTCCCCATCGGCATAGTATTGAAATGCATCCCAAGCGATATCGGCCTCATCCTTTGGATTTTGGGCAACGAACGTGAATTGTTGGAACTGGCCTGCAGCAATGCCATCACCAGTCGCTTCCCAGGTTACTGTTTTTACATGTCCTTTTTTATCCTTTTCCGTTGTCACTTTCCAATCGGGGACTGGTTGGTAACTTGAAAAGGTGATGCCTTCAGGAACTTTTAAAGCGACTTTCGTGGTGGATGAATCTTTTTCTACTGGTACCTTAAGTGTATAGGTTTCCCAAGCTTCTGGTGCGGACGTGCTTGGTTGGACTGTCACATGGGCATGAGCTGATCCAGCAAAGAGGAATAGGGCTGCTATTGTAGAGGTAAAAAGCTTTGTATGATTTTTCATGTTTAAAATTCCCTTCTGGTTATGAATTCCCGACTAAAATTATGAAATCTGCATCAATGGAACTGAGTTCCTTCGTTAAACCATGAACTTGTATTTTCCATTTTCCTGACATGGCTATAATTGATTTGGCTTTAAATTGACCATTCTTTCCTTCTGGAAGTTGCAATCTTATTTCTCCAACGTCTCCATCCAAAGATTCCATAGTCAATGTAAGCTGTTCGATATTTGTATAAGGATTGCCCTCATCATTCTTTAACTCTACTTGGATGTAGTTATCCCCAGTTTTATTGGGGGTTACGGATAATGTCACCTGATCATCGTCTTCGGTGATCTCCGTTTTCCCTACAGGTCCGGGAGAAGAATTGGCCGTCTGTACATTCGTTAAAAGAGCGGCAAGAAGAAGAACCATGATTCCCACACTAAACTCTATCCCTGTACTGAGACCCAGCTTCTTCGTTTTTCTTTTCCCACGGAGTAAATGCAACGCTCCAAATCCCATCATGATTAACATAAGTCCAATTTTACCGAGTAATAATTGTCCGTATGTAGTATGTAGTAAGGAATACAGGGTTGGGACATGTTGAAATGTACCATATAGGCCGCTGACTATCAGCACAATCACAAATAGAATGGCCCATGAGGAAAATTTCTGAATGACCGACCAATAATATGTTTTATTATCATCCATCATTTTTGGATTATAGGATTTTGGCAGAACCACCAGTATGGCCAATAAACCACCTAGCCATAGAGACATGGATAGTATATGCAAAAAGTCCATAGATACAGCCAAATATTGATGAATCGCATCCGTGGTATGTCCGATAAATGCCTTGCAAACCATCAAGGAGGAAACAAGGACTAAAGGTAAAATGAACATGAGCTTGTTGAGTTGTTTTCTCATCATGACGAAAATAGCTATAAATAAAACGAGTAGTAACGTAATTTCTATTAGCCATATACTTCCGAATTGGGTAGACTGCAATACTTCTTTTAGATACGTTCCATTGAAGGCATGCTGCCAACCCACTTGAGCGTCAATCGTAACCTTTAAAGGAAGGCTCAGTAGAATGGAAATAGCCAATCCAGAATACGATAACCAAATGTAGCGCCGGACTCTCCTGCTGATTGTACCAGTAAGAAGATTTTTTGATAACGATATATAGAAAAAAGGTACACCAGTTAAAGCAGCAAAGCAAAGATATTGGAGACTTTGCAGAAAAACTTGTACGGAACTGGGGAAACCTGCTTCATCTTCTGTATTCATTTGATCCGATTGGATATTTGACTTGCCATACTGAAAGGGAATGGTACCTTCGATAGGGTGGCTATCACTAGAAACCACTCTCCACTTAATGATATAACTTCCTTCTTCCAAAGAGCTTGACCACGTTGCTTCAAGTGTTTTTTCAGAAACTTGGATATCTTGAAGTGGTACTTCGTTTTTGTTTTTGCTGATTACTTTTAGCGAATAAAATGAAGGTTGTATATCTTCACTGAACCGAATGCTGATCGTTTCAGGAATAGTGTCTAAACTCTCATTCGGACTAGGGTTAGAGCTTATAACCGTTGCATGGCCAAAGACTGTTATTGGGAATATAAACAAGGCAAGAATACTGACAAACAGCCATATGGAATTCTTCATTTTGTTGTGTCATCACCCTTTCGTAAAGATTCTATGAACTAGTATAAAATGAAATTGTGAAATAACAATGAAAAAGTAAGAGAATCTTGTTACATTTTTGTGCTTGTCATTGTTTATATTATTTACTTGTAAGTTTGTCACTAATCATTAAGAAATAATTAAGATATCATTCAGGCTGTCGACAAAGTCGATGAAAATCGACTTTGCCTACAGTCTTTAAAATAAAAGTATTAAAACTTGAGGTGATAAAGATGCTTTCGAAACATGATTCTATTCAGCGAGATCAACTTGAAATGATTACTTTGGATCAATTGGTTCGTAAAATTGAGGCGGCCATTGATTTCTCTTTCATTTATGATTTGGTGAAAGATATGTATTCTGAGGTAGGTCGCCCAAGTATCGATCCAGTTATTTTGGTTAAACTTGCATTCATTCAATATACCTTCGGTATACGTTCCATGCGTAAAACAATTGAAGAAGTTGAAACAAATATGGCTTACCGTTGGTTCTTAGGTTACGGTTTCCACGATAAAGTACCTCATTTCTCAACCTTCGGAAAAAATTATGAGCGACGCTTTAAAGATAGTGATCTCTTTGAACAGATTTTCTATCGCATTTTAATGACAGCTGCCCAAAGAAAATTAATAAGTGCAGAGCATGTATTCGTTGATTCTACTCATGTGAAAGCCAGTGCAAATAAACGAAAGTTTGCAAAGAAAGTCGTCCGCAAGGAAACACGAGCATATCAAGAACGCCTTCAAGAAGAAATAAATCAGGATCGTGAAGATCATGGAAAGAAACCTTTTCCACCAGATAAATTTGATAAGGAAGAAACCAAAGAAATGAAAGAAAGTACAACAGATCCTGAGAGTGGTTACTATGTGAAAGATGAACGGACAAAACAGTTTGCCTATTCATTTCACACAGCTGCAGACCGAAATGGTTTTGTATTAGGGACAATTGTAACACCTGGAAATACGCATGATAGCCATATGTTAGAGCCACTAGTAGAACAAGTGATTGAAAAAGTTGGAAAACCTGAAGCTGTTGCTGCAGATGCAGCTTACAAAACACCAGCCATTACAAGCTATCTTTTTGGCAAAGAAATCACGCCAGCTTTACCCTATACACGACCACGTACAAAAGAAGGATTCTTTCGCAAATATGAGTATGTTTACGATGAACATTTTGACTGTTACCTTTGCCCATCGGGCGAGGTTTTAAAGTACTCAACAACAAATAAAGAGGGATATCGCGAGTAGAAATCTCCCAAACACAAGTGTAAGACATGCTCATTTTTATCACAGTGTACGGAAATCAAAGACCATCAAAAAGTGGTGACGCGCCATATCTGGCAAGAAAATATGGAAGAAGCAAATCACCTGCGTCATCATCAAGATGTAAAACCTATCTTTGCGAAACGCAAGGAAACGATTGAGCGTGTATTCGCAGATGCAAAAGAAAAGCATGGTATGCGTTGGACTACTTTAAGGGGACTTAAAAAATTGTCCATGCAGGCGATGCTTACTTTCGTTGCCATGAATTTAAAGAAGATGGCCAATTGGACATGGCAAGGTCCGAAAATGGCCTAACAAAGTGGGCTCGTATAGACCTATACTTTAAATCTCGAGCAAAATTTCAAGAAAATATTAAAAAGGGGTCCGGAATGAAATCATTCCGGACCCCTTTTGTCGACAGCCGTTTTATAAAGTTTAGCAATAATATATAGAGTTCTTATTTCGATTATAGAACTAAATATGCTAATTATATTTTTCCAAAGAAACTAATAGAAAATGGTATGGTTTTTCCTTTTTAAACAAGTTCGAAGTTATTTTAACTAAATAGCAGAGTGTTTACAAACCCCTTTTAGTTGTAGAATTTGCTTCTGTAAAAACTAGTAAAAAAACATTTTTAAATATTATAAAACACACTCTTCTAACTTTTCATGTCTGCTTATTATCATCGGGAAGATAGTAACGTGTTTCGTAAAATTAAGCTTCAAAATATAATTTTAAATTTATAATTATATGGTTTTTGCTTTTTATAGAATTTAATTGTAAAATTGTTAAAAGTATGAATATGAGGAGTTGTATAATGAAAAAAATAGGATACTCTTTATTAGTCTTATTACTTTTTGTAGGAATTGGCTTTAGCTATATTCAATATAAGAAATCAGACGTTGAAGATAGTGTAGTGGAGTATTTAATGAATCAAAAAAATATTTCGAAAGAAGATATTATTTCTAGCGAACCATTTTTTGCGAATTTAAGAGGAGATAAAAATTGGATGGTCAGTATCAAATTGAAAAATGATAATAAAACATATCAATATTACAAAAGTAATAATAAAGTTATTTTAGAATCATATATAGAAGATGGAGAGTATTTTACTCCATAAAAACAAAACTTATGCTGATCAAATTTCATCAAATAATAAAAGACTATGATTGTTAACTGAGTTTATACTTCTAAAAAGGATTTAGACATCAACCACTAGTTTGCCACACAGACTTTAATGAGAAGTGAGTAACCATATTATGTATATTTATACGGTTAAACGATGAGGCATTATTTGGCTTCTGTATTGGAACATTCTAAGAAAGATAATAGGTTATTCCTTTTTACACAATCTATGACTACTGAACTGGTTTTAAAAGTTTCCAATCATGCAATTTCTAAGCTTTTGAAAGGCTTAGTTCTTCATATGAATCTTGGCTCACAATATTTTTAGTAGTGAGCCTATTCCATATGTTCAAAGTTACCATATTAAAATGGTGCCAAAACTAACTAGACAGAATTCTCTTAAGGTGCAAAAATATTTGTATTCTCCAGGACTTAAAAACCTAAAATAGCAAGTTCATATTGAGAAACCGAGAAACCATGCAAGGATTCTTCAAGTCCTATAAAAAATTCAGAAAGTGAACTAAGTACACCCTCAAGAAACCTAACAGTACAATTAGTGATGTTGTACTTTCTACTCATGCACAATCGGACTTTAGTCAATATTTTTGATCCTTAGATAAAAGTAAAATTTACGTTTTTTTCCCTCTTTAACTCTCATAAAATATATTCTTCTTAATTTAACAACTCACTCTTTCTTATGGTACTTTATTAAATTAATATATTAAGTTATTGGTGGGTAAATAGAACGATTTTTTAAAAAGTATATATTATCGCTTTAATTTTTTGGTATATTTTTACTTAATTAGTAATTTATTAATCATAAAGGAGTTTTATAATGAAACTATTAAGAAAAATGATGTTACCTTTTTTATTAACAATGATTGCACTTACTATTTTTAGTGAAGAAACAGAGGCTGCAATAGATAATAAACCTGGAGATATTATTATAACTAATTCTACTGCTTCTAGCGGTATTACCGGACATACTGGCATATATATTGACGCCACCCATATTCTACATACCTCTGGTAGGAAAAGTGAACCATATCCTATAGTTTTCACTGAAAAAGAATGGCATGGGAGGTATGCTAAGTCTAAAGTTATTAGACCAAAATCAAGCTCTTTAGGAAAAGATGCGGCTAAAAACGCTATAAAGTATTTTAAAGATAAAAAAATCCCATACAGTCTTAAAGATGCTGTGAGTAAAGGTAACAAAAATATAACCAATATTTATTGCTCTGAATTAGTATATTATTCTTATCATAAAGCTGGTCTAAATTTGAAAGTTAAATCAAATTACTCGCCAATATGGGGTGAAATACAGGGGTTAGTAGAACCTTATATGTATATTAACTCTGAAATAGTTGAAAAAAATAAATATAAATTTATCGACAATAAATGGTAATAAAAAGTGGTGAGATATACTTTTAAAATATGGTGGAAAATACTCCATAAAAAGAATTCCAATATAGATTAATAAAATTTTTAAGAAAGTAAGTCTAGTTACTAAACTTATTTTCAGTTTGTAGACAAAAGGGGTTCAGAGTATTTTCATTCTGAATCCTTTTTTTGATATTTTCTTGGAATTTTGCTTAGGATTAAGAGCTTGGGTCTCTACGAGCCCACTATATTAGGCCATTTTTGGACCTTGACATGTCCAATTGGCTATCTTCTTTAAATTCATGGCAGCGAAAGTAAGAATCGCCTACATCGACAATTTTTAAAGTCTCCTTAATGTAGTCCAACCCAGACCATGCTTTTCTTTTGCATCTTCGAATATGCTCGACCGTTTCCTTGCGTTTCGTATAGGTAGGTTTTACATCTTAATGATAACGTAGGTAATCGGCTTCTTCCATATTTTCTTGCCAGATATGACGCGTCACCACTTTTTGATGGTCTTTTCTTTCTGTACATTGTGATAAAAATGAGCATGTCTTTAAACAAGTGTTTAGGAGATTTATACTCGCGATATCTCTCTTTATTTGTTGTTGAGTACTTTAAAACCTCGCCTAATAGGCGAAGGTAACAGTCAAAATGTTCATCGTAAACACACTCATGTTTAGGGAAGAATCCTTCTTTTGTCCGTAGTCGTGTATAGAGTGAAAAGCCGGCGTAATTTCTTTGCCGAAAAGATACTTGTAATGGGTAGTGTTTTAAAATTTGCATCTGCGGCATTGGCTTATGTTTTTCCAACTATCTCAATCACTAGTTCAACTATTGGCTCTAACCTATGGCTATCTTGCGTATTTCGAGGTGTTACAATTGTCCCTAACACAAAACCATTATGTTCTGCAGTCGTGTGAAATGAATAGCCAAACTGTTTTATCCGTTCATCTTTCATGTAGTAACCACTCTTAGGATCAGTTCTGGTGGAAAAGGTTTCTTTCCGAAATCCTCACAATCATGATTTATTACTTCTTGATACTCTCGTGTTTCCTTACGAACGACTTTCTTTGCAAATTTTCGTTATTTGCACTGGCTTTCACATGAGTAGAATTAACGAATACATGCTCTGTGGTTATTAACTTCCTTTCGAAAGCTATCATTAGAACCTAATAGAAAACCTGTTTAAACAAGTCAGTATCTTTAAAGCATGGCTCATAATTTTTCCCGAATGTTGAGAAGTCGGTGCTTTATCGCGGAAACCATAACCTAAGAGCACCGACAGTAAACTTATTTGTATCAACTTCTTCAATTTTTTTAAGCATGTAACGAATACCGAAGGTATATTGAATGAATAGATTGTGTAAAAACAGAGAAAGAGATAGACATTGTAGCTAGGGATATGAGTACATCTAGTATGATGAAAAAACACTCGATTTGATATTGAGGGCAGCTAGATGAAGTCATGTGGAAACCGGGGTAACTGAGTCTCTTCGGTTTTGTGGAGATTAAAAAATTCTTGAGCTCTAAATATTATTGAAACCATAACGCAGGTATATAAAAATCTCTTTTTATTATGGCCAAGCAAAAAAGGACAAATATAAGTATACTTGTCCTATTTGTATATGGGTAATTCAATTTTCACTTCGGTGCCATGACCTGGTTTGCTGTTAAAGAGTACTTTTCCTTGGTGTGATTCGATAATACGGCAACTAACGGTCAAACCGAGTCCCGTTCCTTTTTCTTTTGATGAATAAAATGGTTCCCCTAGGTGCTTCATGCGATTTGTTTCTATTCCACAGCCATTATCCTTGATGATGATGGTAATTGAATCCTTAATTTGCTCAATCTCGATTGCGATATGGGATGCCGAAGCTTCCATTGCATTTTTTAGCATGTTTATGAATACTTGTTTAAGCTGGTTTGCTTCACATAAGATTAGCGGTATTTCATTTTTTACCTGTATAGACATTTGCGTGGAGGAAGAATTGGCCTCTAATTTAAGCAAGTCTCTAACTTCACCCATCAACTCAACGATTTGATTTTCGCTGAGTGTGAGTTCTTGTGGTTTCGCTAGGACCAGCAATTCACTTACAATTAAGTTAATGCGGTCCAGTTCACTAAGCATGATGGTATAGTATTTTTCGTGGGGATGATCGCTACTACTCAATAGTTGAACGAAACCTTTTAATGAAGTTAGCGGATTCCGCACCTCATGTGCAACACTTGCTGCGAGCTCACCGACAATGGATAGTTTCTCGGATCTTCGCAAGCGTCTTTCTGTTTCGCGAATTTGTGTAACGTCTTTTGCATAAGTAATGATACCTGCTAATTTGTTCCCTACCAACATTGGTACAAATGTACATGAAAGTAAGATGGAATTCCCGTTTTTGGTAACAAACTCTATATCTTGTCCTTTTTTTATCCCTTTTTGTTTTGCGACTACATATTCACAGGAAGAACGGATAAGCTCTTTAGCTTCGCTGGAAAAATTCATATCGACAAACAGGTCGCCCTGAACCTCTTCATTATGAAACCCGGTTACGGCTTCGAACCTAGGATTGACAGTTGTAATGGTACCCTTCAAATCAAGCATTAGCATGGGGGAAGGATTGTGATCAAACAAAGATTTATAGCGCTGTTCACTAGCAAGCAATTGACTTTCCGCGGCAATTCTTTCTGAAATATCCCTACCTATGACTACTAACCCTTTTCGTGAACCATCTTCATGGAATGATGGGACTTTTATGGTATCGAAGGTCTTAAAATGACCGTTGGGCAGTGGGATATTCTCCTCACAACGCGTAATCTTCTTCATTGCCCATGTTTCTTGATCGGAATCTTCGCAGTATATCAATGAATCTCTGTAGAATTGCGAGTACTCGGCAAGCTCGCTATCTTTTTTCCCTTTATAGTCCACATTCTCCAATTGGAATAACTGAAGGCCAAACGTATTCGATTCTAGCCATCTACCTTCTCCATCCTTAAAATTCACAAAGTCTACCATTGAGTTAATAAGGGTACTTCGAAGTTTCTCTTCTTCTTTTAATTGTTTGAATTCTTCTCTTTTAGATAAGTAGAGAAATAAAATCAAACCGATTAATAGGACAAAGATGAACCCTTCTGCTCGCTGGAGTTGAAGGAACGCCTCTTTATTATTCAAAGAATTAGTTAAATAGTAATTGAAAACAAGTAATGTGGTCATTCCAGAAAGAATGTAGATTACTAATATGATACGTCTCGGCATATGGGGTCTCCCTGAATTTTCCGACATTTACAAAGCTGAAATACATACACATTTTAACAAATTATTGGCTGAAAATGTAGGATTCCACGCAAAAAAACAGGCCACAAGGTCACCTGTTTTTCTTAAAGAGTGATAGGTTCTTTTTTTTCTTGAAGCGCTTGTAGAGAAGGAAAAACGTTAAGAGCAGGAAACCGAGTGCAATCAATGTATATTGATTCATTTCTACGGAAAGAAGTCCATATGGGATTAAAGAGAGAAAGAAAAAGTAGATGAGATTGCCTAATGCTGTTGCCATTAAGAAATCTTTGAAGGTGACGGAACTAACTCCAGCTGCAAGGTTTATTAAACTTGTCGGTATGAAAGGGAAAATCCTACCGGTAAAGACATACATAAACCCATGATCCTTGACGGACTCCTGCCAGTCGGTACCCATCTTTCTTAAAATCAATGACTGGAACCAGTGCCTGGCAGCATAGAAAATGGTTCCTGACGCGACCACGCTTGTTAACCAACTCCATAGATACCCGAATGCAAAGCCAAAGATCGTTACATTAATTGTTAAAAGTAAAATCAGGGGGATGACAGTAAAGGAGTTCTGAATGATCATCAAAACGAACGTCACTACAAAGGTAAGAAGGAGATTTTCTGTCAATATGGTTATCACGGATTCCAAGTCGCTATTCCAAATCATCGTGAATATTTCTGAATTTAGCCCGATGAATGTTACTACAATCAGAAGGACGAGTAACATCAGTATTTTTTTCTGCAAAAAGTCACCACCATTTATCAATTTTTTCGAGAATGGTTGAAAAAAAGAGCCGCTGCATGTAGCAGACAGCTCTTTGGATATAATGTTCTTTATGCACAGTGAGTTCAAAGCAGCTTTCCAAATTGAATTCTTTTATTCATTATATAAATGATGGGTGCACCAATCAGAAGGACGAGGAACTCTGCGGTAGCCGTAGCTGCCCAGCTTAATAAGAATGGCGCTCCTACGACTAAATTCAATTGAATAGCAATTAAGAACATCGTCATTGTGAATATGATAATGGTCACGGCCATTCGACCCTTAATGCCCGTTATGAAACGGGAAGAAAAGATGACAAGCAATAAGGCTATCAGAGATTGCCCGACCCCGAAAATCAAGTCATATGCCCCTAGCTGTGAAAAGAAGAGGTTGGATATGAACACACCGACGACTATGCCGTATATATATTTTTTATTAAAGACAATAAGGTGGTTTAACATTTCGGGTATGCGAAATTGGAACACCCCGGATATAATCGGCTGAAACACGAATGAGACAGCGATATATATGGCAGCCAATAGACCATTTATCGCTAGTGTACGAATATTCATTTTTTCTCTCTCCCTAGTTTTTTATCGTGGGATGGTTACGAACCACGTTTAGGCTTTTGCCCGAAGTTTAATAGTATCGTATATTGGCCTCTTTCGTCAATTTCAAGATTTTATGCGGAATATTGAATATCTAGAATAAAGGAAAGAGATTTTGCTTTACTATAGTGAAGAATGGTACGATTTATAAAAAGAGTTAAAGGGAAGGGATGAAAGTAAATGTCAATCGAGAGTGTTAGGGCCCACTTTAAACAATGGAACAGGGAACATGATGTGATGGAATTCAAAACATCTAGTGCCACAGTAAACCAAGCTGCGGAGACAATCGGGGTTATACCCGCGCGCATTGCCAAAACGTTGTCATTTAGGGGAGAAGGAGACCAAGCAATTTTGGTCGTGGCCGCTGGAGATGCGAAAGTCGATAATAAGAAATTCCGGAAAATGTTTGGGTTCAAGGCAAGGATGTTATCTCCAGAAGAAGTTCTTGAACAGACCGGACATGCAATCGGGGGTGTCTGCCCATTTGGATTGGCAAATGAACTGGATGTTTACTTGGATGTTTCGATGAAACGGTTTGAGACAGTTTTCCCGGCTTGCGGGAGCGCGAACTCAGCCATTGAACTTTCACTCGGGGATTTATTTCAATTCTCAAAAGCAAAGGACTGGGTAGATGTTTGCAAGGACTGGGAACAAGAAGTGAATGAAGATATGCAGAAACATATCATTTGAATGAAGGAATAAAGTCCACTTCATGTGGACTTATTTCTGATAGTGGGGAGTTATTAGGTTCTAATGAATTAGGATAGAATGCCAATGATGGAGGGTCATGGATGTCCAATGTAGAGTACAAAAACAATAATAGTAGTTATCACAGTCTTAAAAATCTATATGAGGAAAATATCACGGTCAGAAGCATAGCCCAAGAGTTTGAGTTTTGTGGAAAAGATGAATCGGCCATTGATATCAAAAATGTAATGGAGGAAAAACACTTTGATACATTGGCCGTGAAAGACCAGGGGGAAATCGTTGGTTATATCGATAGACATGAACTTGGCGAAGGGAACATTTCGGATTATATGAAGCTCTTTTCCCCAAGGGAACTTGTATCGGATTCAACGCCCTTGATCCAATTGTTAGGCATTTTTAAGAAGAAAACGAGGGTATTCGTGTTAGAGAATAATTCAATCAAAAAGTTAATCACGCATGCCGACCTCCAAAAACCACCAATCAGGATGCTGATTTTTGGCTATATCACTTTATTGGAAATGAGACTTAGTGATATTATCATGCATCGATTCGGGGGTGAAAGCTGGTATCCGATGATTAGTGAGGATCGTCTACATAAGGCAAGTGAATTATATGAAAGGAGAATGGAGAAAAATGAGGAGATTAATTTAATTGAATGTCTACAAATTAGCGATAAATTCGACATTATTCATAAAGATAAAGAGTTGAGAACATTTTTTCAAATCCCATCCAAAAGTAAGGGGAAGAAAGATGCCAATGCCATCAGGAAGTTACGGGATAAGATTTCGCATGCTAATGAACTTGGGATGGATATGTCTTGGATTGAAATCATAGAAGTGGTCGAAATCTGTGGCCGCTTGCTGGAAATCTCTGAGTCCTATCATTATGAATGGGGATAAACAGATAGAAGGATTGGAGAAAAAGGGAGAGTGCTGGTTGCTCCATTTTCAATATCCCGGAAAACCTTGAGGAAGTCGTTAGGAGAACCTGTTAGTATGCGGTTCTTTTTTTTGTTGCGGAAAAAAGCTGCCTGAATGGAAGGCAGCTTTTCTCGGTCTTTAAAATTCAGGCAGTTCATCCAGATTATTTTCTTTAATGCCATCAGGCTCACTCCGCAAAATGTCCCGACCATATTTATGAAAGACATCTACGTTTGCGAGTGCACCAGCCTTGGCTTCTGAAAGAGCGGTGGGATAGTCCAGTTCCCTTCCGGTATTTGTCTTGATGGCGATGATATTATCCTCTTCATTCTTCCGTACGGCGACAATTTCTTCTTTGTCGTTCCCACCTTGTTGGTTTGCTTGTGGCGTTCCTTGTTGTTTGTAGGATTCATAGGCTTCTTCAAATGTGTCCATTGTACACCTCCTCTTTATAGGGTGAACCATTTTTCCAGCAATATACGAACTGGTTTTCGTCATCATTGAGCCGGATTTCTGTCATAATGGGCCGAATTTTCGGCTAGGATTTACGTTTGAACCTAACTTGATTGGACTTTTCTGTTTGGCATGGCACTTGCATTATAAATAAGTGGAAGTGAGAAAAACACGGACCTAAGGGAGGAATAGAATCATGAATGTAAATCAGGGGACAAGTACGGTGGAATCGAAAACATTGAAGGATGTTAAAACAATGAAGGCAGCGGTCGTCAATGAATTTAAACAAGAGCTTGAAATAAAGGATGTACCGATTCCGGATTTAGAGTATGGTGAGATTCTAGTTAAAATTAAGGCATGTGGCGTATGTCACACGGATTTACATGCAGCACATGGCGACTGGCCGGTGAAGCCAAAGCTCCCGCTTATTCCTGGACATGAAGGAGTAGGGATTATCGAGAAGGTAGCAGAGGGCGTCACAACATTGAAAGTCGGTGACCGAGTAGGGATTCCATGGCTTTATTCAGCATGTGGCGACTGTGAATACTGTTTAACGGGCCGTGAAACGCTCTGCTTGGATCAACTCAATGCAGGATATTCGGTGGACGGAGGATATGCGGAATATTGTAAGGCACCGGCAAAATATGTTGTCAAGGTTCCGGAAGGGCTAGATTTTGCCGAGGTCTCCCCAATTTTCTGTGCAGGTGTGACGACGTATAAAGCGCTTAAGGTTTCAGAAGCAAAACCAGGGGACTGGGTCGCAATCTATGGTATTGGCGGACTTGGGCATGTTGCGCTTCAATATGCGAAGGCGATGGGATTCAATGTCATTGCCGTCGATATTCAAGATGATAAGCTTGAGCTGGCAAAAGAACTAGGAGCGGATTATACAGTGAATGGGTTGAAGAATGATCCCGTTCAAGCAATTAAGGATAAAGTTGGTGGCGTACAAGCAGCTATTTCTGTTGCCGTAACGAAAAAAGCATTTGAACAGGCTTACAGTTCAGTCAAAAGAGGCGGAACACTCGTCGTGGTCGGATTGCCGAATGATGAACTTCCTATCCCTATTTTTGATACGGTATTAAATGGGGTAACTGTGCGAGGTTCAATCGTTGGTACAAGAAAAGATTTACAAGAATCTCTTCAATTTGCGGCAGATGGAAAAGTACGGACGAATATTGAAACAAGACCGCTTGATGAAATCAATGATGTGTTTAAAATGATGGAAAAGGGTGAAATTAACGGTCGTATCGTTTTAACAATGGAATAGAAAAAAATGAAAGGGTGTCCTATTAATGGGGGCACCCTTGTTCATATAAGAGTCAGGTATGTTTTTTTTCATTTAGTATATAACGTAATTTCCTCATTGAAATCTGTAGGCGCTTGGCGGCTTCATTCCGGTTTCCATACGTTTTTTGAAGGGTTTGCAGGACGAGCTCTTTTTCGATGGTAGATTCGAACTGTTTGATTTCCAAGAGTATGTTTTCAAGCGTCAGCTCATCTTTTTCATTAAAATCGGCTACAAGTTTCTTCCGCCATTCTTCGAGAGGGTTTTCAGGAGAGTGAAGATCCATTGTAGCTTGTTTCTTGGGTGAAATGACCTGATGGGTAGGGAGAACGATATCGTCCGCAGTGATATCCTGTCCATGATCTGCGAGGGTTAAGGTTCTCATCACGGTATTAGATAGCTCACGTATATTTCCGGGCCAGTCGTATAGCTGTAATTTTTCGATAGCCTCTTGTGAAAAGGATACATCTGCCTGACCATTCCTTTCGACCAGATGCTCGACAAGGAGAGGGATATCCTCTTTTCTATGACGTAATGCTGGTATTTCAAGAGTGACAACATTCAGGCGGTAAAATAGATCCTCCCGAAATTTATTGTTTTCTACTGCTTGCTGAAGATTTTCATTAGTGGCAGCTACCAATCGTGCGTTGGTCCGTAATGTCCCACTGCTTCCGACCCGCATAAATTCCCTAGTTTCCAAGACCCGCAGAAGCTTGACTTGGATGGCTGGACTGGCATCAGCAATTTCATCAAGGAAAAGGGTTCCATTTCCGGCTATTTCAAAAAAGCCTTTTCGTTGTTGGGTTGCACCGGTGAATGCGCCTTTTTCATGGCCGAATAATTCACTTTCAAGCAGGGATTCTGAAATGGCTCCACAATTAATCGCGATAAAGGGCTCGTGGTTACGCGGGCTTGCTGAGTGAATGAAGCGGGAGAGCACCTCTTTACCCGTTCCCGTTTCCCCTTCTATTAAGACATTAACCGATTTTTGAGCGACTTTGAACGCCATTTCTGTCAGTTCTTTCATTATGACACTTTCACCGACGATGAGACCGGAGTCCCTGGCCAGTTTCTGAAAGAAATGCTGATTCACATCCGTGTTTTCATTCAGGAGGTTTTCAATCTGCTTTTCTAATATCTCAATATCGGCAAAGGGTTTTTCCATATAATCACTTGCGCCAAGTTTCATTGCGCGGACGGCGGTCTTGACTGTGCTGTAACCAGTCATGATGAGTGCCTTGCAACGAGGTTGTTTTTGTTTGAGGTGTTGTAAAAGGGAAAGGCCGTCACAATCGGGAAGCTTCAAATCAATCATCGCAGCATCATAATGCTCCTGATTAAAATCGATTGCATAAAAGTCCTTTCCACTATGTATGACGTGTACGTTGTATCCTTTCATCGTAAAAAGCCGGGATAAAAAGGTACCCACCTCTTTTTCATCGTCCACTACAAGTAAATGAATCATGTTATTCACTCCTCTCATCTTCTGTCGGTAGGGGGATCTTCAGTGAAAATATACTTCCTTGGCCTGGCGTACTCCATACGTCAATTTTGCCGCCATGATCTTTCGCGATGCCAAGACTAACAGACAACCCCAGTCCAGTCCCCTTGTCGCGGTCTTTTGTCGTATGAAAAGGGTGGAAAATAAGAGGGAGGCGCTCGGCTTCAATTCCTGTCCCATTATCAGCCACCTGGACGATCATATATTCCTCTTCTAAAAAGGTCTGGATGGTGATTGTTTTTGGGGCTGATTCATCAAGATCACTCAAGGCATCCTTGGCATTCAATAACAAGTTGATGATAATCTGTTCAATCTGCTGTTGGCTGCCCTTGATGTACGGCAGGTCTTCCTGTAGGGAAAGGTGAATGAATATTTGTTTCTTCTCGAGTTGGAACTTCAGCAAGTTCAAAACTTGGTGGATGGCTTCGTTCATAGAATAATAGTGGAACTTGTATTCATCCTGCCGTGAAAAGGTAAGCAGACTTTTTACGATTTGCCTGCATCGGTCGCCGCAATTTTGGATATCGGTTAGCAGGTTGTAATCATGGTGTTCCGGAAGTGTGCTTCTCAATAAAAGCTGAGAGTTACCAATGATGGCGGTTAATGGACTATTCAATTCATGGGCTATTCCCGCTGCCATTTCACCGATGGCCCCTAGCTTGTCGGCATGAAGTAATTGAGCTTCCATTTTTCTTCTTTCGGTAACATTTTTATAATAAGCGATAACACCGTATACTTGCTGTTCCTTGTTTTGAATGGGGTAGGCGTGCATTTCCATTATGGCTCCTTGCTGAAGAAGGAGTTCCTGAAAACCTGGCTTATCAAGTGAGAAGGTTTCTTGAATGAGAGCTTGAGAGGCCTTTTTCAAAGGTTCTAATTCAAAAAAATCCTTGGCTGCATCATTGGATTTGTAGACCCCACCCTCCCGGTCAAAGACGACAATCATATCTTCTACCGCCTTAAAGGTATCCTCCCATTCCTGCTTAGAATGAAGTACTTCCATATAGAGCAGAGCATTTTCGAAAGTTAGCGCTAGCTGATTGGATAGTTGCTTTAGAAAATCTAACTCCTCTTTGAGCCATGCTGTGTTATTCTTCCTGCCGAAGGTTAAAATCCCGATTTCTTCATTTTTTCCGTACACAGGAATCAAGAGGAGCGTTTCTATCTGAAGGGACAGAAGTTGTTCTTTTTCTGGAAAAGCAGGGAGGATCTCGACGTTTATCTGGATCGGTTCCTTTATCGAATGTAATTGGTCTTTGGATTCAATGTTAAGCTCGCATGGTCCATTAGGGCATATATGGAGTATAGTCGGATCTTCTTCATATAAAATAATGAAATGACAGTCATCAAATGAGATCAGTCGTTTTAGTTTATCGACTACATTTCGAAGAATAAGATGAATATCCAAGTCTCCGTTCATGTTCTTGGTAATATCATTCATGATTTCAAGTTGTAGATTCTTCTTTTTTAACTCATCGACGGTCTTCTTTAGTTCAGTGTAGTATGTTTTTTTCGAAGACCGTACACCGGTCATTAAATCTATCATTTCATTTTTGTTCATGGTTGCACCTCCTATAGGGCTGTAAGGAGCAATTGTTTAATCTGTTCTATGGACATATCACGAGGATTTGTAATCATGCAGGCATCATCAATAGCGGTCATGCCTATTAGTTCAATCATATCCGTAGTAATGCCGACATCCCCTAAACTTAGAGGCACGCCTATATCTTGGGATAACTCCCGAACGAAGGCAACAGCGGCGGCGCCTGATTGTTGCTCTGTTAAGGTCCGTGTGTCGATTCCCATGATTTCCGCAATATCGCTGAATCGCCTAGGGGAAGCAATTCGGTTGAAATCCATGACATGGGGGAGAAGGATTGCATTGATTTCCCCATGTGGAAGCAGGTACTTTCCGCCGATGGCATGGGAAATCGCATGGGCGGCTCCTAAAATGGCGTTGGAAAAGGCAAGTCCGGCTTGCAGGCTAGCCATGGCCATCGCCTCTTTTGCTTCTTCATTATTTTTAGATTCAACAGAAGGGCGTAGGTAACGGGAGACGATGGAGAGGGCGTTCTGTGCTTGAACATCAGTAAGTGGTGTTGCTGCGATAGAAACATAGGCTTCAATGGCGTGAGTCAAAACGTCCATACCCGTTGCCGCAGTCAAGTCTGGATCCAAAGTTGTCAACGTAGCCGGATCGATGATGGCAATATCGGGTACGAGCGACTTTGAGATGATCGTCATTTTCTTCTCGCGGAACGAATCGACAATCACCGAAAATTGGGAGACTTCCGAGCCGGATCCAGCCGTGGTCATGATCATCACCATGGGTGGAAGAGGCGAATGGACTTTATCGACCCCTTCATAATCACTGGTGACTCCGCCGTTTGATGCCAATAAAGCGACCCCTTTGGCGACATCCAGCGCACTTCCTCCGCCAACCCCTATGATGGCATCACACTCATGATTATGAAACGTCAAACAGCCGGCTTCTATTTCACGGTCTTTAGGATTTGTCGTTGCATCGATAAAGGAAGCGTAGGCAAGTCCTGCATCTTGACAGGATTTTACGACGATATCCAGCCAGCCGGCATTGGCTACACCAGGGTCACTTACAATCAGCACCTTTTTGGCCCCTAAACGTAGGCATGCCTCTCCCGCTTGCTCTATCGAACCTTTTCCAAAAATCACTTCAGGCATCACGAATTTAGTAATGGACATTCTCGCCCCTTCTTCCCTGATTAAAGTCGTATTCTCTTTGTACTACTTTCCAGAAAAAAAGCTAAATTCCTGTACGTTCGAAAGAATTTTTATATAGGATGACAAAAAAATAAATCGTATCCCAGCGTAAACGCTTATAAAAGGTATTATAGACTAGCGGGGAAATGGGATAATTAGGATGAATATACCTATTTTAAATATTCTGAATAATTTACAATGGATTATAAGAATCTATTGAAATTAGGAGGAAATCTATGAAAAAACCATTTCTATCTCTTACATTAGCTACTACGTTAGCGTTGGGAGGCATTAGTAGTACCACTGCATTGGCGGCACCTGCTCATTCATCTCCGAGTGAAAAAGCCCCCTCCACAGATAAGCAAATTGTTAAGAGAATCAATGTCGACAAAATCTACAAGAATATTGAATACCTCTCTCAAACACCTCGCGTGGCTGGGACAGAATCGGAGTATAAAGCGGTCCAGTTCATCAAAAAGCAGTTTAAGTCATATGGCTACAAAGCGGATATTGAAGAGTTTCAATTCTTATCCTACACAGATCCTGACAAGGTGGAACTGGCTTTCGACGGATATGATGGGGAAGTTCAACCAAAACATTTAACCTATTCCGTAAATGGGGACGTTTCAGGTGATGTGGTATACGCTGGATTAGGAACGTTGGAGGAGCTTGAACAAGCCAATGTTGCCGGAAAGATTGCTCTCATACAACGAGGAAGCCTTTCTTTTGCTGAGAAAGTAGTGAATGCAGCTCAAAAAGGGGCTGTGGGAGTCATCATTTACAATAATGCAGAGGGAGATTTAAACGGGACACTCGGAGGAGTCAATGACCAATATGCACCGTCTGTCACAATTACGAAAACGGCAGGTGAAGCAGTCGTAGCAAAATTGGAAAATGGAGAAAAGGTGAAGGCCTCCTTGAAAATCGAGGGTGCTTCTTCGGGAGAAAAAACGTCCTATAATGTAGTGGCAACGAAAAAAGCAACCAAGAATATAAAGGCGAAGAAGAGTGACATCATATATGTAACCGGACATCATGATTCAGTAGCTGGGGCACCAGGTGCAAATGATGATGCATCAGGGACTTCTGTCACGCTTGAGCTTGCCCGTGTTCTGAAGGATCTGCCTACAGACACGGAAATTCGCTTCATCACCTTTGGAGCAGAGGAAAATGGATTGCTAGGTTCGCAGGATTATGTGGACAATCTATCAGAAGATGAAATCAACAGAAGTATTGCAAACTTCAATCTGGATATGGTCGGTAGTAAGGATGCTGGGGACTTGATTCTCTTGACGAACGATGGAGAACCGAATCTAGTAACGGATCTTGCACAGGCTTCTAGCAAGAGACTGAACGGTGTAGCTACCCCTTATGGAGAGGGAGGTCGAAGTGACCATGTATCCTTCTCTGAAGCAGGTATCCCTGCTGCCTTGTTCATACACAATCCATCAGAGCCTTGGTATCATTCCCCAGATGATACGATTGATAAAATCTCAAAAGAAAAGCTTCAAGATGTAGCACGAATTGCGGGGACAGCGGTCTATGACCAAGCAAAAGTGCAAGAGAAAAAACCGAAACCGAAACATAAAAAAGGTAAGAAACAAAGAATGCCTCATTTACACTTCAAACAGGATATTAGATAAACAATGAAAGCCAAGAGGATGCAGATTGCATCCTTTTTTTGATTTATTTTAAAAAAAGGAGGTAAAAAGACTTAATGCTATATCGAGATTGTTGTGAGGAAATTCCTATGAAGCTACTAAAGTAGCGTATTTATCCCTATTTATCTCTCGGACTTTAATCCTTATAATGGAAAATATGTAAAATATGACATTTGTTTATTCGAGGAATTATTTATGAGGTGATTCTTTTGGGATACGTACAAGGACGGAGTGACGCTCACTCTACGTTTTTCTTTAGTGAAATGGATAGTATGAATGGGAGGAATACCCGATTAGAACAGAAGGATACATGTAGAAATATCCGATTTAAAGAAGTTGGTGTTGTAAATGACGACGATTAAACTGAATCATTCCGCCGTGACCAAGCAATTCGGCCAGGTGAAAACGGCCGTGGATGGGACGACAATGGGGGCACTGCCGGCCGATCAGCTCGGCAATAACGATCTGAGCTTCACAACGAAATGGGAGGAACGGGAAACCAATCTGGAAAAGACCTTCAATCAATATCTGACGATCGTCAAAAAGAATCTGGAAGACACCCGGGCCAACGTGGATTTACTGAAAGAGCAGGATGAAGCCATCACCCATATTGCACAGGGGTATCAGCCATTATGACGATATTCGAAGCTAAGCCTTTGAAGTCGGCCGTCAAGTCACGGGCCAAGCAATATGAGGACCTCAAGGGGCAGGTCGAAACGCTTAAAAAGGAACTCCAGGGAATCGTCGACCTTGATGAAGAATTGGCCGGAGCCGGGGCGACGGCCATCAAGAACTTTTACCGGGCACAGGTCACCGTGGCGAATGCCTGGATCGAATTATTCTCCACACAAATCAGTTTCCTAAAAGGCATTCCGGCCATATTGGAAGAAGCGGACCTATCCGGTGAAACCGTGGTCGAGGTCCCCTTTTTAGAGGGGGAAGTGACCCACGGTCTTTCCAATGCCAAATCGATGGTGAACCAGCAGTCCACCGATCTCCAGAAGATTTTTCAAAACATTGATGATATCCTTCCACTTACGGTGTTCAAACAAGAAGATTTCCATGAGAAAATGGAAAAAGCCGAAAAAGAAAAGAATACGACCATCAAGAAAGTGAAGGATGTAGACAGTAAGCTGGTCGATGAATATTAAGTGAGCGAGGGTCAGGAAAAAGTGGCCATTGGACTTGTGCAGGCCCTCATTGAAGCCACCAGTCAGGACGGTACCATATCCCCGATGAACTTCAACCAAAGCGCCTTTCAAGCGAGTGCAGCCTATCAAGTGAAGGGCGAAGTGGCTGCCAACATGAAAGGCTACCGGGAGTTCAAGAAACAAGAGGCCGAAGCGCGGAAGCTCGAGAAGGAAATGGAAGCAATCTATGCAGGGCTGGCCAAACAGAATATTAAAAGCAATCGAAGCGATGATTCAATAATGGATTCAAATACTGGGGACTATGCTTTAACATTTGAAGGGAAAAGGAAGGTACTTGGTGGTAACGGTTCAGGAACTCCGGATGGCCTAGCCCCATATGCCATAGCGGCAACTGATTTCCTTCTAGGCGATATAGCTACTATGATTGGTCCCGGTTCCACTACAAATGAAAGAATAACAGCTGCAGCGTTCACTTTCATTAAACCCATAAAAGTCTTAGATAAGGGTCATGATGTGCTAAAAGGTGTTAAGATTAAGGATGCTGGTAAGGGTATAGATAATGCTAAAGATATAAACAAATTAACTGTTGATGATATACCAACTGCAAAGAGTGGGAATTTTAATAAATTCTTCAATTCCCTTACAAGTAATGAACTAGACGAACTTTGGAAAGATAAAAAGATTAGAAAGAAAATTGAACGTCAGCTTAGAGAACCTGGAGGTTTACATGAATGGCACTTAGTTTCAAGAGCTCCGCAATTTAAGTGTTGGAATATTGGTGCTGAAGAGATTAAAGACTTAAGAACAGCTATATCCGGGTCAAATTTGTCAATCCAAAGGGTGTTCACGGAGGATTAGGCTCAACTAAAGCACATAATGAATTGTTAGCAATAATAGATACTTCTAGCGACTATAATACATTTGTTAGACGGCTTAATAATTGGGCTAATTATAGATTAGAGGGTGGAGTTTCGTCTTTACCACAAGGTCTAAGATTAAAGTAGGAGGGTACTATAATGGAAAAACAAGGATGGGTTTCAATTTGGTTAGGGAATATTAACGATGAGGACCCAATAGGAGAGTATGTTGATTTAACGTATGATGAGGATGGCGAGTCTGTCCCTTCCCAATTCTTTATCGATTTTAATATTGATATGGATGAAACTGATGAGGATACAATAGAAAAAGCAGTCTATAAGAATAGTAGTAGTGATATATCAGCATTATTAGATGGGTGTTCGTATGAAGAAATTGTCATCCCAAAAATCCAGAAAAGTATAAACCTAAAGAAATCATATAATGCAGTAATTTTAATATATAATTTTGAATATAACAATGAAATTAGTTCAACTGGTGCTTTTGATTTTATTGCTACTACTAATTATGAATAAGAGAACTCTTAAAGGTTCTAATTAGTAAGTCTCCAGGCAAAGAGATTGATATACCTGAGATAATGTAATTTATGTGAAACCTTGATTGGCAAAGTGACTTTCAAGGTTTCTTCTTTGAAGAGATACCTAGTGACGAATGAACTATTTATTACTTACAGAATAGAGATAACCCTTGCAATCCCAAATTTGATGTTTTTACAAATTATATAGTACGTACAACACCTTTTAAACGTATGCCCAATTTACTCTTAATTTTGTTAAGTAAATAACCATAATATCATCAGTTATCACCATTTTATTCTCCAAAGCTATACCTAAGGGACAACTGATTTAGAGGATAATTTTCTAACTAAATATGATGAGGGATGTTTGGTTATCCGCAGACTTTTTAGTTTATCTTACTTGTGGACATTGAATAAATACGAAGGTAAGTAAAACATATTTGGAAGGAATAATTTTAATAGGCAAAACATAAAACCTAGACGAATAAGTGGTCTAGGTTTATATGTGTTTAACATACACTTCAAGTTTTTAGCTTCGGAAGGATATATCACTTCTTTATAGGTTTTGATGAAGGGATAAAAACCCTCTACCTGTTTTATTTTAAATAGGCTTGGGTTGTTTTAAGAGCTTGAATATTGCTATTGTAGGGATATTCATATTATGAAGCGGAGATGTGGTTTCTTTGATACATATATTAATTGCAGATGATGATCGGCATATTCGAGAGTTACTGAAATTTCACTTAGAAAAAGAAGGATACATGGTGTTCGAAGCGAAGGATGGGAATGTGGCTTCCTTATTATTAGAGAAAGAACGGATTCATCTGGCTGTTGTGGATATCATGATGCCTTATAAAAACGGACTGGATCTTTGTAAGGAGATACGCGATCAATATGATTTACCGGTTATTTTACTTACGGCTAAGGATCAGCTCATTGATAAAGAAAAGGGATACTATGCCGGGACGGATGATTATCTCGTTAAACCCTTCGAGCCACAAGAGCTTTTATTTAGAATAAAAGCGCTTTTGCGACGGTACCGTATGGTGAATGCTGAGTTAATAACATTAAATCAAACCATCATCGACCGAAGAAGTTATGAAGTCCGAATTCAGGGAAATACATTGCTTCTTCCGCTTAAGGAGTTTGAACTGCTTGCTCAATTAGGGAGTTTTCCCGATCAGGTTTTTACGCGGGAGCAACTTATCGAACTTGTGTGGGGAGCAGATTTTGAAGGGGATGACCGGACGGTGGATGTTCATATCAAACGGTTACGTGAACGATTCACAGGACGTACGGATGATTTTGTCATCACGACTGTCAGGGGATTGGGATACAAGCTGGGGGTCAAAAAATAGTGAAAACACTCTATTTTCGAATCGTTGTCCAAACAATCTTAATCATGGTGCTTGCTAGCGTCATTGCTTTTTTACTTTCTAATGTGTATTACCATCAAGTTCTTAAACCCTACAATGGAGAGAAAATCAGCAAGGTCGCAAGGGAGATCGTTTCTTTGTATGAGGAAAATCCTGATCAGGATATTGATGCTTATTTAAACCATGTATCAGGATTGCATTACCAGCTGTACTTAATCAATGAACAGGGTAAGGCTACTTCTTATGGCAAATCGTTTCATCAAACGGATTTGGATGGGGATACGGTTTCTGATGTCTTGAACGGGAAAGTCTATGAAGGGATTGAAACCTATAATAACGGGCTGTTCATTACCGGTTTTTTTGAAGATGCATTAGAAAATAGTATTGGGGTTCCGCTGAACGTGGATGGCGAAAAATACGCCTTGTTCGTTAGGCCTGATATTGAAAAGCAGTTTGGGGAAATTCGCTTTTTCCTGGCCGTTTTGCTCGTTCTTATGATCTTACTTAGTTTCTTTTTCATTATTTTTAACACACGTTTTCTAGTTAAGCCCATTACCAAATTAACGGAAGCGACAAAAAGGATTGCTGATGGGGATTATAGTGGTGAATTGAACGTTACCCGTGGTGATGAAATTGGGGATTTGGCGAAACATTTTTCGAAAATGACTCAGAGCATCCAACGATTGGAAGACATGAGACAGGAATTCGTTTCCAATGTTTCACATGAAATTCAATCTCCGCTCGCCTCGATCCAGGGCTTCTCCCAAACCCTGCAATCGGAAGAGTTAACGAAGGAAAAACGAAAGGAGTACTTGTCCATTATTGAAAAGGAGAGTCGGCGTATGTCGGCAATGAGTAAGCAGCTTCTGATTCTCGCTTCATTGGATAAAGGAGACGATCCCCTACAGCGTACAAGCTTTGATTTAGCTCAGCAAATAAGGCAAGTGCTGTTCATGCTGGAATGGAGTTGGCGGGAAAAAGACATGGTGATTGAAATGGATCTACCATCCACCATGATTTCTGCAGACGAGAAGCTGTTAATTCAAGTATGGACAAACCTGATAACGAATAGCATTAAGTACTCTGAAAGTGGGGGTTCAATCATGATTCGCATCAAAAAAATTGGCCGGATGGTCGAAGTGATCATTAAAGACACCGGTATGGGGATGGCCGATGAAGAGCTTCCTCATATTTTTGAACGGTTTTATAAAGTTGATAAAATGCGTAATCGCAGTGAGAACGGGAGCGGCATAGGTCTTTCCATTACGAAAAAGACGGTGGAACTTCACGGTGGAACGATTGCGGTTCAGAGTGAACTTGGGGAAGGGTCTACTTTTTATGTTCGTTTGCCGCTTATGTAATCAATTGTTCATCTTCCATTCATAATGATTCATTACAATCGATGTATACCACATGAACATAAGGGATTGGATGTTCAAACGGTAACAAAAGAATTGGGAGATGAAAAAATGTTTTTAGCAATACGTGAGCTGAAACATTCAAAGGTGCGTTACTTACTGATCGGGTTGATCATGGTTTTGGTCGCATGGCTGGTCTTTATCATTTCTGGATTGGCTAATGGACTTTCAGCTGAAAATGCTTCATCGATACAAGGCATGGATGCTGACTATTTCATGATGGAGTCTAACGTGGAGCATAAACTAAACCGATCTACTATTCCGCTGGATACATTAAGTGAGGTTCGTTCTTCAACGGGTGTTGAAGGAGCGGAGGCCCTGGGTCAAATGATGTTGACCTTCAATAAAGAAGGTACATCGAAAAAGACGGATGTCACGATTTTTGCAACGGATGCCAATGGGTTCCTTGCACCCAAAATCGTGGAAGGGAAAAGCTATGATAATAAGAAGAAAGGCGATATAGTAGCCAATGATTCTTTAAAAGAGGACGGCTATAAGGTAGGGGATACGGTAGTAGATGAATTATCCGGTAACAAATTCACTATCGTAGGATTCACCGAAAATCAATCCTACAGCCATACACCTGTTGTATACATGAACGTTAAGGGATGGCAGGGGATTAATCCTCGGTTGAAAAACACGGACGCAATTAGCACAATTGCGGTTCAAATGGATCAAGTAGGTCCGTTGAAGTCTGTGTCTGATGTGGATCTCATTACGAAGGATGAGATGCTTCAAAGTATCCCGGGATTTAAAGAAGAACAAGGTACATTGGCGATGATGATAGCCTTTCTGTTTGTGATTGCTGCATTTGTTCTTGCTGTGTTCTTCTATGTCATCACTTTACAGAAGACGAATCAATTTGGAGTCATGAAAGCACTCGGAGCAAGTACTGGCTACCTTGCAAAAAGTATCGTGGGCCAAGTGTTCATGCTTGCGGTGGTATGTATAGCAAGTAGTGTTGCACTAACATACGGGGTCACTTTCATCATGCCAGAAGGAATGCCTTTTGAATTAAGTACTTCTTTGGTCATTCAATATTCGATTCTTTTATTGATTGTTTCGGTATTGGGTTCCTTGTTATCACTATATCGAGTCTCAAAAATTGATGCCATTGAAGCCATTGGGAGGGTAGCATGATGAATCATAAACTATCATTCGATCACGTCAGCAAAATTTACGGTGAAGGTGAGAATATCGTGAGGGCTCTTGACGATGTTACCTTTCAAGTGAAAGCTGGGGAATTTGTGGCCGTTGTTGGTCCATCAGGTTCGGGGAAAAGTACTTTCCTCTCTATAGCAGGTGCTTTACTTTCCCCAAGTAAAGGTAGTTTGCTTTTAAATAATGAGGATATAACATCATTTTCTCCGAAGAAATTAACACGTGTCCGTCTAGAGAAAATTGGCTTTGTTTTTCAATCATCCAATCTTGTTCCGTATCTTACCGTACGTGACCAGCTTCTGCTTATTTCAGAACTGATTGGGCAACGTGACAAGAAAGCTGTGAAAAAAGCTGATGAATTACTTAGTCATCTCGGGCTTAGTCATCGGTGCAATCATTTGCCAGAAGAGCTTTCAGGCGGTGAGCGTCAACGGGTAGCCATTGCGCGGTCGTTGATGAATAATCCAGACATCATTTTAGCAGATGAACCCACTGCAAGCCTTGATTCAAAGCGGGGGCGAGAGGTAGTGGAAATGCTTGCGACCGAGGTGAAGTTAAGAAACAAGGCAGCCATCATGGTGACGCATGATGAGAGAATGTTAGATTTGTGTGACCGTGTCGTCAACATTACGGATGGCAAGATTCTTCTATAAAAGGTAGTATGCAGGCTACTGTATTCCGGTTTATCGGGAGTACAGTGGCCTTTTACCATTCCTGATTTAAGAGATGAATTATTTTAACAGATTAAGAAAATCAATGAAGGAATCAAGAAATTACGTGTTACTATATAGCAAGGAAATTGTTTATATAAAGGCGGGTAAGTTACATATGAAAAAGACTTCTTTAGATGTTCTCATTATAATAATAGGTGCGTTCATTTTTGCGTTGGCAATCAATCTTTTCGTTATTCCCAATGATCTCGGTGAAGGTGGAGTAACGGGGATTACCATCATTTTATTCTATTTATTCCAGTGGTCACCGGGCCTGGTAAGTTTCATTATGAATGCATTCCTTCTGATTGTCGGATATAAATTTTTATCGAGGATTACAACCATTTATACGATTATTGCCGTCACCTTCCATTCTCTTTTTCTACATTTGACGGAGAATTGGAACGTTTCGTCGGATGAAATCGTAATCAATGCCATATTTGGCGGTGTGTTTGCTGGTGTAGGAATTGGTTTGATCATCCGGGTGGGCGGTACGACGGCAGGTTCTACCATTCTTGCTCGGATCACAAATAAATATTTAGGCTGGAGCATAAGTTATGGGTTATTGTTCTTTGATATAATCGTGGCCGTCTCATCCTATTTCATTATCGGTGCGGAAGGTCTCATGCTAACCATCCTTATGCTATATATTGGAACGAAAGTAATGGAGTTCATCATTGAGGGTGTAAACCCGAAAAAGGCAATCACCATCATCTCGAAAGAAGCAGATCTCATTGCGAAACAAGTTACGGTTAAAATGGATAGAGGGGTCACAGTTTTTGATGGACATGGCTACTATACGAAAGATGCGAAGGAAATTCTATATATTGTCATTAGTAAACAAGAGGTCGTCAAGTTAAAGAGAATTGTTCAGTCTACCGATAGCCAAGCTTTTATCGCGATACATGATGTAAGAGATGTATTTGGTGAGGGGTTCGTGGATATTTCGAAGTCATAAAATCATTTTGGGAGCCGGATTGGGCTCCTTTTTTATATGGAAATAAATGTACTTCATTTCAAGGGGCCTAGCAGGGCTTTTTTTATTTCCCTGAAAATGACAAAAAAATCTGTGAATTTCGAATAAATTGTTATATTATGTAAGTAAGAATCCAACCATCATGAGGAATACAGCCATTATATATGGAGGTGTTTAGCATGATTCTTTTAAAAGTGGATGACAGAAAGTTTGGGAAGTGCAATATTAAGTACAGCGTTGTGGATAAGGAAACGGATGAATTACTTATTAGTGGTGTGTTCGAGGAATTTGGACAAGCAAGTGATAAGTATTACGAATTGAAGGAAGAGTATGGGTCATCCAACGTGAAAATGGTTTTGAAGTGAATGGAAGGGAAGCCTTTTGGTTTCCCATTTCTCTAATGAAATACAGCTTGCATTCTGAATGGTTGAAAAAGATGAAGAAATACCCAGAATGGATATCCGTTCAAATTATATAATCAGGAGAAGGAATAATTCTTGGGTATTCAATCATATAATTTAGAAGAAGAAACGTAATATATTCGTAGACTTATACATTTAATTGTAAGTAATGTCATTAAGTGGTAATATAAAGAAAAAGAAATGTAACCGATTACAATTAGGTTTGTAAGGTGGTGGTTTATCTTTGAATAGAATAGTGAAATGACAGTTTATAAGACATCTACTTTTCATACTTTATGCAAACGTTTTCTTAAAAGGTATAGGAATTTACGGAAAAAGGGAGAGTTGATAGGCATGAAGCGTAAAAAATGGTATGGGGGAATCTTTTCTATTTTATTGATATTTAGTGTGGTCTTAGCAGGTTGCTCTTCTTCTACTGGCGGGGACAGTGATTCCGATAATAAAGATAAAGTGACGCTGGATATTTTCCAATTTAAAGTAGAGTTTAAGCCGCAATTTGAGACTCTGGCCAAGCAGTATGAAAAAGAGAACCCAAATGTGAAAATCAAAGTATCGACAGTTGGCGGCGGGAATGATTATAAATCAGCCATTACCGCAAAATTTGCTTCCGGTGAGGAACCAGCAGTGTTTAACATTGGCGGACCGATCGATGTGGAACAATATAAAGATAGATTATCAGATTTGAAGGATACGAAAGCTGCAGAGGCAGCACTAGATGGGACGTTGGATGGCGTTGAAGAGGACGGGCAGATTCTTGGGCTTCCATTCAATCAGGAAGGGTATGGCCTGATTTATAACAAAAGGGTCTTTAAAGAAGCCGGAATCAAGGCGGAAGAACTTACAAGCTATACAGCTCTAGAGGATGCAGTGAAGAAGCTGGATTCACAGAAAGGCAAATTGAAGCTTGATGCAGTATTCGCGTATCCGGTCAAAGAGAAATGGGTAACGGGAAATCATTTATCCAATGTCTTTTTAGCACCGGAGTTTGATGGAAACGTGTTGACGGCAAGCAAGGCGGAAACCGTCAAGTTCTCGGATGGAGACAAGTTCAAACAACTGGTCGATATTCAAAATAAATATTCTGTTCAGCCAACGGCAAGCCTTGATTACTCCCAACAAGTAGAAGAGTTATTCTCCCTTGAAAAGGTTGCAATCATCCAGCAAGGGAACTGGGTGTATAACACAGTGTATGACATGGATCCCGAATTAGCTGAAAATGGCATAGGCATCATCCCTATTCCGAATGGGGACACGGCAGCCATGCCGGTCGGGGTACCGAACTATTGGGCAGTAAATAAGAAATCGGATGAGAAAGTTCAGGAAGAAGCGAGGAAATTCCTAGACTGGATGTATACATCCGATGCAGGTAAAAAAGCTGTATTAGAAGATTTTAAATTCATTCCAGCCTATGAAGGGTATGACGTTGAAAAAATTGCCGATCCGTTATCAAAAGAAATTTATAAGTATTCACAAGAGGGAAATACCATTGGATGGGTGTTCAATGGATATCCAGTCGGGTGGAACGATGATCTGGGTGCAAGTGTCCAAAAATATGTAACCGGTAAAATGACATGGGATGAACTCGTCAAACAAAACATTGAAAACTGGGAGAAAATCCACAGTAAATAGGCATTCCGTTAAATAGGGAAACAACCAATCGAGCCTAACTTGTGTCGATTGGTTGTTTGTTCTATAAATATATCCGCTACTTACACACTATATTAGGAGGTCGGTTTCAAATGCGAAATCGAGATGCTGCATATTGGCTGTTCTTGACACCTGTTCTAGCCGCGCTCATTTTGGTCGTGATCGTGCCGCTCATTTACGGGTTTTATTATTCATTTACGAATTGGAACGGTTTGGGTACGCCCGATTTCACGGGTCTCAAAAATTATATAAACCTATTCTCGGACAAGGGCTTCCTGGATACATTTTGGTTCACCATCAAATTTTCTGTAACAGCGATTGTGGTCATAAACGTTCTTGGTTTGAGCTTGGCACTTATCGTGACTTCAAAACTGAAATCGAGCAACCTTCTTCGGACCATTTTCTTTATGCCGAACTTAATCGGTGGATTGATTCTTGGTTTCATTTGGCAGTTCATCTTCATCAAAGTCTTTGGTGCCATTGGCGATGTAACCGGCATAGAGGCATTTAATGGTTGGCTTTCCACAACCGAGACTGGATTTTGGGGATTGATCATTTTAACGTCCTGGCAGATGGCGGGATATATCATGATCATTTATATCGCTTATTTACAGGCAGTTCCTGAAGACCTGATTGAAGCGGCTAAAATCGATGGGGCCAATAGCTTCCAACGTTTTCGCCATATAACTTTTCCGCTTGTGGCACCAGCCTTCACGGTTAGTTTGTTCCTGACGCTTTCACACTCTTTCAAAATATATGATCAAAACCTTTCTTTGACGAACGGTGCGCCATACAATTCAACAGAAATGGTCGCAATGAACATTGTTAAATCCGCGTTTACCGAAAATGATATGGCTTATGCACAGGCCAAGGCCGTGATCTTTTTCGTGATTGTGGCAGCCGTTTCCTTGACACAGGTATATATCAATAAGAAAAGGGAGGTTGAGCTATGATGAGAAAGAATTGGAAGCTTTGGCTGGTCGGATTGATCGGGTTTGTATTGGCCTTGTTATGGCTCACCCCTTTTTATTTAATGATCGTAAATGCTTTTAAAATGAAACGCGAGATTTTCTCTGACACATTGGGCTTGCCGGATACCTGGACACTAGAAAATTTCACTCAGGCCTTCGAACAATTGGATTTTCTTCGGACTTTATTCAATTCCATCTTTATATCGGTTGTCAGTGTCGTGATAATTATTATCTTTTCAGCAATGGCCGCATACGCGCTATCACGAAATAAAAGTAAATTTAGTTCTTTGCTGTTCTTCGTGTTTGTGGCAGCCATGCTTATTCCATTCCAATCGGTGATGATCCCGCTTGTAGCCCAATTTGGTCAGATGGGTATGTTGAATCGCACCGGATTGATCATCATGTACTTAGGGTTTGGATGCAGTCTCTCCATATTCCTATATCATGGTACTTTAAAAGGGATCCCCATCACGCTGGATGAAGCGGCTAAAATCGATGGAGCCAACCGTTTTCAAGTATTCTGGTATATCATTTTTCCATTATTGAAACCGATGTCAATCACGGTCGGGATCTTGAATGTCATCTGGATTTGGAATGATTACCTTTTGCCATCGCTTGTTATCGGGGGTGCGGGATCTGAGACCATTCCACTTAAATTATTCTTCTTTTTCGGTCAATATACGAAACAATGGCATCTTGCCTTGGCAGGACTTACCTTGTCAATCATTCCAGTTATCATTGCGTACTTTTTTGCCCAAAGACAAATTATTAAAGGAATTGCTGACGGTGCGGTTAAATAACTATTTAGATATAGGGAATAATAAGCCCTGTGCGATGAACGGGAGTAGATGAAAATGTCTGTAACGATCAAAGACGTTGCCAAGAAAGCGAATGTCGCTCCATCCACGGTATCGCGTGTTATTCATAACAGTCCGACCATTAGTGAAAAGACAAAGCGTAAAGTACGGAAGGTATTGAAGGAAATGGGCTATCATATGAATGAAAATGCCCGGAATTTGGTTACAAAATCCACGAAGACCATTGGAATCGTAATGAAAAATTCGGCTAGGGAATCCCTGTACAATCCATTCTTTCCAGAAGTGATCCGAGGCATTGGCGACTTTTGTAATAAAGAGGGGTATAGCCTTTCGCTAACGACTGGGGAAACCGAGGATGCCATTTTTGAAGACGTCGTTAAAATGGTTCAAGGTAGACGCGTGGATGGCATGATTGTTTTGTATTCGAAGCAGGATGATAAAGTGGTGCCCTATCTAGTGAAACAAAGCTTCCCATTTGTCTTGGTAGGGAAGCCAAGGACGGATATGAGTGGCATCACTTTCATTGATAACGACAATGTTCAAGCGGCTAAGGAATTATCGGAGTTCGTCATCAACCTTGGTCATCGACGAATTGCCTTTTTAGGGGGCAGTCCTGAATTCGAAGTGATCCAGGCGCGTTTAAGCGGATTCCGACAAGCAATGGAACAGGCAAGGTTAAGCGTTCCAAAGGAAAGTATTAAACTGATTCCATTGAATCGCGCCGATGGCATAAAAGCCATCGAGGAACTGCTGAATTTACCTGAATCACCAACGGCATTTATAGTCATGGACCTATTATTGGGTGTGCTGTTATTGGGCGTGTTAGCGGAAAAGAAGTTGAAAGTTCCGGAACAAATAAGTGTCGTCTGCTTTAATCACTCGGAGTTTATCGAATTCTTAAGTACACCACTAACCACGGTCGATATTCATACGTACCAACTGGGCTATGAAGCAGCAAAGTGCGTATTTGATTTAATAGCCGATCCTAAAATGATGGAAAAGAGTATCCGGGTTCCTACCAAAATCGTACAGCGTGAGTCACATTCCGCTATTGAAAAAGAAATTACAGAGAAATTGTAGAATTGTTTTAGCAATTAAAGCTTGATTTTTCCTAACATAAATTTACAATATAGATTACCAATGTATTTAATCTTATTATTCAAAATTATTTTTTTATTGTTTCTAACGCAAACGTTTGCGTAACAAAATAAGAGGTATTAGTTAAACATGCAGGGGAAGTCGCCGAAAAAACATATGGAGGAGATTCTGATGAAGGTTTTGGTATGGAACGAGTATCGCCATGAACAAACGAAGCCAGAGGTAGCAGAGATTTATCCAAATGGGATCCATGGCGCGATTGCCGAGTTCTTACAAGAAGATCAGATTGAGGTTAACACGGCTACGCTTGACGAAAAAGAGCATGGTCTGACGGAAGAGGTACTGAAGGAAACGGATGTACTCCTCTGGTGGGGGCATATTGCACATGATGAAGTGCAGGATGAAATCGTCCAACGTGTTCATAAGCGGGTGCTCGAAGGGATGGGCCTTATCGTCCTCCATTCAGGACACTTTTCGAAAATCTTCAAACAATTAATGGGAACGACCTGCGATCTGAAATGGCGCGTAGCGGATGAAAGGGAACGGCTCTGGGTAGTGGATCCCGCTCACCCCATCGTTGAAGGAATCGGTGAATATATTGAGCTTGAGAAGGAAGAAATGTACGGGGAGCATTTCGATATACCCGCACCAGATCAATTGCTCTTAATGAGCTGGTTTGAAGGCGGCGAAGTTTTCCGAAGCGGATGCACGTACCAACGTGGAAAAGGAAGGATATTCTATTTCCGGCCTGGCCATGAAACGTATCCGACCTACTATAACCCAGAGATACAGCGGGTGATAAAGAATGCGGTCAAGTGGGTCAAGCCACGTTCTCACAACAATGTGGTTTATGGAAAAGCGGTACCATTGGAGAATATCTCATCCAAGAGATGAAGTGAAGGAGAGAGCAGAATGGTCAAAGTACAAGTGGGAGTCATTGGTTGTGGGAGCATTGCGAAAAATAGGCATTTTCCGGAATATGAAGCGCATCAGGAAACCGATATTGTAGCCGTTTGTGATATTGCGCAAGACAGGGCGAATGCAGCGGCACAAAGGTATGACGCAAAAGCATATACTGATTATATAGAACTCTTAAAGAATAAGGATATTGACGTGGTTAGTGTATGTACACCGAATTACCTGCATGCCCCCATCACGATCGCTGCTCTTGAAGCTGGAAAGCATGTTCTTTGTGAAAAGCCCATGGCGACCTCTTTAGAAGATGCGGAAAAAATGAATGAAGCAGCTGTAAAAAGCGGCAAGATATTAATGATTGGTCATAATCAGCGGTTTGTCCCTTCACATCAAAAAGCCAAAAAGCTAATTGAGAGTGGGGAATTAGGAAAGATTTACAGCTTCCGGACAGCTTTTGGACATTCAGGACCTGAAACTTGGAGTGTCGATGGGGAGAACAGCTGGTTTTTTAAAAAAGATCAAGCGGTCATCGGGGCGATGGGGGACTTAGGTGTTCATAAAGCCGATTTACTGCGATATGTGTTAGGCGAGGAATTTGTGGAAGTCGGAGCTTTTGTGGAAACGAGTGCAAAGCAACAGGCGGATGTTGATGATAGCGCTGCCTGCATCCTGCGAACGGGAAGCGGTATTATTGGTACCCTGACGGCAAGCTGGTCGTACGCAAAAGAAGACAACGCAACGGTCATTTATGCGGAAAAAGCCGTATTGCGTCTAGAAGACGACCCTAAATATTCACTGATTATCCATCATAAGAATGGGAAGACCGAAACCTTCGAATTAGGGGGCATCCAGACAAATGACTCTGGCGGACAGCATGATACTGGAGTAATCAGCCACTTTATAAAAAGTGTGGTAAACAATGAAGAGCCTCTTGTCACAGGAATTGAAGGATTACAATCACTAAAAGTCATTCTCGGCGCAATGGAATCAAATGCATCCAGACAAATCGTCCGCTTATAAAGGGGTTTAATAGTCATCATGTACAAATTGAAAATGGGTATTATCGGTGCTGGGGGGATTGCCCAAAAAAGGCATATCCCAGCCTTCCAAACATTACAGGATAAAGTGGTTTTATATGCAATTCAGGATATTGATGAATTGAAGGCGAGAGATGTCGCCAGGCAACATCATATTGAAAAAGTTTTTACCAATTATGAAGATATGTTTGCCGAAGTGGATGCGGTCACGATAGCCACACCGAACAAGTTTCATGCCGAGATTTCCATCGCGGCATTGCAGGCTGGTGTACATGTTTTATGTGAAAAGCCGATGGCCATCACGACTGAGGAATGTAAGGCAATAACCGATGCGGCAAACTTATCTGGAAAAGTGCTCTCCATTGCGTATCATTACAGGTTCATGAAGGAAGCCCAGGCTGCCAAAAAAATGATTCGAGCAGGTGAAATTGGAGAGCCATACGTGGCACGAGTTCAGGCCATTCGACGAAGGAAAGTCCCCGGTTGGGGCGTATTTACGAGCAAGGAATTGCAAGGCGGAGGCAGTGTGATCGATTATGGCTGTCACTTGCTTGACTTGGCTTTATGGCTGATGGATGACCCAGAACCAATCGAAATTGTAGGTTCGACATATAATTATGTCAGTAAGGGTGTCGATCAAGTCAATCTATGGGGCAATTTCGATGCTTCCGTTTTTGAAGTGGATGACCATGCAACGGCTTATATCAAATTTGCAAATGGAGCTTCTTTGTTATTTGAAACGTCGTGGGCCGCGAATATCCGCGAAGAAGCGACAGTCTTGAGTTTATCCGGAACACAGGGTGGTCTAGATGTGTTCCCGCTCATATTGAACCAGGCGAAGCACGGGATGCTTTTGAATAGTGAAGCGGTTTGGATGCCAGGTGAGGACACACCGGATCTTCAACAGGCGGCGAACTTTATCGATAGTTGCCTTGGTTTTGCCGAACCGTTGGTAAAACCAGCGGAAGCCATGAAAGTATCGAAAATCATTGAAGCTATTTACCAAAGTTCCGCAAGCGGAAAAGTCATGAGCATCAATTAATGCAAAGGTGAGGTGAGGCGAGTGAAACTAGGCGTTTTTACAGTACTATTCGGACAAAAAACATTTGAGGAAATGCTTGATTATGTGGCAGCCTCTGGATTGAAAACAGTGGAAATCGGTACAGGCGGGTACCCAGGTAATGCCCATTGTCCACTGGATGAGCTATTGGAGAGTGAAGAAAAGCGGCAGGACTACATGGAAGCCATCCAATCAAGGGGGCTAGCCATCAGTGCGTTCAGCTGTCACGGCAACCCTATTTCCCCAGATGAAAGCTGGGCTAGAGAAAGTGATGAAAATCTAGTAAAGTCCATTAAGTTAGCTGCCTTGATGAATGTACCTGTCGTCAATACCTTTTCCGGTACCGCAGGTGATCACGAAGGTGCCAAATATCCGAATTGGCCGGTTGCTCCATGGCCGAACGAATATGCGGATGTCTTGAAATGGCAATGGGAAGAAAAACTGATTCCCTATTGGAAAAAAATCGCTGCGCTTGCTGATGAACATCATATTAAAATTGGACTCGAACTGCATGGAGGTTTTCTCGTCCACACACCATACACCTTGTTGAAGCTACGGGAAGCCACATCGAACGCAATTGGTGCAAACCTTGATCCAAGCCATCTCTGGTGGCAGGGAATCGAACCTGTCGGCGCCATTAAAATTCTTGGAAAAGCTGGAGCTATTTATCATTTCCATGCTAAAGACACCTATCTGGACCAAGATAATATCAATATGTATGGTCTCACCGACATGCAACCGTACGGCAACATCCAGACACGTGCCTGGAACTTCCGCTCAGTTGGTTGCGGCCATAGCCTTCAAGAATGGTCCGACATGATGAGTGCCCTTCGTACTTATGGCTATGACTACGTCGTCAGCATCGAACACGAAGATCCGCTCATGTCGATCGAAGAAGGTTTCCAACGAGCCGTGACGAACTTGAAAACCGTCCTGATCAACGAAAGTCCAACCAATCTATGGTGGGTATAACCGATAATGAGCAGCCTAATGGTTGCTTTTTATTTTGGAGTCGAATTGGACTTTGACCGAAAAAAAGCTGGATTAGACCGATATATCTTCAACTAGACCGATAAAATGTTGAAATTGACCGATATATTACGCAGTTTGACCGATAAAAGGAATGCAGCTAGCTAAAAAAGATGCTCCCAAATCTGGGGGCATCCTCTTCACTCATCTTTTTCTTGGTGTGTAATTCAATTCTGCAAATAGTTCGTTTAATTCTTCTTTTGTCAGGTCGCGCCATTGACCGAGGGGTAACCTGTCCAAGTGGATGTTCATGATGCGAACGCGCTGCAGTTCACGGACTTCATAACCCAGTGCCGTACACATGCGGCGGATTTGCCGGTTCAACCCTTGCATTAAGGTAATGTTGAATGTATGGCGTGAAAGCGGCTTGACTTCACATGGAAGTGTTTTCGTATCCAAAATTTCTACGCCTGATGACATCTCTTGTAGGAAGGAATCCGTAAGTGGCTTATCAACAGTGACAATATACTCTTTCTCATGCTTGTTCTCTGCCCGGAGGATTTCATTTACGATATCTCCGTCATTTGTAAGCAGAATCAAACCGCTTGAGTCTTTATCAAGACGACCAACATGGAAAATGCGTAGCGGATGATTAACAAAATCAACAATGTTTCCTTTGATATGTTTTTCAGTCGTGCTTGTGATGCCTGTGGGTTTATTCAGTGCAATATATACATACTGCTGCTCTACTTTTATCGGTTTGCCATCGACACAAACATCATCGCCCGGTTCAGCTTGGCTGCCAAGTTCGGCCACAGCTCCGTTTATGGTCACTCGACCTTCAGCAATCCATTTATCGGCGCCTCGTCTCGAAGTAATCCCTGATTCACTAATATATTTATTGATTCTCAACTAAAGCACACCTTTACATTCAGATTTTCTTCTATAAAGATAACGTAAATCATGCTAGATAAACAAGGGGAAAGCTAAAATGTCTACTTAAGCAGAAACCACAGCTTTATTATCCTTCTTCTTTTTAGTGGTTAAGTAGACACCGGAGAAGACAAGAAGGCCGCCAAGAATTTGGACTATTGTGATGTTTTGACCCAACATCAAGCTTAGAATCGCAGTGAAGACGACAATGAGATTAAGGTAAACGCCAGCTTGGCTTGCATCAATATGACGCAGTGAAATGTTCCAGAAAATGAAGGAACCAACGGATGGGAAGATTCCGATATATAAAATGCCTACCATCGCTTGATTACTTAAATCAAGGTTCAGCCCCGAACTAAAGGCGAACGGAGCAGCCACAATCAGTCCAAGTAAAACAGATACGGCGGTTGCTGATATGGCCGGGATATTTTTCAACTTTTTGGCGATAAGCGAATAGAAGGTCCAGACAAGTATCGCCAGAATCATCAACAGATCTCCTTTATTGAAGGTAAGGTGAAAAATGGTCTGGAGATGTCCCTTCGTTAAGACCAATAGTACTCCGAATAAGGATAGAATAAGGCCCATCACATGTAGAAATGAAATGTTCTCTTTTAATAGTAAGACGGAAAAAAGGACGATGACCGCAGGATTGATCGAGTTAACGAGAGCGGCATTCATGGAAGTCGTATAGGTCAAGGCCCAATACAGGAAAAAATTATATCCGATGATGCCGAGCATGCCCATGAGCCATAGTGTTTTCCACGCTTTCCATACACGTTTCCAATCGGGTTTTTCAATCCAATGAGCAAGAGGAAATAATAAGATAACAGCAATTAGCCAGCGTGAAAACGTGAGTTGAATCGGCGAAAGTTCAGCAACGACGTATTTGCCGAAAATATAATTACCGGCCCAGAATAAATTAGCCAAGATAAGAAATAAAAGAATATAAGATTTTTTCATGGGGTAGCCTCTTTCTTTAGTGATTGAATATTCAATAAATATACCAATGTAGAAAAAGGGAAGCAATATAAATAGTGAAGATTACGTTGAGGGATTATTCTTGTCCAGGAAGGGATGCTATTCATTCATTGCGGGAGACCATGAATATGAAATAAAGAAAAAAGCTGTTCAATCGAAATTGAACAGCTTCTCTCTTATCTTTTAAGCGAAAATCGCGCTGATTTCAGCAATATCATCGATGGTTAATTCAACGTCCAATGCTTTTAAATTACGCAAGACTTGCTCAGGCTTTTTGGACCCGGGTATCAAGACATCTATGGAATGACGTGTTAAATACCAGGCAAGGGCGACGTCCGCAACCTCTGCGTTTTTTCGGTTGGCGATTTCACGAAGCTCCTCGACTTTTTGCAAGTTGCTTGCATAGGCTTGTCCTTGGAAAAGGGGATCTTTAGCTCGCAGGTCGTCAAACTTCGATTCTTCATTATATTTGCCACCAAGCAGGCCGGATGCAAGCGGAAAATAAGGGACAAAGGAAATTTGATTTTCAGCTGTATATGGAAGCAAGTCTTGCTCGGCTCCCCGCTTAAACAGGTTATATTCGGATTGTAAGACGTCGACATAGCCGTCTTTATTAGCTTCTTTTAATTGCTCGAACGAAAAATTCGAGACGCCAATCGCCTTGATTTTTCCGGCATCTTTCAATTCTTTTAAAGCCCCGACAGCCTCATCCTTTGGTGTAGCTTCATCAGGGAAATGAATGTAAAATAAATCAATATAATCAGTCTGGAGCCGCTTTAAACTGGATTCTACAGACTCTCTAAGGAAAGCGGGAGAGTTGTCAATGACCATTTTACCATCCACAAATTTATGGGCACCTTTCGTAGCGAGTACCACTTCCTCGCGTTTGCCGGTATCCTTCAGCACTTCGCCAATCAGTTCCTCCGAGCGTCCGGGCCCGTAAATGTAGGCTGTATCCCAAAAGTTGATGCCTTCTTCAAGAGCCGTCCGCAGGACATCTCTTCCGGTATCTTCATTCAGGTTAGGGAATAGGTTATGTCCACCAATTGCATTCGTACCAAGACCAATCTGATTCACATACAAATTCGTTTTACCAATACGTGTTTGCTTTGACATTTATTGATCATCTCCTCTATCCTTATCATAACAAAAATAGGGTGGGAATTTCCAAAAATAAGCAATAGAAGGCGAGAAAAAAGCAGATGAATCAACGGACTCATCTGCTCCACTTATTTGGTTTCCATGTCTTCGGTGGGTGATGCTTTCCTTGCTTGGCTTAGAATAATGCCAATGACCGTGCCAACCAAGGCTGGTAGGACCCATTCCATTCCATGTTCAGAAAACGGAAGGGCTTCGGTGAATGTTTCCACGAGTCCTAATGGTACATCAAAAGCGCTCAGTCCATCGATCAGGGCAAAGATACCGGTGAAAATCATAGCGCTCCGGTATACTTTTTTTGGATTCTTAAAGTGACGGCTGAAGAACGTCAAAGCGACCAGGACAATTGTTAAAGGGTAGGCCATCACTAGGAAAGGTACGGATACTTTTAAGATTTGATTCAATCCTAGATTGGATAGAGTGAACCCGATTAGCGTAATGAGCAGGACGACCGTTTTGTAGCTGGCCTTAGGAATGAGATTGGAAAAATAATGTCCACAGGCTGTTGTTAATCCTACTACGGATGCGATACAGGCCAATAGGAAGATGATCCCCAAAAGGGTTTTCCCGCCTGTCCCAAGTAATAGGGTAGAAGCGGCGGTCAGGATATCGGTTCCATTTTCATAAGAACCGTTCGCAGCCATGCGTGCTCCCATGAAACCTAAGGATGTATACACAAGAGATAGGAAGATTGCTGTGACCATTCCAGCCTTTATGGTGTACTTAGTCAGCTGCTTACGGTCCGATACCCCTCTCTTTTGGATGGAGGTCAGGATGACAATCCCGAAGGCTAGGGCGGCTAAAGCATCCATCGTGTTATAACCTTCAATGAACCCTTTTGAAAAAGCACCTGTTACGTACGCCTCTGTTGGTGCCTGGAAGGGTGCATCCAGTTTTATAAAGCCAACGATACAAAGGATGACAATAGACCCTAATAGAGTGGGCGTGCTCCAACGGCTCATGATGGTCTCCATTTTTTCAGGATTCATCGATATGGCATAAACAATCAAGAAGAATGCAATCGTGAATAGGAATAAAAAGAGCGATTGGCCTATCGTGTCGCCAAGATAGGGTTTGAATCCCATTTCATAGGCGACGTTAGCATTTCTGGGTATGGCAAGGAAAGGTCCGATGCTTAAATAGATGACGATCATGAAAATCTTGCTGAAAGTTGGGTGCACACGCGACCCAATCGTTTCTGCCCCGCCTTTGACGAGGGAAACGGCGACCAGAACTAGAATCGGGAGTCCGACGCCTGTGACGATAAATCCTGCGATGGCCGGCCAGAAGGAAGTCCCTGATGAGGCTCCCAAAAATGGAGGGAAAATCAGGTTGCCCGCCCCGAAGAACATGGAGAAAAGCATAAGCCCGATAAATAATACGTCTGTTTTTTTCATGATGATGTCTCCTTTTTACGTTCTAGTGAAAATCTCGCCGAATGGACTAACGGGATCATGTGAAAGTATTACTAAGAAAATAAAAAAACGCCCCTACTTAGAGGGACGAGTTGTGTGCTCGCTTTACCACCCATATCCGCGCTTTTTTAAAAGCCACGGCAATCAGTCAACGTACGGTCCATACGGAGCCAATATTATTAAGCTTTGCATGTTGGTTTTTTTGATTCCCATCAAAACCTAGGTTTCATCGTAAGGAGCTATTATAATCTAGAGATAATTTAGCAAATTCAGTATACTAAGTCAATAGGATGAAGTCTTCTTTAGGACAGGATATTAGTCCTAGAGAATCTGGTATGGTTTAAAACGGTTTATGATCAATCGAAAGAATCGTAAAAACTCCCTATTATCTTTCTACCTTCATCTATATTATAATAGAAGTAGAACACTAAAGGAGACAATATGATGTCTGAAAATAAAAAGTTGAGCCTGGCGGATGCTGTCAAGCAGAAATTGGCGCAAAAGCAAGCTGAAACAAGTAAAGATAAACTTGAAACCGGTGTTGTGAAAAAAACAAAACCGCTTAAAAGCCAATTAACTAAAAAGCCCAATAATCAACGTAAGCGCACAGGGGTATAATCCCAATTTGTCAAAGGACAATTACTGTTCAATGCTTATCAGAGAGCAGTATCCTTCATGATCAAAGGTGCTGCTTTTTTTATATTATTTTATTTTTACCATTTTAAGGTAGTGTGTAAACGGGGATTCTGGTAATTTAATGGTATAGGAGAAATCCCTCGCATTGCTTCATATCCTGGTGAAATCCATAAAAGCATATTTTAAGGGAGAGAGTCGATTTGTTAAAAACATTACAAGCCCGGCGGTTTCTGTTTTAAACTTGTAAGAGTTATGACATGTTGTTACCATATTGTTTTGTTAAAATAATAATTTGGAGCTTTGACAGATCATTTTCTTATCTAAAGGAACCTATTGATTTGATCCTTTACTTGAAAATATGAAATATATCGGGGGAATTACGATGGAAGAACAGCTGATTGGCAAAAAGTTCTATGAAACGATGATTGATGACATAAATAAGCATCCGATTCAAGCCTTGGGAGAAATGTTTCTCGTGGAACAAAAAAAGGAAAGATCGGATTTAACCACAATCAGGTTTGCCCAGGGGGAAGTGTACTTCCTGCATCATGACTTTGAGGCGGCCATATTTAAATGGGAGAATATAGAGGGCAATCTTGCTGAATGGGCTAAGAAGAATATTGCTGATGCCTACTTTGAGCTAGAGATGTATTCGACGGCAGAAGATATTTATAAAGCCATTAATACGAGCGAACCTGTATTAAAGACGGAAGTCCTTCTGCAACTGTTTTCACTATACATAGTAGAAACAAGAAATGATCTGGCATCCAAAGTGGTGAAGGAAGCAGTCGATTTCCAACCGGATTATCCAAATGTCACGGAAATTGCGCGTTCCTTCTTTGAAGCGCAAAAGGATTGGAATAGCGCGATAGTTTTAGCGGCCAACGAAAGTATCCGTACGGAGTCAATGGCTTGGTTCGATGTTTTGAAAACATACATCCAGCAGGGCGTTGCACAATCGACGGCTCCGGATTATTTCGCGAACGTGCTTAGATCCTTATATAATCTTGACCAAGATCGTTTTGAGAAAATGACGGTAGCCCTTTGGAAGAACTATAAATATACGGATTCTTACTTTGAATGGCTTAAGGTCATCAATAAATTGATCGATGAAATCGAATTGAACAACGGGGATGTTTGGGATGAGCTTTCCGTCTATTATCGCGATGCCTATGCAGGATTACTAGAAGGTACGCATTTAGTCAAAGAGTTAAGTCCTGTCGTACCAAGACTGTTGGAAAATTGGTTAAAAATCGCTGAAGGGGAGATTTCGTTATTTGCAGCGGCATCTGTCCTTTCCTGGAATGAGATTTTCCCAGATACAGTGAGCGCACTTGTTGTTCAAGATGCAGAAAGTCTGTTAGCGAAATCCCCTAGATTGGGAGGCGGTCTCGAAGCAGGCGAAAAACTGATTCACTCCATCATTCAATGGGCAGAGAGCAATGATCTATTAGTCGGCAATAAGCTGAAATGGATGGTTGAGGGAATTAAGGATATGAGCAATTTCAATCTGCTTCTTGTTGGAAGTGCAGGAAATGGCAAGACATCCTTCATTCAATCGATAGCGGGTGAAAGCATTGCAGCGGAAGACCATTCATCTCTTGTGAGCGTTAAAGATGGCGATGACCTGGAAATCTATGAAATTACCGATACAGATCGTAAAATGGTCGAAGAGTTAACGGAGTTGGATGAAACGCGTCGTCAACGCGGAACGATTGTCGATGTGACACTCATCAGTGATTATTTGAGAAATAATCGCCTGCGTCTACTGGATACTCCAGGATTTAATGGAGAGAAAAGCGTAGACCCTGACTTCCAAAATTACTTACTGGAGAGCGATGGAGTGATGTTCGTTCTGGATGCACGGGCACCTTTCACGGGCAGTGAACGTGATTTGCTATTGGAAATGCAACAAATGGCCCCTAAACTTCCTATTCATTTCTTGCTGAATAAAATGGATACCATCTATAGTGATCAAGTGGCAGTCAGGATGGAAGATGAAACATGGGATAAGGTGAATGCTTATTTCCCGAACGCGAAGGTATTTGCTTTCTCCAAGCTTTATGACAGCAAACAGCAACTGCAGGATCTAGCCGTCTTCCTTCACGCAAACTATCAAGATAGCAATTGGAAGGAAATGAGGGCGGAGAAGCTCCTTGCCTTCACGCGTAAAACTTTATCCTATCTATTAGAAAAACGGGCAGCGAATGAACGGAAATGCGAGCATTCGATTTCTTGGAATGAACAGATGGAAGTGAAGTTGAATGGCGCTACGAATCAGTTGACTGATTTGGAAAAAGAAAAAACCGAAAACATTACAAGATCTTATCGCTTATTAAAAGAAGAAGTGAAAAAACAGCTTTCCACACGAATTCCTGAATTACTGCGTGATTGCTCTAAAACATTATCTGAGAATAGTGACTTTAGCCAAGTGCATATACAGTTGAATCAGGAAATGAACGATCGGATCCAGGCATTTATATCCGATAAAATCATGCCGCAGTATTTCCGCTCGCTTCAAGACTGGATTGCTACATCTGAGTTAGAATTCACGCAAAGCCAACAGTTCATGGATGAGATGAGCGCAGGCTTCAATGAGCTATACAAAGAAGAACGTATTGTACTGGCCGGGGACTTCCGGGTCTTGGATGACTGGCGCCGTGATGCGGACCGGATGACAAGCAGCATCCGGATAGAAAATGTAAATATATTACTAAGAAGGACCCCATCTCAGTTGATTCTTAAGGGAGCCGGGAAGCTATTTGGTGCCATTCCGCAAAATAAAGCGAATATGTACAATCGATATAAGAAGTTCTTGGAAAATGAAGACTTCCAGGATGTTGCCGATATGATCAGTGACAGATTCCTTACTCAGTTTGGATTGTTCGAAAAATCCTTGGAACGTGACATATCCCTGTTCTACCGCAGTCCATTTTCCATCCTTGAAAAAAATATCGAACAGACGAAAGCCGAAATCAAAGAACAGCAGGCTACATTGGAACATATGAGACAAAATCCTGAAGTCTACCGTGATCCGATTACCCTGTTCGAAGTGAAACTGCGCCAATTCGAACGCCTTGAAAAAATCGAGAAAAGACGCCTGGCGAAACTGCAAGGAAAATAAAACATTTAAAATATTCTAAAAACTATTGACTTAATGACTATATCCCTATAAAGTGGTACTTACCATAACGAAACGTAACACATTATATTCTCTTATCAAGAGTGGCGGAGGGACTGGCCCTACGATGCCCAGCAACCGTTCCAATTAGGAATTGGTGCTAAATCCTGCAAAACAGAAATGTTTTGACAGATAAGAGAGGGATAAGTCTGCAAACCAGCTGATTAAACCTCTCTATTTTAGAGAGGTTTTTATTTTGTGTTTATGCCGAGCTAACAGATAAGAATAATGTAAAAAATAGGGGGAATTAAAATGGGAAGATCAATTTTAAAAGGAGCTTTCGTTTCAGTCATCGCTTCGGCGTTGCTTTTGACGGGGTGTTCTTCGGGACAAAGTACAGGGGAAGCGAAAAAAGAGGAAAAGGTATCTTTTGAAAATGTTCCAGAGCGATTTGCGAAAGGCGAGGGAGCTAAAATTAAAGTCATTCGTAAAATTGGCGGCGATGATCACACTGCCCAATACTTAGCAGGGGCGCAAGAAGAAGGAGAAGCACTTGGCTTCCAAGTAGATACTTTTACGGCCAATGGCGATACGGCTAAATTCCATGACGCCATCGCTCAGGCTCTGGAGGAAGACTATGATGGCTATATCATTTCCCATGGTGATGATGCAGCGACAGTGAATGACGTACAAAAGTTGGTTGATGCAGGGAAAAGCGTAGTCACATTCGATTCCATCGGCGATTTAACGAAAATTGATGGGGTAACAGTAACCTCACAAGATGACGAAGCATTGGCAACTCTTGCTTTTGACAAATTGATTGAAGAGCAAAAAGGCGAAGCGAACATTGCATACCTTTGGGTAGATGGTTTCCCTCCTATGGTGAGAAGAAATGCCGTGTATCAAGAAAAGCTGAAAGAAAATCCTGGCATTCATGAAATTGAAAGATTCGGAGTGGCATCTTCAGATACTTCGGTCCAGACGCAAAATGCCGTCTCGGCGATGTTGAACAAGTATCCAAAAGGTAAAATAGACGCAATTTTCGCAACCTGGGATGCATTCGCTATCGGAGCAGCTCGTGCGATAAAAGAAGCGGGGCGCGATGAAGTGAAAATCTATGGTATTGACGTGTCCAATGCTGACCTTCAGGAGATTCAAACAAAAGGAAGCTCATGGTCGTATACCGCAGCGGTTGATCCGAAGTTGATTGGTGCAGTGAATATGAGACTGCTAGCGAAAAAACTAGCGGGGGAAGAAACGCCGCAAACCTATGATTTAGAAGCATCATTGATATCTCAAAAACAGCTTCAATCATCGAAGGACGCTGTCAACATGACCAATCTATCCGGCATTGTTCAAGGCTGGGGAGTATCAACGGAATTTGAAGAAGACTGGATGAAAGTATTGAAAGAACATTATAAGAAGTAACGATCAGAATCAGTAGACACTCTCTTTCAAGTTGAAGAGAGTGTCTGTTTAATGGGAGGGATTGGACATGGGCATTCAACTAGAAATGAAACAAATATCGATTGAGTTTCCAGGTGTAAAAGCGCTTAGTGAAGTTGATTTTTCAGTACAGTCGGGAACAGCACATGCATTGGTCGGCGCAAATGGAGCAGGGAAATCGACGCTAATGAAAGTCTTATCAGGAGCTCATGTCCATTATACCGGCGACATTTTTCTAAATGGCCAGGTACAGGATATCCGTTCGCCAAAGTCGGCACAGGAAGCTGGCATTCAAATTGTGTATCAGGAAGTGGATACGGCCCTCATTCCTTATTTAACGGTTGCGGAGAACGTGATGCTGAATGAATCCGTACAGAACATGGGGAGAAAACAAATCATCAAGTGGAAGGAATTACATAGAAAAGCGACGGAAATCTTGGAAGAAATGAACATCCATGTGTCTTCGAAAAAACTGGTAAGGGACCTTACGTTGGCCGAAAAGCAGATGGTCTTGATAGCTAGGGCCGTTTCAACCGCATGTAAATTCTTGATTCTTGATGAGCCGACTGCTCCGTTAAGCCATACGGAAACAACGGAACTATTCCGGATTGTGAATGAGCTGAAGCAACGTGGTGTAGGCATTATTTTCATTTCTCATCGTCTACCCGAGATATTTGAAGTGTGTGAGGACATTACAATCATGAGAAATGGGAAGAGTGTGAGGCGCAGTAGAATCAGTGATATCACACAAAACGAAGTGATTGAGCAGATGCTTGGAAAGTCAATGGAAGAACAGTTTCCCGTCGTGAATGCCGAGATAGGTGCGGTGATGTTTGAAGTGAACCGACTGTCGGATGCCGATAAAGTCAAAGATGTCAGTCTTCATGTGAGGGCCGGTGAGATAGTCGGTTTAGCGGGCCTTGTCGGGGCAGGGAAAACGGAGCTTTGTAAAACGCTTTTCGGTCATACGGCCATTATAACGGGGGAAGTTGTATTGAATGGAAGGAAGCTTATTCTGAAAACGCCCCATCATGCTGTGAAGAGCGGCTTGGCACTAGTCCCCGAAGAACGGAGGAAAGAAGGCGTTCTCGTACAGGAGTCTGTTACTACGAACCTGACTGCTGCAAGTGTCGGGAAATTCAGTAAGGCATTCAGCTTCGTCGATCGCCAGGCAGAAAAGATAAAGGCGAAAGACCTGATAGCCACTCTTGGGATCAAAACGCCTTCAGAGGAAGCGAAGGTCGAAAACCTATCAGGGGGCAATCAGCAAAAGATCGCCATCGGAAAGTGGTTATTGGCTGATGCGGATGTATACATATTCGATGAGCCGACAAAAGGCGTCGACGTCGGGGCCAAGAAGGATATTTTTGAACTGATCGCAAAGTTAGCCCAAAAGGGGAAAGCGATTATTTATGCATCATCCGAATTGGCCGAAATCATAGGAATCACAAACAGGACCTATGTTTTATATGACGGAAGGATGGTCAAGGAGCTAGAGACAAGCAAGACAAATGAAGAAGAACTACTATTCTACTCAACAGGGGGCAAATAGGATGAGTACACCAATTCCGGTTCTTACAGAGAAACCAACAACGCCAGCCAGGAAAAAAGTTGATCTGTTCGAATTCTTTTATAAATATGGAACGATTCTGACGATCATCATCTTGATTGCGGTTTTTGCTATTGCGAATCCATCGTTCATTCAAACGAATAATCTTATTAACATTTTACGTTCCATCTCCATCGTGACAATCATCGCCATCGGGATCACGATTTCCTTGACGGTTGACGGCTTCGATTTGTCAGTTGGCTCCGTTGCCTCATTAGCCAATGCCATCGTCATCTCGATGTTTGTCTGGTTTTCCCAGGATACGTTGATTGCGATAATAGCGGCCATTGGTGCTTCGCTTGTGGTGGGCGCATTGAATTCATTCATGATTGTAAAGTTAAGGATCCCGGACATGCTGATGACATTGGCGACCATGTTCATCATTCAAGGGCTTGCCCTTACTTATACAAAAGGGGCCACGGTTTCACAAAACATGGTGATGCCTGATGGAACATTCGCTACAGGTTTAATCAGCCCATTTTTCGCCAAAATCGGACAAGTGCCTTGGATTATCCTGATCATGGGCGTCATTGTCGTTGCGACTCATATCTTTTTGACCTACACGAAGCATGGCCGTTATATGTACATCATTGGCGGAAATAAGGAGGCGGCTAGACTTTCGGGAATCTCGGTCAATAAATATAAAGTAGTGGCCTATCTTCTGTCGGCGCTGTTCGCTGCTATCGGCGGGATCGTCCTTGCTTCCCGTGTCATGACATCGGAAATCAATTCAGGTTCTCCCTATTTAATGGATGCGGTGGCGGCGGCCTTCATTGGTTCTTCTGTTCTAGGAGCAGGTAAACCGAATGCTTTCGGAACGTTCATCGGGGCCGTTTTGATTGGAATTCTGCAAAATGGGCTAATCATGATGTCGGTCCCATATTATGCAATGGACATCGTGAAAGGCGCAGTTCTCGCCCTTGCCTTGGCTGTGACCTATTATAAACAAAAACACTGAAACATTAAGGACCAGCAGTCGCCATGATTGCTGGTCTTTTGTTTCAGTGTGGCGAATTTTTCATTTGGGCTTGGATAACTTCATTTCATACTGCATATAAATCGTACCGGCCTGTTCTTGTGTAATCTCGAATTTGTTACTCGCCTTTTCCGTGATGGCGTCTTGGGTATTCTGTCCTCCAGTGTTGTATAGTGACTTCATGTAAAGATAAATTTCTTTTTCTTTATCTGAACCGATTGCATCGTTTTCCCCGGGTGCCTGTGAATATCCTTCCGCCACTTGGCTGACCCCTTGCTCGAGGCCGCTTTTTTCAGAGGACTCTTCCGTTGTTGGGCTTGCTTCACTTTCCTCCACGGTTTTTTTACTGGATGGATTTTGCATGCAGCCATACAGTAGACAAAGAGAGCAAGCCAATAGGACAAACTTCATCGCTCTTATCATCCCTACCTCCTTATATGAAAAAAGAAACAGAATCTTCATATATAAGATCCTGTTCTAATGGGGTGCTTATTTAAACTTCTGGATTTCACTGTCTCCCTCGAATTTGTTATCCTCCAATATGCCAATCTCCTCAATGTGATTCCGGGCGGCCTCGTCACCTAACCTGTATATGATCCGGTATAGTTTTTTCATGGCCGCATCATATTTATCATTGGCCCGGTCATGATGGTAGAGAAGATAAGGTACGTGAGAACGGGCAAAAGCTTCAAGATCATCTTTCAGATGATCGTCCAAACATTGCTTTAACTCGGCTAATTCGTCATCATTCGCTTGTATGGTGAAGCTTGGGTTTTCATCTAGTTTCTGTGCCAGAATATCTCCACTCACTAAATCCACATGATACGTCTGCTTTTCTTGACTCATTTATACCACCCCTTCAAGTGTTTAATTATGATGTACCACTATTTGTAAAAAAGTAACCCTAAAAATGAATATCCCATAAAAAAGTCGCTTTCATACATAGATGTCAGATATTTCTTATGAAATAGGGTAAGATAGATTTAGAGATTGATAGGACAACTTAGGACATTGAACAAGGATGGGGAGTGCTACTATGAAGAAATTATCCGTATGTATTTTATTGATGGTATTTATCGTTTCAGGTTGTGCAACGAGGATGTATGACTCAAACATGGAATTGGGGAAAAGCCAACTAAAGGAAGAGAATTATTTAGAAGCACATGAAGCATTTGAGTTGGCTTATGAAGATGATCCCACTGCGGAAGCGAAAGAGCTGATGGAGCTATCAGGCCTACTTTACGATGGAATGAAAAAATATGAAGAACAGGATGTAGAAGGAGCACAGGTCTTTTTCGAAGAGGCAGCCGCATATAAGGCAAAGTTTGAAGAAGGCAAGTTGATGGTTCAAAAGGCTACGGGAATGTTGGTGAAAACGGAAGAAGCCGACGTAGAACCAGTTGAAGAGGAGACGGATTTAGAGGAAACGACGGATGACCAAACGGGGGAGGAATCAGAAGCTATCCCCGAGTCGGAAGTTGAAGATAAACCGGCAGTAGAAACAGAAACGCCGAAGGAAGCACAAGAAGAGGAAAAAGCCGCTAAGGAAGAACCAGCCGAAGAAGGACCGGTTGAAGAGGAGAAGGACCCGGACCAAGGCTTTACAAAAGCGAAAGCGGAGCAGCTGGTGAAGGATTATGTGGATGCCGAAAATAATCCGCATCTACAAATCCAATATGATCACGATGATGAAAAGGGAGACTATATTTTTCAAGTCTTTGAAGTCGTCAATGATAGTAACGAAGGTGGACATACTGCCACGTATGGCTGGTATGGCGTGAATAAGCAGAAAAAAGAAGTGTATGAAGTGATGTAAGGAGGGGCGCCTTTAATAGAGGCGTCTTTTTTTGTTTGTAAGCAGTTTATCGGTCAAAACCGTATTTATATCGGTCAATTTAGATGTTTTATCGGTCAAAACCAGACCTTTATCGGTCCAAGCCGCAAATATATCGGTCCATCTAAGAAATTTATATTTTTTCAAGGTTTCTTAAGAATTTTTTAATAATTCCTGTTTATGATGGAGGCAGGTGAAAGTCATAAATAGGAGGGAAGAAGATGGAGAACTATAATGGTGAAGGACAAGTCAGGGTGAAAGATAAACCGAAAAAAGTAAAGTCACATGTGTTTACTGGCCTTGTTTCAGGAGTGGTCGCTTCTTTAGTAACCTCTTCTGTATTTGTATTCGGGGGTGAGTTTGGGGATACCGAGAAAGAAGCCGTGAATGAAACCTCTCAAACCGCAGCCGTAGAGCAAACAGTCACTCCACAAAAGTTGTCGATGAGTACAGATTCCAATCAGAGGGCTGATATGGTTGAAACAGCTTCAAAATCGATTGTAGGTGTCGTCAACTTTCAAGAAACACAAAGTCGGTATCCCCTCCAGCAGCAAAGTACGGAAAATGAAACGGTGGAAAGTGGCACGGGATCAGGGGTCATTTATAAAAAAGACAATGGCAAAGCCTATATCATCACGAATAACCATGTAATCGAAGGAGCTAAGGAAGTGGAAATATCGTTATATGATGGGAAAAAGGCAACAGCAGAGGTGGTCGGTGCTGATGCCTTAACGGACTTAGCGGTGTTGACGATTGATGATTCAATTGCTCCGGCAGCCGTCAGTATTGGTGATTCTGATAGCATTCGACCAGGTGAGGAGGTATTGGCCATCGGGAATCCGCTCGGACTTGATTTTTCGCGCTCAGTAACACAAGGAATCATTAGTGCAACGGGAAGGGCGATTTCGGTTGATACTTCGGACGGCGAATGGGAGCTGGATGTGTTACAAACGGATGCGGCCATCAACCCTGGAAATAGCGGGGGTGCCTTAATCAATACGGCTGGTGAAGTGATTGGCATCAATAGCTTGAAAATATCGGAAAGTGGAGTGGAGGGCTTAGGCTTTGCGATTCCAAGTAACGAGGTCATCCCGATAGTAAAAGAGCTAATCGAAAAGGGAAAAATTACGCGACCCTATTTAGGTGTCAGTCTTACCAATACAGAGGAACTCCCACAATATTATCTACAGAAAATGCCTGAGCCTGCAAAAACCGGGGTAATGGTCAATAGTGTAGAACCAGGTTCGGCGGCTGCGGATGCAGGTCTCCAGCAACAGGATGTCATCGTGGCGATTGAGGGCGCCAAGATTGGCACGGCTGCTGAATTGAGAAAACAACTGTACAAAGATAAGAAAATAGGTGACAAGGTAACATTCAAGATCTATCGAGGGGCAAAAGAAAAGACGTTGACGATAACCTTGAAAGGTTCTTAATAGGAAAAGACTTCGGATTGAAAACTGTCCGAAGTCTTTTCTTTTAGAGTAGAATTTTTAGTATAGCTAATAATATAACCATGAGGGAACATATCTATATTCCCTTCCAATAAAGAGAAATGATTTGTCAAGGAAAACAACGTGTTTATAATGTAAAATAGTAGAAATATTGACAAAAATGTGAAAATTGTTAAAATAGAAAGAAAAGGAGCTGACAGGATGGAAGCTAATCAGAAGATCATGGATGCATTGAAATGGGTATCAGGCACAGGATGTACAATCGGAATTATATTGTTTTTAATCAGTTTTTCTGTAAGCGGTTACAACGGAGGGTATGTGCTATCAACAATAGGGATAACCATAGCGTTAAGTGCAGCGAGTATTTTCTTGGTTGGTATATTATTTGTCTTGGCAGAAGAAATGACGGCGAACACCAAAAAAGGGGAAAGAATTATACCGGAAACAACGAAGCTTATAAAATTCAAGTCCAAAACAAAAAGAAGAAAGGTGTCAATTTGACACCTTTCTTCTTTTTTATTAGGAGAGTAGAGCGTTTCTTCAATAGAAGAAACGCTTATTTACTTTAAAAAAACCGTATGCAGGTAATGATAAAAAAGTATGATTTTTTAGTTTCCACAATGGCTAAGGGAAAAACACTTACAATAATTTATATCAGTATAAAATAAGTAAGTGAAGAAAAAGGATGTTTATACCAGATTAGACATATTATCCTACTCATATTGTGAAATATTTAACATTAGAGGTGATTTTGAGGCATATTTCCCCATGATGTATAATGTTACAATTGTTTATTTCACTATATTAATATAAAATAAAATAGACATAGGTAGGGACAATCCTGTACTTTGGGAAGCTGTCTCGTTTTTCATTATAAGGATTTATTATAGGGCATAAGAAAAAAATAATACAATATAACTGCTCATTTACCACATATTTACGGTTTTTAAATGAACTTTTTATGACATTCTTCATTTCATATTGTCTTTTTTTCCACTTGGAACTAAGATATGAGAATAAGAGGTTTAAAGATTGGTAAATGTTTTCTCCGAATAATTACCAATGTCAAATATATTATACTAAGAGAGGGGTAGCACGATGAAAATAAAGTGGGCTTTTTTAACCATCCTTTTTACTGTTGCCACAGTGTTAACAGGCTGCGAACCATTAATGGTCTTAGATCCAAAAGGGCCTCAAGCTGAAACGCAAGCTAAGGACATAATGTTATCTATTGGATTAATGTCGATTATCGTTCTAGTCGTTTTTGGAATTTTAATCTATATGTTAGTCAAGTACAGAGCTTCTAAACAAAGTAAGGATTACGAACCGCCTCATATTGAAGGAAGTAAACTTGTAGAGACAATTTGTGTTGGTGTTCCAATTTTAATTGTAGGTTTCCTTTCTATTGTTTCTACTCAAAGTAACTATAAAGTAGAGGCAACACCTGAAGGATATGAAGATAAAGAGCCTTTGGTTGTTTACGCTTCAACATCTAACTGGAAATGGCATTTTAGTTATCCAGAAGAAAATATTGAAACGGTTAACTATTTATACATTCCAACAGACCGTCCGCTTGAATTCAAACTTTACTCTTATGGACCAATCACAAGTTTCTGGATTCCACAACTTGGTGGTCAAAAATACGCAATGAGCGACATGGTTAACACTCTGCACCTAGCAGCTGACGAACCAGGTGAATACATGGGTAGAAACGCAAACTTTAGTGGTAAAGGATTCGCTGAGAACACGTTCAACGTTACAGCAATGCCTGAAGCCGAGTTTGATGAATGGGTAGATGAAGTGCATCAAACTGCTAAACCTCTTACAGAAGATAAATTCGATGAGTTATTAGAACCAGGTCATCTTGGTACATCCACTTACACTGGAACTCATCTAGAATTCAGTCCTGCTCCTGAGGGTGAAAATGGTGGACATGATCATGGATCAGACGAAGGTTCACACGAAGGACATGATTCACACGAAGAGCACGAAGAACACGAAGAACATAGCAATCATTAAGATGTGGGGTTAGTTATACAACTAACCTTACAGGGTAAACAATAAATTTCCAAAAGGAGTCACGATAGTATGGAATTCTTTGATCGATTTGCCGTACCTCATCCAAGTCTTGCGATTTACGCATCGATGGTTGCCATTGGTCTTACTACTCTTGCCATAATTGCTGGTTTGACCTATTTCAAAAAATGGGGTTATCTTTGGCGTGAATGGTTAACAACGGTTGACCATAAACGTATCGGTATCATGTATATAATTGCTGCTTTAGCCATGCTTTTCCGCGGTGGCGCAGATGCTATCATGATGCGTGCACAACTTGCCGTACCAGATAACACTCTTTTAGATGCACAGCATTATAATGAAATTTTCACGACACATGGTGTCGTAATGATCATATTCATGGCCATGCCATTTATCATGGCGTTCATGAACATCGTTGTTCCGCTTCAAATCGGTGCACGTGACGTAGCATTCCCACGTCTAAATGCATTAAGTTTCTGGTTATTCTTTATGGGTGCGATGTTAATAAACATCTCATTCGTAGTCGGTGGTTCTCCTGATGCAGGTTGGACTTCTTATTTCCCACTGGCAGGTAATGACTTCAGTGAGTCGGTAGGCTCGAATTATTACATGTTCGCTCTTCAGATTTCAGGTCTTGGTACATTGATGACAGGTATTAACTTCATCACTACAATCCTGAAAATGAGAGCACCTGGTATTACATTGATGAAAATGCCAATGTTTACTTGGTCAGCTTTAATCACTAACTTAATCATTGTTTTCGCTTTCCCTGTATTAACAGTGTTGCTTATCATGGGAACAATGGATAGATTATTCGGAACCCACTTCTTTACAACAACTGGTGGCGGTATGGATATGCTTTGGGCCAACTTCTTCTGGGTTTGGGGACATCCTGAGGTTTATATCTTAATCTTGCCGGCATTCGGTATTTATAGTGAGGTTATCTCAACCTTTGCCAAACGTAACCTATATGGTTATAAATCAATGGTAGCTTCAATGGTTCTTATCTCGCTTCTTTCATTCTTAGTATGGGTGCATCACTTCTTTACTATGGGTCAAGGAGCACTTACAAACAGTATCTTCTCTATCACAACGATGGCGATTGCTGTTCCAACCGGAGTTAAGATATTCAACTGGTTGTTCACGCTTTGGAAAGGTAAGATTACATTTACCACTCCAATGATTTATTCAGTACTATTCTTACCGATCTTTACTATCGGTGGTGTTACTGGGGTAATGCTTGGTATGTCAGCAGCCGATTACCAGTACCATAATACAATGTTCTTGGTAGCCCATTTCCATATGGTTATTATTCCTGGTGTTGTATTCGCGATGCTAGCTGGTCTGCATTTCTACTGGCCAAAAATGTTCGGTTTCATGTTAAATGAAAAGCTTGGTAAGATCTCAGCTTGGATCATTACAATGAGTACATTAGTTGCCTTTATGCCAATGTTCTTCAGTGGATTAGATGGTCAAGCACGTCGTATGTACACATATTCCGAATCAACTGGATTCGGGTTGATGAATATGATTTCCTTCATTGGAGCAGCTGGACTTGCTGTAGGTTTTGTAGTAATCGTCTATAACGTGTACTACAGTGTACGTTACTCTCCAAGAAACATCGGTTCAGATCCATGGGATGCTCGTTCTCTTGAATGGTCTACTCATAACCCTGCACCGGAATATAACTTTGCCGTATTACCACAGGTTAATTCAATTGAACCTGTTTGGGATGCTAAGAAAAAGGGACATGACTTATTCCCAGGCAAGTACGAAAAAATTCATATGCCTAATAATAGCGGAATGCCGATCATCATGAGTGCGATTTTCTTTGTTTGGGGCTTCTCATTCATATTTGCACTTTGGATTCCTGCTATCGTTGCAACAATCGCGATCTTTGTTTGTATGGCGCTTCGGTCATTCGAGGAAGATCATGGTCACTACATTTCAGTTGAAGAAATTGAAGAGACAGAATCAAAATTGCGAGGTGCTAAATAATGAAAATTGATAACTCGCTGCCACTTGAATATAGTACTGAAGAGAATAGTCTGAAGATATTTGGTTTCTGGATTTTCCTTGGTGCTGAAATTATGCTTTTCGCTACACTATTTGCTGGATATTTCGTATTACAGGATCGTACTGCTGGAGGACCTGGAGTGGAGATTTTTGAAATCACTCCAGTTCTAGCTGAAACAATCTTACTTTTAACAAGTAGTTTTGTTATCGGTCTTGGTATCCACGCCATGCGTCTTGGCAGACAGAAAGCGATGATGACATTCTTTGCTATCACGCTTTTGCTAGGCCTAGGATTCTTATGCGTTGAAATTTACGAGTTTATGCACTATGTTCATATTGGGGCAGGATTACAAACTAGTGCTTTCACAGCTATGCTGATGACAACACTAGGTACACATGGAGCTCACGTAACTGCTGGTTTATTCTGGGGAACGTTCATTATCCTTCAGGTTAAAAAGCGCGGATTGACTCCGGCAACAGCTAATAAATCGTTTATCTTCTCTCTATACTGGCATTTCCTAGATGTAGTTTGGATCTTTATCTTTAGCTTCATCTATCTGAAAGGAATGATCTCATAATGTCTGAATTGTTCCCACGAAAACAAGTAATGGGTTTTGTATTCTCAATGATTCTTACTGCAGTGGCTATTGCGGTTTACTTCTTTGATATGTCATTCCCAGTTGGTATGACGGTACTTCTTGTTACTGCATTTATACAAGCAGGTCTTCAGCTTGTTGTATTCATGCATGCTGGTGAAACGAAAGATGGAAAAGCAATTTACGTAAACGTTTATTACGGTATGTTCATTGCATTATTCACGGTCTTTGGTACTTTACTAGCTATGACTTGGGGTTACTTGTAAGAGAATCTAATCAAAAGAGGGCGTCCTTCAAAAGGCGCTCTTTTTTTGTTTGTTCGGGGTAATTTCATATAGTAGGGTAAGGGGATACATTCGATAGGATTCTTTGAAGTTTCATAAAAAAAGGCAATAAAAAAAGCAGGTATCTAAGGCGATGCCTGCTTTTTTATTCCTTCCACTGTTTCTCGACTTGATGAAGCGCCGTTTGAAAAATTTCTTGCTCATTGGCACCTGGTTTTGCAAGAACATTCGTTTGATAGGACTTTCCATTGTAATCCACTTTCACAGTAACTTTGACCATTTTCCATCTTCCTTTCTTTATCATGGTACCTTCGAAGTACACACTTACTATATACCCATTCTTACCGGGCAATCAAACATTTAGCCTATGCTGCTCTCTAAAATATTTAATATTCATAATTATCTGATAAATCAAACGAGATGTCAACACTTTTTGGGGTCAGACCCTATTTCCCAGAATTCATTCAAGTGAAATAAGCTTAGTACGACAGGGGTCATGGCTGTTGGTTAAGGGGTCAGACCCCATTTCCCAAGGCAGTTCGGGAATGGGGTTTGATTTTAGATTTTGGTTAGGATGATTCCAATCAGGGCTGCGAAGACGCCGGCGATTTGGTAGGTTTTTAGTTTTTCTTTGAATAGGTAGCAACCAGCGAATACGACGATCAGGCAGTTGAGGCTGACGACTGGAAAGATGATGCTTGCTATGCCGGTATTCAGGGCGAAGAAATAGCAGCCGTATCCGATCACGCTCAAGAGGCCTACACAGGAACCAATCTTGATTTCTTTAGATTTAATTTTCTCATGTTTAATGCCCATCGCGACCATGAGGTAAACCGTTCCTCCTCCGTACATGGATACCAGAATATCAAGGGAGCTCAGGTGAAGGCGTGTCGTTGTCGTCATCAGGATGCCGAGTACGCCAAAGGAGAAGATGGCAAATAAGGTATGCATCATCCAAGGGACATACTGGTGATTCCCTTTGGCATTTGGCGTGTACTGGATGATCAAGGTGGCGAGCAACATACAGATGACGCCGCTCCATTGCAACTGAGAAATGTGCTCATGAAAAATGAGCGCTGCACAGAGAATCGGGAAAATGGTATTCGCCGCGATTAAAGGGGAAGTCAGGCTTGCCGGGCCTTTTTCAAAGGCACTTGCCATTTGGATATTCCCATTAGCATTGAGGACCCCTATTGCCGCACCTAGCAGGATGGAGACCCAATTCAGGTTCAGTCCATCGACGAGCACACCATACATAATGGATAGAATGAAAGCAACAAAATAAAAGAAGAACTGGATATGTATTTTGGAATGGCCTTTTGTTCCACTCCATTTGAAAATGCTGTTATTGATGCCGAAACAAAAACTGGTGATGAGGGCTGCAAAAATCCACATGGCTGTAATCTCTTCCTTCATTTAGGATAAACTCTTTATATATTCTAGCTTAAGATAAGAAAGTTTCAAAGTTTGATATTGACAGAATTGAGTTTATCTACTATATTTACACATGATAAAATCAAATGAATTCCCGATAAACGGGAGAGGTTCATAGCATCACCCTCTTAAAAAAACTATGGCTTGATATTTTGCGAATCAACCATATCTTTAAGGAGATATGGTTTTTATTTGTGTAGAGGCCCCATTATGAACCTCCCTGGATACGTGGAAGAGGAGGACGTTTATATGTCTGGAAGAAAAGAAGAAGAATTAAAGGATATCACCCTACTAGGAAACCAGGGTACACAATATTCCTTTGATTATGCACCGGAGATTTTGGAGTCCTTTGATAATAAGCATCCGAACAGGGATTACTTCGTCAAGTTCAATTGCCCGGAGTTTACGAGTTTATGTCCGATTACGGGGCAGCCTGATTTTGCGACCATCTATATCAGCTACATTCCGAGTGTGAAAATGGTCGAAAGCAAGTCGTTGAAATTGTATTTGTTCTCTTTCCGCAATCATGGAGATTTTCACGAAGACTGCATGAATATCATCATGAATGATTTAATCGAATTGATGGATCCGAAGTATATTGAGGTCTGGGGCAAGTTCACTCCACGGGGTGGCATTTCCATTGATCCTTATACGAACTATGGAAAACCAGGGACGAAGTTTGAAGAAATGGCGAGTTACCGGTTGATGAACCATGACTTGTATCCAGAAACTGTGGATAATCGGTAAGTGAAATGTGGGCTTTAATGATTTAGCTTCTCGATTTTTCGGGAAGCTTTTTTATGTGTAGAACTTAAATTGGGCGGATAGGATAAGGCAATTTAACCATCATGAAAATTTCATTCGAATTGTCTTTATCAAAAATACATATGTCCTCATATAATGGAATTAATCCTTGATTGTTTCGTAAAAAAGCGTAATAATAGGGAGAGTTGATTTTGACAGAATATTTCTAAAAATAGGGGTTGTCGGGATGAAAGTAGCAAAGTTTGGCGGGAGCTCACTCGCGTCGGGAGAACAATTGAAGAAGGTATTCGAAATTGTGGTTTCAGATCCAGAGAGGAAAGTCATCGTTGTTTCAGCACCAGGGAAACGCAATTCTGATGATATAAAGGTGACGGATTTACTGATTGCCGCTGCGGAACGCCAGTTGCATGGGGATGATGGTGGGCTTTTAATAGAAGATGTCGTTTCTCGATATGCGAGTATTGCTGAGGAGTTAGACATTTCAGGAGAGGTCATTGCGGAGATACGTGACAATTTATATAGCCTGCTGCATGCAGACCAGAGTAAACCGAAGCGTTATTTGGATGCCTTGAAGGCGAGCGGAGAAGATAATAATGCGAAGCTGGTTTCAGCCTATTTTCGGAGTCGTGGGGTAGAGGCTCAGTATATGGACCCGATGAAAGCCGGCTTGATTGTGACGGATGAGGGCGGATATACACAGGTGCTTCCTGAATCATATGAGCGTTTATACGCACTTCGTGAGGAGCCGGGTATCGTGGTATTCCCCGGATTCTTCGGATATACAATGGATGGGGATGTTTTAACTTTTTCAAGGAGCGGATCGGATATTACGGGTTCGATTCTTGCAAATGGCGTCAAGGCAGACTTATATGAGAACTTTACGGACGTGGATGCCGTGTACGCAGTGAATCCACATGTGGTGTCCAATCCGAAGGGAATACGTGAATTGACGTATCGGGAAATGCGAGAACTGTCTTATGCCGGTTTTTCGGTCTTTCACGATGAAGCGTTAATCCCTGCATTCCGTGCTGGTATTCCAGTACATATACAGAACACGAACAATCCGAGTGCACAGGGGACAAGGATTGTGAGTACCCGTGATAATATGAATGGGCCCGTCATAGGGATTGCGAGTGACAAAGGGTTTTGCAGTATTTACATTAATAAATACTTGATGAACCGTGAAGTTGGATTCGGTCGTAAATTGCTTCATATTCTTGAAGATTACGGTGTATCTTATGAACATGCCCCATCTGGCATTGATGATGTCACGATCATCCTCCGTCAAGATCAAATGAGTGAAGAGGCCGAGGCGAAAATTGTTTCGCGCATTAAGCAGGAGCTTCATGCCGATCAAGTCATTGTTGAACATAATCTGGCCTTGATCATGGTCGTCGGTGAAGGCATGCGTCATAATGTGGGAACAACGGCAAGGGCATCGAAAGCGTTGGCCGATGCTAAGGTCAACATTGAAATGATTAACCAAGGTTCTTCCGAAGTGAGCATGATGTTCGGTGTGAAGGGTCATAGCGAAGAGACGGCCATCCAGGCGCTATATCATGAGTTTTTTTAAGAATAAGAGAATATGAGACCCTCCAAAACAGGGGGGTTTTTCGTTTGCGGAAAAATAAGCTCTTTATTTTCTACCATAATTTAGGCATGATGGTAGAAGAGAGAAGGAAAGAGGGCGGACGGTATGGGGTGGTTAGTCAATCTACGGATTGTCATGTTCTTGATGATCAGTTTTATGTATTACTGGAGGATTCCGGATTCCAATCCATATGTAAAAGGCCTGCTCATCTTGATCGCTATTGGTTTTATCCTGAATCATTATTTGCTTTTTTATAAGGATTCAATTCAACATGATCTCCGAATCGTCTATTTCGATGGCATCCTCAGTTTTGTATATGGATTTTTGTTCCCCCAGACTACCCTTTATATGATTCTAGTCGGTGTCGTTGCGATTACTGTGTTTATCCTCGTCTCGGAGTCTAAGAAACATAGAATATTTGGCTTGTTTTTTGTATTCCTATGGGGGTTGGTTATGGTTTCGGCCTATTTACAAACAGGTACGCTGGATATCATGGATAACCTCATGAGTTTCTCATTTGTCGCCTTTACGTCTGTAGTCGGCAATTTGATCCGGAAACTCACTGAGGCCAGTGATGTGGTGAATGAGCAATACTTACAATTGAATGAGGCGCATGAAGAGCTGTCTGTGGCCCATAAACGGTTGCAGGAATATTCCCTTCAGGCAGAGGAAACGGCAAAAATCAGAGAGAGAAACCGGATTGCAAGGGAGATACATGATACGGTGGGACATAAGATGACGGCCTTATTCGTGCAGATGGAGCTAGCTTATGAACTGATCGACCATGACTTGGAAAAGGCGAAGGGTACAATGAATATTTGCAAGGATTTGGCCCAGGGTGCCTTGGAGGAGGTTCGCTATTCCGTTCAGGCATTGAATGAAGACGAGACGGCTTTCCTGACAAGTGTGAATAGGTTGCTGAATGAATTTCACCAATCGACAGGCCTGAAATCGACTGTAGAACTTTCGGGGGATTCCAGCCATATTCCCCATACCCTTCAGCCAACACTCATCCGTGTGATTCAGGAGAGTCTAACCAATGCAAAACGTCATGGAAATGCAACGGTTAGTTCAATCAGGCTGGTCTGCATTCCGGAAATGGTGAGGGTTGAGATCCAGGATAACGGCAAGGGTGCAAGCCTTATCATTCCAGGGTTCGGGTTGAAGACGATGCAAGACCGGATTAATGAAATGGGTGGGGTGTTGTCATATGGAAGCAAGGAAGCCCAAGGGTTCCATATGACCGCAGAGTTCCCGTTAAACGAGAAAAAATGGGCGATAGGAGGAACGTGATGATAAGGGTAATGGTGGTTGATGATCAGCCGCTCATCCGTGACGGTTTGGCGGCTTTGTTGAATTTGCGTCCAGAACTGGAAGTGGTTGGCGTGGCAAGTAACGGCATGGAGGCTTATGAACGGTCAGTGGAAATGAAACCGGATATTGTGTTGATGGATATCCGGATGCCACAGACGAATGGTGTGGCAGGGACAAAGTTGATTACATCAAAACTTCCCCATACAAAGGTGCTGATGCTTACAACGTTTCAAGATAGTGCCCTCATTTTCTCAGCATTGGAGGAAGGGGCGAGCGGGTATTTGCTGAAGGACATGTCAGCGGACATGATTGCAAATGCCATCAGGACCGTTCAATCAGGTGGGGTGGTGCTGCCCCCGGAAATCACCATACACATGCTTCGAGAGTTAAGGAGCGAAAAAGAAAGGAAAGCGAGTGAATCGCCTGCTGTCCTTGGTGATTTAACAAACAGGGAATATGATGTCCTTCGGGATCTTGGCCATGGAAAAAGTAACAAGGAAATCGCAGCCACTTTGTGCATCACGGAGGGCACCGTGAAAAACCATGTTTCCAATATCATTTCCAAACTTGAATTACGTGACCGCACCCAGGCTGCCGTTTTTGCCGTACGATATGGGGTCACTACGTTTACAGAGTGAAACTTCCATATCATCCAAGATAGATGACTTTCGGCATAGACGAAGGTCATTTTTTTTGTGGAATTCTTCCTTGAGGCAGATGGTTTTTTTTTACTTTGGTCATAGAATTAGGGGGAAGCGTCATACGAGGGGGAATGTATCGTGTTAAAGGTGAAAGAGGTCAGGAAATCATACGGGAAGCATGTGGCCGTACAGGATGTTTCCTTTTCGGTGGATAAAGGGGAATCCTTCGGTTTGTTGGGACCAAATGGAGCAGGTAAGTCAACGACGATTGCCATGATTTGCGGGTTGTTGCCTTATGACTCGGGAGACATCCTTATCGATGGTCTTTCGGTGAAAAAACAGCCAAGGGACGTTAAAAAGAAAATTGGAATCGTTCCACAGGAAATTGCCCTGTACCCGACGATGAGCGCACAGGATAATTTACTGTTCTGGGGAAGGATGCAGGGACTGACGAGGGCACAAGGGAAACAAAGGGCAGGGGTTGTGCTTGAAATCATCGGGTTGTTGGATAGGGCCAAAGATAAAGTCGAAACCTTCTCGGGCGGGATGAAAAGGAGGCTGAATATCGGAGCCGCTTTAATGCATGAGCCTGAGCTACTGATCATGGATGAGCCAACGGTCGGAATCGATCCGCAATCGCGCAACCATATTCTAGAAACGGTGAAGCGGTTGAATAGGGAAGGGATGACGGTGATTTATACCAGTCACTATATGGAGGAAGTCGAGCACCTTTGCGACCGGATCGCCATCGTCGATGAAGGGAAAATCATTGCGCTCGGCAAGAAAGAAGCCTTATGTGACACGTTGGCGGAGGGAATATTCATCAAACTACAGGTCGATTCCCTCAATGGTATGTGGCTTAAGGAATTGGAAGGGTTGGAGAATGTGGATAGAGTCGTGATTAATGAAGAAACACACACACTAGAAGTCATGGTGACCAATCACCCGAATATCGTCTCTGATATTATAGCTTCTGCTGTGAAGTCCACTGTTAAAGTGCTGTCCTTTGAAAGGAAGGAACCGAATTTAGAGAGTCTTTTCCTACAATTGACGGGGAAATCGCTACGGGATTAGGAGGGGTGGAGAATGAAGAGCTTTCTGATTGCATGGAAGGATTTTAAGATACGGGCCATGGACAGGCGAGGTTTCATGACCATGCTGATTATGCCCTTAATCTTGACGTTGATTTTAGGAATGGCTTTGAAGGATATCTTTGGTGGAGATGAAGGGTTTCAGGAAACATCGGTCGGGCTGTACGTGGATAAAAAAGATCCGATGGCCGATGCATTGAAGCAAGATGTCTTAGAAAAGACGGAGTTCCTTACACTTAAAACGGTAGACAGTGAAGAGAAGCTTAAAGAAATGGTGAAAAAGGAGGAAGTTGAAGTTGGAATCCTTATCCCGGCTGAATGGGGTGCAAACCTTGATGAGGCCGTTCTTTACTCGAATCAAGATACTCAACTAAAAGCGACGGTCGTCGAGTCGATCATCTCTTCTTTTACCGAGCGGGTACAGACGATTTCAAAGACATCTGAGGCTGTCATGAAAAATGCGACGCAGACACAAGCAGTCGCTACGGGCGAAGGCGCTGGCAAGGAAACTGCAGAGCGAGTATCCATGGAGTTGACGGAAAGTGGAAAGGTGGACATGGAAGTCGGGAATCAATCGGTCGGCGAAACATCCATTTCGTCGATGCAGTATTATGCGGCCGCGATGCTGGTCATGTTTTTGCTTTTTAATGTGACTCTGGGAGCCAAATCCATGATCCAGGAACGTCATACAGACACGCTGGCAAGATTGAACAGTGCCCCGATGAATCAATATTCAATCCTTATCGGGAAGTTCTTGGGCACCCTCTATTTCGCATTCATTCAATTATTGCTCTTTTACGTAGCCACTTCTCTCTTCTTCAATGTCAATTGGGGAGAAAGTCGAGGGCAGGTGGTGGCGTTCGGTTTCATGTATTCCGTCGCCGTCGCGGGTCTGTCCATGTTGTTGGCCGCCTTCATCAGGAAAGAGAAGACAGCCGACTTGATCAGCGGGATCGGCATCCAACTGTTTGCAATCGTCGGGGGTTCGATGCTGCCAATCTATGCGTTTCCTGAGCGGCTTAAAACAATTGCAGCACTAACGCCGAATAATTGGGCACTGACCGGTTTCTTGGACATCATGTCCGGCGTGGGCTGGAGTGGACTGTTGTTGCCGTTTTCGGTTTTGGGGCTAATAGGGCTTGTATCCATGCTGATTGGTGCTTGGCGCTTAAGGGGGAGATATGCTTGAGAAGAATCTGGAACATCTGCCGCTTTGAAATCCAGCGGGTCTTTAAGGAACGGCAGAGCTATCTTATCATGTTTGCTATGCCTCTTATTTTTACACTTTTATTCGGTACCTTAATGGGATCGGATGATCGAGATCCGCTAGCGGTTACATTCGTGGATGAAGATAAGTCCTTGTTATCGAAATCGCTATTTGAAGAATTGCATGAGAAGAATGCCCTGTTCACCTTGGAAAAGGGTTCTAACCAGGATGCGCTCACGGATCTTGATAATAAAAAGATTGTCGGAGTCATTCATGTCGGTAAGGGATTCGAAGCCAAAATGTTGGAGGAGGACCTTCCCAATGTCCGGTTTGAACATATTCCCGAGTTCACCACGCCCCAAACGATCACCGGGTATCTTTCAAATAAGCTTTCGAAACTGAATATCGAAATGGCCGGTTCCCTCGTTTGGAGTGAACAGAGCGGCGAAGACTGGAAAAAGCTATATGGAAAGCTGAGAAAGGAATCGGCTACGGAAGAATCAGGTCTGAAACAGGTTACCCTCGGTGGAGGCCAGGTTAATGAGCAGGGAGGTTTTTCGAGCAGCGCTTCCGGGTTTTCCATCATGTTTTTGATGATTACGATGATGAGTGTCACGGGTACGATTTTAGAGGCGAGAAGTAACGGCGTATGGTACCGTTTACTGTCCACCCCGGCATCACGTTTTGAAATAGCTTTCGGTTACCTACTTTCCTTCTTCATGATTGGCTGGATTCAATTTGGAATCTTGATGCTGGCGACTTCTATCTTTTTTGATGTTAGCTGGGGAAATCCCATCTATTTGGTGCTTCTCGTTTCTGCCATGTTGTTCGCGATTGTAGGCCTGGGCCTGATGATTTCGGGCTTTGTAAAAACGGTCGAGCAACAGTCTGCAATCGGAAACCTCGTCGTCATTTCCACCTGCATGATTGCCGGTGTGTATTGGCCACTGGAAATCGAGCCTGCCTTTATGCAGAAGATGGCGGAGTTCCTGCCTCAGAGGTGGGCCATGAAGGGGCTGACGGATATTGCGGGAAATGGGTCCTTCCCTATTGAATCAATCGCTATCTTACTGTTATTCGGACTCGTGTTTTTATTACTGGGCATAAGGAGGATCCGATTTGAATAAGAAAGACGCGCTGGTGAGTTCAGCGCGTCTTTTGCTTAATTCAATACCCATTTATCTTTCAAGAATAATAGTCTTGATACAGTGAAAAAGATGGCGATGGAGACGATAAGGCTACCTGCTGTCAGTACGATATTCTGGTAGTCGATAACGCCGTAAAGCAGTTCCTTAAAAAGGGCGAATATATTGAAGAATGGAATCAAGAAATGCTTGGTCGTCAATTCGTGCAGGCCAGTGCCTCCTAGGAATAGGACAGGCAGGACACCGAGCATCGTAATCGGCGATAGGTAGTTCTGCGACTCTTTCACGGTTTTGGATATGATGCTGGCTGACATTTGCAGGGCGCCAATGAATAGAGAAAATAAAATGGTGATCAATAGGGCGGTCGGAAGAATCAACCATAGGTCACTACCGAAATGAAAGCCCTTTTTCAATTCTTCCGTTAAAAACATGAGTTCCAAGGTGACGACAAGGATCGAGACGATTCCCGCCAGGGCCCCGATGGAGGAAATCGTCAGCCATTTGGCTAGCAGAATCTTTCCACGGCTAACTGGTGTCATAAGTAAAGCTTCCATCGTTTTCCGGTCTTTTTCCCCGGCAAATAAGTCAGAGGCAAGCGGATAGGCGCCTGTACTGATCGCCATCGTGATGATCATGGGCAGAAAGAGTGAAAGTATGCTCAAGGAGGCACCATTATCGCTATCTATCCCGGCCTCTTTGAAGTCGACCTTTAGCGGGCTGATCATGTTAGTATCCACATTGATCGATTGCAAGCGCTCCTGGATGATTTGTTTTTCAAAGAGAGTTAAGGCTGACTCGACCTGGGAAAGGACGAAGGAGCTATCTTGGCTATAGGAGTCACCTGAAAGGCTGAATGTGACTTGTTCCCCCTGTTTGATTTGCTCCATGAACTTGTCACTAACTTGTAGGGCGGCAGCGGCTTTTCCGTCTTGTACAGCATCTGTCGGGTTCTGAAACGATTGGACATCAATTTGGGGGAAGTCCTTCAAAAGTGATTTGGCGTCCGTCGTGAATGATGGATCTACAGCAAGGGTATGGGTCTCCTCCTCATCCGTTGCCATCATACTCTCATAAAATAACGTCAGTCCCGTCAACAAAAGGATGGGAAGAAATACACTTAATAATAGCGTCCGGCGGTCCCGTAAAGCTTCCTTCAATTCTTTTATATACATATTAAGAAACATGAGACTGATTCCCCCTTACAAGTTTGGACATGAATATATAATTCAAATCACGACTGTTCTCTTCTTTATATAGAGATTCCAACTGGCCTTTATACACCATTTCCCCTTTGTGCATCATGGCCACAGAGTCGCATAGCAGGGTGACTTCCTCCATGATATGGCTTGAGAATATGATGGTTTTGCCTTGATTCTTTAGCTGAAGAACAAGCTGGCGGAATACATTCGATGAAGTGATATCGAGTCCTGTCGTCGGCTCGTCAAACAGGATGATTTCTGGGTCATGGATGAGCGTCCGCGATATGGCCACTTTTTGGCGCATGCCTTTCGAGAATCCGCCGACTTTACGATCGAGATAATCCTTCATCCCGAACATGACGGCCAGTTCTTCTATCCTCACCTTAGTTTCGTGCTTGCTCAAACCGTACAGAGTGGCGAAATAGGCGAGATTTTCACGTGTGGTTAAGCGGTCGTACAGGCCGGTTTCCCCTCCGAACAGGACACCAATCTTTTTCTTGATCTCGTTAGGATGATCCAATGTATCGAATCCGGCCACTTTGATAGACCCTTCTGTCGGTGTCAGGAGTGTGGCAATCGAACGTAACAGCGTGGTCTTTCCGGCACCATTTTCCCCTAGTAATCCGACAATCTGGCCTTTTCCGATGGTAAGGGAAACGTGTTTAAGGGCGGTGATGAATGTTTTTTTATCTTGGAATGTTTTTGTGACTTCATGTATTTCAATCATTTTTCTAACCTCCTACATCTCTTTTGGTTAACTCAATCATACAAATAAAGGAGAGGGGAATCTGTAGTTATGTCGCGAAAGTGCCGTTTTATGTCGCGAAAGTATCGATTTTCCATATTTTGATGGTAAAATAAAGGTAATTTCAGAGAAGGAGAGTTGTAGATGAAGGTAGGCCTTGTGGATGACCGGAAGATTGATTTGGATAAGTTGAATGGGATCGTGGCCCAAATGCCTGGCATCGAATTGGTTTTTTCTACGGATTCCGCTGAATATGCGTATGAGCAGATCAAACAGGAAACGATAGATTTGCTGATTGCGGATATCGAAATGCCTAACTTGTCCGGATATGAAATGGCCGACATCATCCATTCCCATGCATTGAACATAGCGGTCATTTTCGTGACAGGTACGAGCGGGTACGCCGTCCATGCCTTTGAGCTCAATGTGCATGACTATATTATGAAGCCCTATTCGAGAGACAGGCTCATCAAATCAATCGAACGGTTCCGGGAAAAGTCAAGAACAGCTGAAGTGGCGGGAAGGCTGTTTATAAAACAGAAAAATGATATTCATATTTTGCAGAAGAAGGACATTATTTTCATTGAACGTTCAGGGCGTTCAACGACCATACATACTAAAAACGGTCCTATCAAAACCTATCAAACATTGAATGAATTGGAGGGAGAACTGCGGGAAAGGGACTTTATCCGTTCACACCGTTCTTTCATCATTAATATTCATTTTGTGAAGAACTTTTCACTGTACGCCAAAAACTCGTATGTCGTCAGCTTTGACGGGATCCAGGAACAGGCGATGATCACGAAGGAAAGGGTGGACTTCCTGCAAGTCCAATACTTTTAAGGTGTGAAAACTATGTATGCATTCATTATAGCCATATTGGGGGTATGGCATCTCTACGAAATAATTAGACTATCACCTTGGCAGATCTCTCCTTCGCTAGTCATCCTTCTGATTTGTCTGATTGGCATGGGACTTTACCTCAAGTTCCGCCCCTTATATAAAAAAGCTTCCCTAGGAATCTATATGGAAGGAACTCTATGGGGCATGCAGCTTATCGTCATTCTTCTCTATTTTTCCATGCCACCCTCCCTTTCGTACTTAGGATTAGCTGCGACTTTTATAGGAATCGAAACGGTCCGCCTCCATATGTCTGGAATGGGGGATCGTCTAGAAAGAGAGCAAAAAGGAATGGAAAAGGAGCGACTGCAGGTCAATGAAACGTTCCGGGTGGTCCGCAGTCAGCGCCATGATTTCCTGAAACATGTATCAGCGTTGCAGTTTATGATGGAGCAGGACGAGATGGCTGCCGCGAAAGAATATATGAATGAGTTGGTGGATGGCTTTGAAGAAACGAATCTTTCCATTAAAGGAGAAAAGGGGGTCGTCGCCGGGATCCTGCATCAAATGTTCCGCAAGGCCAAGGAAGAACGGATCCAGATGACCTATCACTTCGATGTGCCGCTCTCGTCCCTCCCTTTTTATGATCAGGACCTTGTCGCCCTGATTGGGAACGTGCTTGCCAATGCGGTGGAAGCGGCAAAAGGATGGCAGGAAGAAAAAGGGGGCAGTGCTCAAGTCACGCTTCAGTTTTACAAACGGAGTGGGGTCTATATTCTGACTTGCACCAATCATTGCCTGGCGATTCCTCCCTCCATCTTGGATACGATGTTTGAGAAATACGGACAAACGACGAAGGATGGTGAACACGAAGGAATGGGAACGAAAATCATCTCCGATATCGTAAGGAAACATCAAGGCCATTTGGACTTTACGTATAAGAACGAGGAATTCATATTGAAAATCAAGGTCCCGGCCATCGTGTAAGAGGTTATTTGTGCGAAAAGGGAGGAGGATGGTCATCCATATTCAAGGATTGAATCACTTATTATTTTCCGTTTCGGATTTAGAGAAGTCCATTGAATTCTATCAGGCCGTTTTTGGGGCGAAATTGTTAGTGAGAGGGAACCAAACGGCATACTTCGACCTGAATGGGATATGGCTGGCTCTCAATCTGGAAAAGGATATTCCGAGAAATGAAATAAAAGAATCGTATACGCATGTCGCATTTTCCATTACCGAAAAGGATTTTGATGGCATCCAGGACCGGCTTGAGCGTTTACAGGTGAATATTCTTAACGGCAGAAAGAGAAATAAGCGTGATAATAAATCCATCTATTTTACTGACTTGGATGGCCATAAGTTCGAATTCCATACGGGAACGCTAGAGGAAAGACTAGATTATTATAAACAGGAAAAGCCGCATATGAGGTTTTTCCAATAGATTGATATAATGCAGGGATTGACCGATAAATGGGACGACTTGACTGATAAAAAGTCCAGTTTGACCGATAAAGGACTTAATTTGACCGATAAAAGACAAAAACGGGTTGAAAAAGGAGCCTCCAATAAGCTTGGAGGCTCCTCCCGATTCAATCCATTATGGTGAGCAGTTCATCTATTGGTGTACGCGGACGGGGCGTAGGAATCATGTCCGGGTATCCGACGTGCAGGCTTCCGACGATCTTCTCCCCGGGTTTTACGCCTAAAGCTTCGCGGAATTCTTGGCTGTGAATCATGCCGTACGTTTCCCAAATCATGCCGATTCCTTGTTCCCAGGCAAGTAAACTGAAATTCTGGATCAAGGCGCTCGTGGCTGCATAATCCTCTTCGCGGGTCATGAGATTCGGATTTTCCTCCATGATGACCGCAACGAACATCGGAACGCCGTTCAGTTTATTGTACCCACGCTGACCGGCTTCTTTCTTCTTTGACGGATCCTTTTCTTTACCTGCCATAAAGGCCCGTGTCGCTTCTGCTAGCTTCACGCGGCTGTCGCCGTGAACAACGACGAATCGCCACGGTTGGGTCATTTTATGATTGGGTGCCCACGTGGAAGTTTCCAAAAGTGATTGAATGGTTTCGAGGGGAACGGGTTGGTCCTTGAATCGTTTGATGCTCCGCCGTTCTTTTATGATTTGTTCTAGTTTCATATTTGTATTTCTCCTTATTCTTAATGATCTATGTATAGGAATTGTTTTTTTGAAAAAAAAAGGACCCCGGATGCCTAATATGCTTTAAATTGAATAAACTGACTTGAATAAAGAGGGGGCAATATTCTAGTGACTTGCATTCGCAACTAAGCATATAATTTTTACTAGGCACAGAGAGACCGGGGCGACATTGTATCTATGTACAATATCAAATGGGTACGATAAGAAATTATCGTAGTACTTAACAAATTTCAGAGATCGATAATGAAATTGAAAATCATTATCAATTAGAATTTTCTCTTATTTCCTGTTTTTTGTCAAGAGGATCTCGGAAAAAATTAAAAAACTTTTTCCAATGCTAACCAAGCTTGCTAATTCTTTTATTAAATCTGTATAAAAATGTATAATGAAAAGATAAAAATGTTACCTACATATGAAGATTGAAGGGTGTCGTAGATGAAAAAACTGTTTTCGTTCCTTAAACCATATCGTCTCTTCATCGCTCTTGCTTTATTTTTAATGTTAGTCGAGCTCGGTGTTGAACTTTTACAGCCACTCTTCATTGCAAAGATCATTGATGATGGCATTTTACAAAAAGACCTTTCCGTCGTGATAAAGTGGGGAGCGATCATGGTCGGCCTATCGATATTTTCGTTCCTTGGCGGAATCGTCAATTCCTTTACAGCTTCTCATGTGAGCCAAAGTTTTGGACATGAAGTAAGGAAAAATCTCTTCGGCAAAATCCAGGCCTTTTCTTTTGCCAATTTAAACAACATCCCGACCTCTTCCTTGATCACCCGGATGACGAATGATGTGACGCAGCTTCAGAATACGGTATTTATGGGATTGCGTATCATGGCAAGGGCACCGCTGATTGTCCTTGGGGGCACAATCATGGCGATAACGGTCAATCTGAAGTTATCCCTTGTATTGATCATTTCGATTCCCGTTCTCGTGCTGTTCCTGGGATGGGTCATGAAACGTGCGGCAAAGCTGTTTCGACTTGTCCAAAAAAGGCTGGATAACGTCAATAGTGTCATGCGGGAAAATTTGATTGGGATGAGGTTGATCAAAGCATTTCTTCGTAAGGATCATGAAATCGGCCGTTTTGACGGGGCAAACGATGAATTGAAAATGAAGACCGTCCAATCGCTTCGCTTGATTGAAACGACGATGCCCGTGCTGATGCTAGTCATGAACGTGGCAATCCTTGTAGTCCTATGGTTCGGTAGCGGCTTTATCTCGACGGGAGATATCCAGGTCGGGGAAGTCGTGGCGATTGTCAATTATGCCACAAGAATCGCAGGCTCCTTATCGGTCTTTTCTTGGTTGATCATGGTCTTGTCCCGAGCAAAAGCGTCAGCTGACCGCGTGACCGAAATTTTCGAGACGCCCATTGATCTCGATGAAGGTAGGGTGGAAAGCAGGGGGGACCTTATCAAAGAGGGGCATATCGAGTTCGAGGATGTGTCATTCCGCTATCCTGGCGGCGATGAACAGGTATTGAAACACTTGGATTTCACCGTCGAAGCGGGACAAACTCTCGCGATTATCGGTGCGACTGGGTCGGGGAAAACCTCCCTATTTCAGCTCATTCCACGTTTATTCGAAGCGGAGAGTGGAACGATCACGATAGATGGGCAGGATGTGAGGGACATTCCTCTGGACTCACTCCGAAAAAGGATTGGCTACGTGCCGCAGGAAGCGATGCTATTTTCCGGGTCCATCCAGACCAATATCGCCTGGGGGAAAGAAGACGCGTCACTGGAGGAAATCATGATAGCTGCCCAACATGCCCAAATCCATGAAACGGTAATGAGACTGCCAAAGCAATATGAAACGCGGTTAGGACAAAAAGGAGTGAATCTCTCAGGCGGGCAAAAGCAACGGCTATCGGTTGCGAGGGCATTGGTCCGCAGGCCGAAGATCCTCCTTTTGGATGACAGCACAAGCGCCTTGGATCTAAATACGGAAAGTAGGCTGCTTACGGCATTGGAATCCTATACGTGCACGACGCTCATCATTACGCAAAAAATAAGTACAGCGATGAAAGCCGATAAAATCTTATTGCTTGAAGATGGCGAGGTACTCGCGGAAGGCAAGCATGATGAGTTGAGTAAAACGAATGCCCTTTATCGGAAAATCGTTGCATCACAATATGGGGAGGAGGAGATTTCCTATGAAACGAAAAACGTCTCCCGCTAAAAAGCCGTCCAATTCTGCAGGCACGGTCAAACGGATCCTCCCTTATTTAACGACGAATAGAAGTATGCTCGTCATGGTCCTGTTCATGGTCCTGGTCAGTTCAGTGTTAGGACTGCTTGGTCCATTTCTTGTCGGAATGGCCATCGACGATTATATCGTCACGAAGGACAGCGATGGTTTGATCAATCTGCTGTTTGGGCTCTTTGCGGTTTATGTGTTTTATTCACTGTCCATGTGGCTACAAAACTATTGGATGATCGGGATTGCCCAGGATACGGTTTATCTGATGCGCAACCAGCTGTTCAAGAAGCTCCAGCAGCTGCCGATTCCCTTTTTTGACCGTCGCCAGCATGGGGAACTGATGAGCCGGGTCACGAATGATATTGAAAATGTCAGCTCTACATTGAACAGTTCGGTCATTCAAATCTTTTCAAGCGTCCTGACTCTTGTCGGGACACTGGCTGTCATGCTGTATTTGAGTCCATTACTGACGATTCTAACCCTTTTCATTGTCCCGCTTATGTTCTTTGGGTTGAAATGGATTACGAACCGGACAGGCAGGCTTTTCAAGGAACAGCAGAAAAACCTGGGTGAATTGAATGGATTCATTGAAGAAACAATTTCCGGACAGCGCATCGTGAAGGCCTTTTCACAGGAAGAAAAAGTGATTCGTGATTTTATCACTCGCAGTGAGAACTTGAAAAAAGCCGGTTATTGGTCTCAATCCTATTCGGGATTGATACCGAAGCTGATGAATTTATTGAATAACTTAAGCTTCATCGTGATTGCTGCCGTCGGTGGCTATTTGGCCTTGGAAGGAATGGGTGGGGTCACCATTGGCGTGATTGTCATCTTCACCGAGTATTCCAGGCAATTCACGCGTCCGCTCAATGACTTGGCTAACCAGTTCAATACCCTGCTTTCGGCTGTCGCTGGTGCTGAGCGGGTATTCTCGATCCTGGATGAAGAGGAAGAGGGCATGGATGAGAAAGATGCGGGTGAACTACGGGACATCCGTGGAGAAGTTGATTTCGAAGGGGTGTCCTTTTCCTATGATGATGACGATCAAACAATCACCGATATTAGTTTCCATGCTGAAAAAGGAGAGACCATTGCATTAGTCGGTCCGACCGGTGCGGGTAAAACGACGATTATTAATCTGCTCGCCCGGTTTTATGAACCGAACAGTGGCAGGATCCTGGTCGATGGACAAGATATCCAACAGGTAACGAGGGCGAGCCTCCGTAAACATATGGGATTCGTTTTACAGGATTCCTTTCTATTTCAAGGAACAATTCGTGAAAATATCCGTTATGGCCGTTTGGAAGCCATGGATATGGAGGTAGTGGAAGCGGCCAAACTTGCCAATGCACATACCTTTATCATGAAACTGCCCAATCAATATGATACGGTTTTGACCCAAGATGGCAGTGGAATCAGCCAGGGGCAACGACAGCTCCTTTCAATTGCGAGGGCGATTTTAGCCGATCCGATTCTTTTGATTTTGGATGAGGCGACAAGCAGTATTGATACGATCACCGAAATCAAAATACAGGAGGCGTTACATCGATTGATGAAGGGGCGAACAAGTTTCGTCATTGCGCATCGACTGAATACGATTCAGCAAAGCGATCAAATACTGGTATTGGATGAGGGGAGAATCATCGAAAAAGGGTCCCATTCGGAGTTATTGAAGCAAAAAGGTTTCTATGCTGAACTTCATCGCGGTTCCTTAAATGGAAATCATACGGGATGAAAAAAAATGTGTGCCTCTTGGCGCACATTTTTTTTAGTTGGTCCAAAAAACTGGAACCTATCGGGTACATTCCGTTACCGAGGCAATTGCCTCATCCAAGAAGGTCAGCACATCTTCGTTTATCGGATACAAACCTGCGGAAGCGGATCCTTCCTTGGACTTTCGAATTTCCCAGAATTTCTCCTCAAGCTCTTTGTTTCCCTGAAATACCAACTCGGACAGCAGGAGGGAATCTTCGGCAATGAGCCGTCCTTCTTCCGATAAGGGGGAAACGCCTTTTTCAAGGGACCATTCGATTCTCTTCATGAGATTGATCCATTGCCTCGTGCTGATATCATTTTGTTCCATTTTGGGTAGTTTATTGATGGTTTTCTGTTCTTCCTCGTTGAAGTGTGACCCTCGATTATGCTCTTTTCTTTTGAATAATGGAAGCAGTAACTCCCAATTGAATTCCCCTTCGATTTCGATACTGTTTAATAAAGTCTGGATGTTCTTTAATGTATTTTCCTCTTCTTTTATATCGGCTTGTATTTGTTGTTGGTGCTGGAGAAGTAATTCTTTGAAGGATTCTTTATTCAATACGGTTTTGATATCGTCCAATGAAAAAGAAAGGGCTTTAAGCAGGCAGATTTTCTCAAGTCGCTTCAGGTCATTGGCCGAGTAATATCTGCGGCCATTGGCGTGCCTGTATTCAGGCGTTAATAATTGAATCTGGTCATAGTAACGGATGGTTCTTATCGTCACATTCGCTCGCTTAGACAATTGTCCAACGGTCAAAAATTCCATTGTCATACCTCCCATTCGTTCATCTAGCTCAGGTGATGGCTAAACTTTCCTTTTTATTATAGCGGAATAGGCGATAGGAATTAAATAGGTAGTATGGAAATAAACGTTAAAAACGGAGTCTGGACGTAGGGGGAGGAAGTCTGGGTAGTCTGAAAAAATCGTAACGGTACATGCCGTGCTATTAATTTCGGCTAGTGAAGAAAACCTATTGCTTATTAACCATAAAATGACATATAATTCAGAATATATACAAAATTAACGTTGTTTAGTCGTTTTAAGGAGGCTGTGGAAAACGTTCAGGCACAATGAATTGGTAAATACAATGGGGTAGGAGATGAAAAAATGAAAGCGCTTAAATCAGTTGTTCTTTGGGGAATCATCTCTGCGTTGGGAGCTGTGAGCTTCGGTGTTGTCGCCTTAAATCGCGGGGAAAGCATTAATGCTATGTGGATTGTTACGGCTGCTCTCTGTGTCTATTCGATTGCTTATCGCTTTTATAGTAAATTTATCGCACAGAAAGTATTCGAGCTTGATGATAAACGTAAGACTCCAGCTGAATTGAATAATGATGGTAAAGACTATGTACCGACGAATAAATGGGTACTGTTTGGTCATCATTTTGCCGCGATTGCTGGGGCAGGGCCACTTGTAGGGCCTATCTTAGCGGCACAGATGGGGTATCTGCCGGGTACACTATGGCTCGTGGTGGGTGTCGTTTTGGCCGGTGCGGTACAGGATTTCGTCATTCTCTTCGGATCGATGCGCCGAAATGGTAAATCGCTTGGTGAAATGATAAAAGAAGAAATCGGTCCCGTCACAGGTTTCATTGCCATGCTAGGGATTTTTGGCATCATGGTCATTTTATTGGCCGTGCTTGCGCTAGTAGTCGTGAAGGCCTTGGTAGGAAGCCCTTGGGGGATGTTCACGATTGCTTCGACCATACCTATTGCGGTCCTTATGGGTGTTTACATGCGGTATATCAGGCCTGGACGAGTCGGGGAAGGATCCATCATCGGGATTATCCTGTTGATGCTTGCTTTGTACTTCGGACGTTTTGTAGCGGAAAGTGCAACATTGGCTCCCATGTTTACATACTCAGGTGAAACGATTGCCATCCTCTTGATTGTGTATGGTTTTGTTGCTTCTGTGCTACCGGTTTGGATGCTTTTGGCTCCGCGGGATTATCTAAGTACCTTCTTGAAAATCGGTACGATCATCGCTCTTGCACTAGGCATCTTCATCGTCATGCCTAATCTTGAAATGCCTGCGGTCACGCAGTTCATTGATGGAACGGGGCCGGTTTTCTCGGGTAACCTATTCCCATTTTTATTCATCACGATTGCATGTGGGGCGGTGTCTGGATTCCATGCGCTCGTTTCATCGGGTACGACGCCTAAGATGATCGAACGTGAATCCCATGCACGCCCAATCGGATATGGAGCCATGCTGACTGAGTCATTCGTGGCCATCATGGCGATGGTAGCGGCCTGCGTATTAACACCGGGTATTTACTTTGCCATTAATAGTCCGGGTGCTGTCATTGGGACGGAGCCGGCTCAGGTTGCGACGACGATATCTGATTGGGGATTTGTCTTGACGCCTGATATGATTACGGACCTTGCCGATGATGTCGGGGAGGAAACGATATTATCCCGTACTGGAGGAGCTCCCACGTTTGCGATTGGGATGGCGCATATTTTCTCACAAGTAGTCGGGGGTGCTTCCTTGATGGCGTTTTGGTATCATTTCGCGATACTATTCGAGGCATTGTTCATCTTGACGACGATTGATGCCGGTACCCGGGTGGGCCGTTTCATGATTCAAGATATTATCGGTACTTTTTATAAACCATTTGCGCAAACGAATAAATGGGTGCCGAACATCATCGCGACAGCCATTTGTGTTCTAGGGTGGGGATACTTCCTGTACCAGGGGGTCATTGATCCGCTTGGAGGAATCAATACACTATGGCCATTGTTCGGGATTGCGAATCAAATGCTATCCGCGATTGCGTTACTGCTTGGTACGACCGTCTTGTTCAAGATGGGCAAGAAAGCGTACACATGGGTCACACTTTTACCGACGACCTTTATATTAATTGCGACGATGACAGCGGGTTGGCAAAAGCTATTCCACGAAAACCCTGCAATTGGCTTTTTGGCGCATAAGGACAAATTCAAGGCTGCCTATGATGCAGGAGAGGTCCTTGCTCCGGCGGCGAATTTAGCGGAAATGAAACGAGTCATCTTCAATGATTATTTAGATGCAGCCCTTTGTGCCTTCTTTATGATCGTGGTCATCACTGTCTTGATTTCCGCGGTACGATTATGGATCAAAATCATCAAAAATGAAAAAATTGACATGCATGAATCTCCTTATATATCAAGGTGATAATGGAGGGAAGGAAACCATGTTAAAAAAAATTACCCGGATTCTTAGCTACCGAAAGCAATTCATTAGTCTACTTGTCGGAGTTCCTAGTTATGAAACGTATGTAGCCCATATGAAGCTGGAACATCCTGATAAAACGATTAAGACAAGGAAAGAGTTCTTCTGCGAAGCGCAGGACGAAAGGTATAACGCTAAGGATGGGAAGGTATCACGCTGTTGCTAGTCATATAGTTAGGAGGGGCCCTTATTATTAGGGCCCTTTTTTGCGCGGATTTTTATAAGAAGAGTATGAAACCATGTGAGGAAAGGACTAAGAATCTATTTCGTACCGTTCGTTTTCCGGTGCTTATTACATAGAATTTTCAAAAAAAGTAAATAAAATGGTTGAATTTTTTGAAAATTAAGTATATGATAAATTACATCACATAACAATGTTATATAACATAACATATTAAAAATTTAAGGGGGAAAAACAAATGCAGATGGCAGATTCGGTATTCATGTTTTTAGCGACAATGATGGTTTGGCTTATGACTCCAGGAATTGCCCTATTTTATGGAGGGATGGTAAAAAGCAAGAATGTCCTCAATACGGCAATGCATAGTTATATGCCACTCGCTGTCATTTCTATTCTTTGGGTGCTAGTTGGGTATTCATTATCCTTCTCACCAGGAAATACTCTCCTAGGCGGTCTGGATTGGGTAGGTTTAAAGGATGTCGGTTTCGCTCCTGGCCCATACAGCGACACAATTCCTCATAGTTTATTCATGCTATTCCAAATGACATTCGCAGTATTGACCGTTTCCATTATCGCAGGCGGGATCGCTGAACGAATGAAATTTTCCGCTTTCTTAATTTTCACCATTCTTTGGTCTTTATTCGTATACGCACCCGTTGCTCACTGGGTATGGGGAGGCGGCTGGTTAGCTGAACTTGGTACGCTTGATTTCGCCGGCGGTAACGTCGTTCATATCTCTTCAGGTGTTGCTGGTTTAGTGTTGGCTATCATGTTGGGGAAAAGGAAGGAATCAGGAAACAGTGCCCCGCATAATCTACCTTTAACATTCCTTGGTGGATCGTTGATATGGTTTGGCTGGTACGGTTTTAATGTCGGCAGTGCCTTGACGATCGATGCAGTGGCGATGAATGTTTTCGTGAATACGGCTGTTGCAGCTGCGGCTGGTATCATTGGCTGGTTAATCGTTGAGTACATGACAAATAAGAAGGCAACCTTGCTTGGTGCAGTATCGGGTGCCATTTCTGGATTGGTGGCCATTACACCAGCCTGTGGGTTCGTGACGACAGCATCTTCCATCCTGATTGGGGTCATTGGCGGAGCGGTTTGTTACTGGGGTGTATTCTTCCTTAAAAACAAATTGGGCTATGATGATGCACTTGATGCTTTCGGCTTACATGGCATTGGAGGCACTTGGGGTGGAATCGCGACGGGATTATTCGCGACTACTTCGGTGAATGAAGGGGGAGCCAACGGTTTGTTCTACGGAGACTTCAACCTACTTTGGAAACAAGTTGTAGCGATTATCGCCACATATATCTTCGTGGCTGTAGTCACGTATATCATCGCAAAAGTCATTAGCTTGTTCGTTCCATTACGTGTCAGCGAAGAAGATGAAACAACGGGGCTCGATCTTACACTCCACGGTGAAAAGGCCTATCACGAATCAATTTAAAGGAGGGAATTCATATGTCTCAGGTATTGACGAAAATCGAAATCATTACGCGGCCAATCAAGTTTGAACAGTTCAAAGAGGAGTTGGCGAAGATTGGTGTCAGTGGTATCACGGTGTCAGATGCGAAAGGTACTGGGCTACAGAAGAGTTATGTCGAAACATATCGAGGCAGAAATCGGGAAATATCCTTACATGACCGAATGAAAATAGAGATTGTAGTATGTGAAGTCCCCGTTCAAGATGTAGTGGATGTTGCCAGGAAATTCTTAAGCACTGGAAAACCTGGAGACGGAAAGATCTTCATCTATGAATTAGCCAATGTGGTGAATATCCGGACAGGAAAAGAAGGGCACGATGCATTAAAGAACGACTGAGGAAAACATTAAAGGAGGGGACAGATGGGCAAGTTGATTGAGATTGTTTCCAGGAAAAAGCAAAAGATTGTGACTGAACTGATATCCGAAAACATTTACCAACCTACCGACAGGTCTTATTTATTAGAATTACCATTGAAGAATTTAGAATCAATCTTACTTCTCCGAACCAATTCCCCGTCTAAAAAAGCAGATGTCTAAGTTAGGAAGCCGTTTCTTCTATAAAAAGAGGAACGGTTTTTCCTGTGTTTTAGAGATAGTGGCAAACCTTTTCGGCAGCGTATTTGAATAGTTTATATCCTGGAAGTGAATTTTATAATAGAAGGACGGATTTTTTATTGGTTCCACCATAGAAATTGGTGGGAGTACCCACTATAATGAAATGGGACAGGTAATTTAAATCCTGTTTTCTGGCTTTTTTCGACGATTTTCGCTTATTTACTTCCATTTTTCATTAATATGGGAAAAATCAGAAGAAAGTCTTTTTCTTTAGAGTGAAAATAATCAATCAATATGTTCTTTATGGGGTGGGGAAAAATGGATCAATTTACGGTTAAATCCGTTTTAAATATCATTAGTGAGTTTGTTCCAAAAAACGCTTCGATTGCAGTGGCTGATTCTGAGCAGTTTATCTATTATCAACCAAGCAAACAAATCGATGTCGGGATTAAACCTGGAGATTTAATAAGTGAAGGGACGGCCGCTTTCAAGGCATTGCAGAGCCGGAAGAAAATTGCCGTTCAAGTTGAAAGTGATGTATTTGGCGTCCCGTATTATGGTTTGAGCGTTCCCATCCTGGAAGGTGAAAATCCAATGGGCGCCGTGACAGCCATCCTTCCCTCCAAGCCGTTCGTGTTGCCGACTTCCTTTTTAACCGTCAAGACGGAAGACAGATGGATTCCGCTTCCTTATGAGGAAATCATGTTTTTAGAAGCGCAAAATAGGAAGACAAGGATCCAGTCTGAACGCGTGAGTGGTTTCCATAAATTGAATTTAAGTGAATTGGAGTTCGTTTTACCAAGTGAAATGTTTATTCGGGTGCACCGTTCCTATATTGTCAACATTCATTTCATTGAGGAAATCTTGCCTGACTTTCACTCTACATTCTTGCTTGTGATGAAGGATCATTCGAAAATTCAAGTTAGCCAAACGTACGCAAGCCAGTTCCGAAGAGCACTTGGTTTTTAGAGTTTCTGTTTCGTGTAATAAAAATGCTGTTTTATGCTCCTTTTAAGGCTTTTCATTCATAAAAGAATGTGACAATTACACGTACTTGATAAAATTAGGTGTAAGAAAAGCGAAAATGGGGGTCTTTTGTATGAACGAAAGCGTTTTCAAAAAAATCCGCAATGAGCAACTTAAGGGGAAAGTTGTCACTGCAGAAGAAGCTGCTTCATGGATTAAAGATGGTATGAAACTAGGTATGAGTGGATTTACTCGTGCTGGTGATGCGAAAGTTATTCCAATGGCTCTAGTTGAAAGAGCGAAAACTGAAAAATTCAAAGTTGACGTATATACAGGTGCATCATTAGGACCTGAAGTCGACCAACATATGGCGGAAGCCGGACTCATAAATAAACGTTTACCATTCCAAGCGGATAAAGGTATTCGTAATAAAATCAATGCTGATGAAATCACTTATGTCGACCAACATCTATCTCATACGGCTGAATTAGTTCGTCAAGGGATTGTTGGACCAATCGACTTTGCTATCATCGAAGCAGTGGCTATCACAGAAGACGGATTAATCATTCCGACAACTTCTGTAGGTAACTCAGCTATCTTCGTACAAGAAGCGAAGAATGTCATCATCGAATTAAACGTGTCTCATCCAGAAGGATTAGAAGGCATGCATGATATATATTTACCAGCTCAACAAGGTGAGCGCCAACCGATTCCATTGACGAGTGCAAGTGATCGTATTGGTTCGATCGGTATTCCTGTTGATCCTGAAAAAGTGAAAGGGATTGTTGTGGCAACAGTTACGGATGCACCTTCTACAATCGTGCCTCCTGATGAAGAGACTGCTGTCATGGCCAATCACCTTACTAACTTCCTTCGCGAAGAAATCAAGGCTGGTCGTTTAACTGAATCGCTTGCACCACTTCAATCAGGTGTAGGTTCCGTTGCAAACGCCGTGTTGAATGGTTTAATTGATTCTGAATTCAAAGATTTAGAAGTATACTCTGAAGTGTTACAAGATGCAGTATTCGATCTTATCGATGCTGGAAAAGTTAAATTCGCTTCAGGTTGCTCCATTACTTTGGCTGAAGAAAAAGGTAAGCAAGTATATGGCGAACTTGATAAATATCGTGATAAACTCGTTCTTCGTCCACAAGAAATTTCTAACCACCCGGAAGTCATCCGTCGTCTTGGATTGATTTCTATCAACACTGCGTTAGAATGCGACATTTACGGAAACGTAAATTCAACACATGTTTCTGGTACAAGAATGATGAATGGTATCGGTGGTTCTGGAGACTATGCTCGTAATGCACGCTTGGGTATCTTCGTAACGAAGTCCTATGCAAAAGGCGGCAAAATCTCAAGTATCGTTCCTTTCGTATCTCACGTTGACCACACTGAGCATGATGTGGATGTTATCGTTACAGAACAAGGTTACGCTGATTTACGCGGTCTAGCACCAAAAGAACGTGTACATGCAATCATTGAAAACTGTGCACATCCGGATTACCGTCAACAACTTCGTGATTATTTCAACGAAGCTGTCGCTCTAACTGGTGGACACCAAACACCGCATGTTCTTGAAAAAGCATTCTCTTGGTATACAAACCTTGCCAAGAACGGTACAATGCTTGAAGCTACTCTTCAAGATCAAAAATAAGATGATGGACCCCGCTCATTGCAGCGGGGTTTTTTTGTGTGCTGAGATGGGGTTTGACCGATAAAGTGCTGGATTTGACCGATAAATAGGATGAATAGACCGATAAAAGGCAAGTTTGACCGATATATTGATCGTTTTGACCGATAAAAGGGTTTCCCGCTCTAAAAGACTGCCTTGAGAAGGATGATTTTTTTCCAATGTAAATCCTGGGAATCATTGAAATAAATTTTATACAGAATTTTACGTTGTGGTAATGGAAGTATGGTAAACTTCTATCAATGATAGGTAGCATTATAAAATTTTACATACATAATGGATCATCTTTCTTTAGAAAAAGAAGAGTTATATAGGAGGAGATAACTTGTTCAAGGCTAAACTGCATTTTTGGACATTAGAGCTATTGCTATTGTCCGTGTTATTTTATGTGGGGACGAAGATTTCGTTTCTTTTTGAACCAATCGTAATTTTCACTTCAACTTTGTTCTTTCCAATACTCATTTCCGGTTTTCTTTATTTCTTGTTCAATCCGACGGTCGATTTGCTCGTGAAAAGGAGAGTGCCGAGGGGATTGGCGATTTTATTGCTGTATGTGATATTCCTTGGTCTAGTAAGTTTATTGGTCGGTCTTGTCGGCCCGTCCCTTTCACGTCAGGTCACGGATTTGATTAATAACCTTCCTGATTATTTTAATCAATCCAGAACGTTCATCGAAGATTTATCCAAATCAAGATGGTTCATGTGGACGATGGAACAGGATTATGTGTCTTTGAAAGAAGTGGGAGATTCCCTTCAAAGATACTTGACGGACCTACCGGGCAATATTACTAAAAGTCTGTCTTCTGTATTCAGCGTTGTCACGAATATAACCTTGGTAGTCGTAACGGTTCCATTCATCCTGTTTTATATGTTGAAGGATGGCGATAAGCTACCAAGCTCCATCATGAAATTTGTACCGGTCCGTTATCACAAACCGGCATTATCCGTTCTTAAGGAAACGGGAGAGACCCTTACGACATACATACAGGGGCAAATGCTAGTCTGCTTGTTTGTTGGAATTGGGACGTTCGTGGGGTATTTAATCATTGATTTGCCTTATGCCTTCCTGTTTGCATTGATAGGTGCCGTTACCAATATCATTCCCTATGTCGGCCCATTTATTGGAGCCGCTCCTGCAGTGATCGTGGCCTTGATTCATTCGCCGACACAGGCGCTTTTGGTCATAGTGGTCATCACGATTGTTCAGCAGTTGGACGGTAATGTCATTTCACCGCTGGTCATCGGGAAAAAGCTAAATACGCATCCGTTAACCATCATCATCCTTTTATTGGTTGCGGGAAACATCGCAGGCATCATTGGGATGATCCTGGCTGTACCGACTTATTCCGTCATTAAAACGATTGTATTGAATATCGTTAAGTTCATCAGGATCAGGAAAGAGGAAAAACTCGGGGAAGATTTAATTGAATGAAAAAACGGGATCGACTCTTTGAGAGTTGGTCCCGTTTTTTTTGTACCAATATTTGATTATAGGCCTAGTGATATATATTTGACCTCTAAAAACTCTTCAATCCCATGATGTCCGCCTTCGCGGCCAAGCCCACTTTGCTTGAATCCGCCGAATGGTGCCTGTGGAACGGAAGGGAGGCCATCGTTCAAGCCGACGATCCCGAATTCCAGGGCTTCGGTGACTTTAATGCCCCTTGAGATGTTCTCGGTGAAGACGTATGCTGCCAGCCCGAAAATCGAGTCGTTTGCACGTTGTACCGCTTCTTCATCTGTCTTGAAGGAAGCAATCGGTGCAAGTGGTCCGAATGTTTCTTCATTCATGCAAAGCATGCTATCGCTGACGTTGGAAAGGATGGTCGGTTCAAGGAAGAGTCCGCCAATCGATTTCCCACCAGCTTCGAGTTTGGCTCCGCTATTGATGGCTTCGTCAATTTGCTTTTGTACCTTTTCGACTGCACTTTGGTCAATAAGAGGTCCGATGTCGACGCCTTCTTCCAAACCGTTGCCCACTTTCAGTTCGTTCACTTTGGCAACAAGCTTCTCGATGAAGACGTCCTGGATGGATTCATGAACATAAATGCGGTTTGAACACACGCATGTTTGTCCGGCGTTCCGGAATTTCGAACTAATGATGCCCTCAACGGCTTTATCGAGGTCGGCATCTTCCAGAACGATGGCGGGAGCGTGGCCACCCAGCTCAAGCGATATCTTCTTCACGGTTTCGGCAGAGCCCTTCATTAAAGTTTTCCCGACTTCCGTTGAACCGGTGAAGGTCAATTTGCGAATCCGGGTATCTTGAAGCCAAGTTTCGCCGATTTCCGATGATTTACCTGTCACTACATTGATGACACCTTTTGGAATGCCTGCTTCTTCAGCCAATTCGGCCATTTTCAAAGCTGTAATCGGCGTCAGATTCGCGGGTTTAATGACAACTGTACAGCCGACGGCAAGTGCGGGTGCCACTTTTCGCGTAATCATCGCCGCCGGGAAATTCCATGGGGTAATGACGGCTACGACACCGACTGGTTGTTTGGTTACAAAAAGTCGCTTATTCGTAGTGGAGGCAGGAATCGTTTCCCCATACACCCGTTTTCCTTCTTCGGCAAACCAGGATAAAAATCCATTCGCATAGTTCATTTCCCCAAGGGCTTCTTTCAATGGTTTACCTTGTTCCTCTGTCATGATTCTAGCTAGTTCTTCTTTATTGTCGTCGATCAATTTATGCCATTTCCAGATCAAATCCGCACGTTCATAAACCGAGAGGGCAGCCCAATCAGTAAAGGCCGCATAAGCTGCATCGGCAGCTTTGGCTGCTTCCGTGGCTCCCCCTTTTGGGACAGTGGCGACAATTTCATCGGTTGCCGGGTTTTTCACTTCGATTTTTTCAAGTCCGTGATCGGACCATTCCCCATTAATGTATAATCCGTAATCTTTCATGATAAAACCTCCCGTTTCGTATTATTTTGTTCTTTATTTAGAGTGAATGTCTATAAGCTAATACCATCTGCTATATAAAAGTATAAACACTTTTCGGGAAATCTTAAATGAATATGATTGATAAGTTTTAAGAAATGGTGGTGGGTTCAGTCAATAGGGACAATAAAACGGAGTGATGAAGTGTTTCAAGGGAGAGTAAGGAAGTAAGAATGCATATGGAAAAGAGGATAGATGCGGGCAGAGAGTTCTGCTTGCATCTATCCTCTTTCTTAATGTCCGTCCTTCATCGATCTGTGGAGGCGGCTACTTCATTCAAATTGTTGTAGTTTGAATGATTTGGATCAAATTCGCCTTCTGTTTTAGAAATGACAACTGTAGCAACACTGTTTCCGATCAGGTTCGTGATGGCACGAGCTTCCGACATGAAACGGTCGACCCCTAAAAGAAGTGCCATGCCTTCAACAGGAATCATCGGGAAAGCAGCCAATGTTGCCGCAAGGGTGATGAAACCGGATCCTGTTACACCTGCAGCCCCTTTAGATGTTAGCATCAGGATTCCAAGAAGGGTTATTTCCTGCCAGATGCTTAAATCCACGCCATAAGCTTGGGCGATGAAAATGGCCGCCATCGACAGGTAAATCGATGTGCCATCAAGGTTAAAGGAATAACCGGTCGGTACGACCAGCCCGACCACGGATTTTGAACATCCGTAATTCTCAAGCTTCTTCATCACACTTGGCAATGCGGATTCCGAAGAAGAAGTTCCCAATACCAATAGAAGTTCCTCTTTTAAATAAGCGATGAATTTGAATATGTTGAAGCCATAGAATTTTGCGATGCCCCCAAGGACGATGATGATGAATAACGCCATGGTAATATATACGCTAGCCATTAATTGTCCTAAAGAACTTAGAGAACCAAGCCCGAACTTACCGATGGTATAGGCCATGGCCCCAAATGCCGCCAGCGGTGAAAACTTCATGATGATCCCAACGATGCCGAAGAAAATATCCGCTATATGTTGTAAGAAGGAGACGACAGGTTGTACTTTTGGTCCGATCATTGCCATGGAGATACCGAACAAGACGGCAAAGAACAGAATAGGAAGCAAGTCGCCACCGGCCATTGCAGCGACAGCATTGTCCGGGATGATATTGGAGATAAAGGCTATGGCACCGTGTTCTGTTTCCTCAGCAGCGGTTGTATATTGCGATACATCTCCGCCTTCCACTGAATCGATGTTAAATCCTTTACCCGGTCCTAACAGGTTGACCACGATAAGACCAATCGCAAGGGCAACGGTGGAAACGATTTCGAAGTAAAGGAGGGCTTTCCCACCGATACGACCCACTTTCTTCATGTCACCCATGCCGCCAATGCCGATAACGACGGTTAAGAATATGATGGGTGCGATGACCATTTTTATCATTTTAATAAACAAATCAGCTAAGATTTTCAGCTGTTCACCGAAAGCAGGGAATAAGAAACCGACTGTAATACCGAGAATGATACCTATGATGACTTGGACAGTTAGATTTTTTAATAGTTTCATACTGTATTCTCCTTTGTTATATGATAGCGCTTTCTTTAATTAACTATAGTGTAACAGAAGGAAGAGTCAGAATATTCTTTTGGTGATATTGTTCTTTTTGGTCTTTTTGGTCTTGGAAAGTGAGAGAGAGGGAGAAGAGAGGAGGAACAAGAAAGCACCAGTTTTAAAACTGGTGCCTAAGAAAAATCATTGTTCAAAAGGCTTGATGAGTGCGTAGAGGGTTTCAATCACAGGAAGTTGGATATGGGCATTTTTGGCGAGCCTTAGGGCACCCCCTTGTAAATGCTCGACTTCAAGGGATTGATTTTTCCGACGGTCCTGATGCATGGAGGAGGTAGCTTCGTCGGGTAAAGCCGCTATGTCCTCCAGTGCCTGAGCGACATTCCTTTCCGTCAATCCAATGCCATGAGCGTTAGCGAGCATCTGCATTTCCACAAGCGCCTTTTCCAGTACCCGGTTCGTTTCTGGATAGTTGCGTATGGTCCCTATGGGAAGATTGGATGCTGTTGTCACGCCGGAGAAAGCAGTAATGAACATATATTTAATCCATAGACGAATTAAGATGTTTTCTGTCCTGCTTGCTCCCATGATGGCTGAACTAACTGCTTGTTCAAACTCATCGCAGATCTCTTGTTGAGAGGGATGAAGCGGGCCATAAATTAAGTCATGGTTCCGGTTAGAGTGTACGACATGGCCTTTTTCGTTTAAAGTAGCGATAATGAAGGCACTTCCCCCTATGACGTTCGCTTCGCCCAGTTCATCCTGAAGTATGGAGATATGCTCGAGTCCATTTAAAAGGGGAAGAACCTTTGCCCCTTTATCGACCAGGACCTTCAAGTCAGGCAGCGCCCCTCTCAGGTGGAACCCTTTTACCGTTAGGAGGACCAAGTCAACTTGTTGTATGTCATGTACGTCCTCTGTGAATTGAAGTTCGTTAAACTCATAGTTTCCATGAGGGCTTGTTATGTTCAACCCTTGCTCTCTCAATTGTTGGGCTCGGTTTTTACGGACGACGAATTGAACCTGTTGTCCTGCTTGCTGTAGTCTACCTCCATAATAGGAACCAAGTGCACCGGCTCCGATAACGACTATCTTCAATATGTACACCTCGCTTCTGATTGATGGACCAATCATACCATTAGCTGAATTTTCAGTAAATATGAATGGTGAAATAATGACTATAAAAGAAAAAAGGCAAAAAAAAACAGCCTGAATTGTTACAAGCTGATTACTTTTTATTGATAGACTTTCACTTTTACTGTTTTTCTGCCCCAGTTAAGAGCTTTTGTTTTAGAAGAATAGAAGACGTCGATTTTTTTTCCTTTAATCGCACTGCCTTTATCTGCTGCTACGGCATCTCCGTAACCTTCTACATGAACTTTTGTTCCTAGTGGAATGACTTTAGGATCGACAGAAATAGCTTTGACTTTAGGGTTTTTCTTCAGGTTAAGGCCAGTTGCCGTAATCCCGCTGCACCCTTTGCAGTTCGCTGTATAGGCTGTAGCATTAACTGTGATAGTTTTATATTTCTTTGATGCTTTTTTTGCTTTGGGTTTTGCCTTCGTTGCAGTTTTCTTAACTTTTAAAACTTGTTTTGGTTTAATATGATCTTTTTTAAGGTTGTTCCAACTCTTTAGTTGATTGACCGTTATGTTATGTTTACTCGCGATGCCCCATAGTGTGTCACCACTTTTAACTTTATATGTAGTAGTAGCAGCTGATGAAACTCCGGAAAAACTAAATACCAGGAAGAAAGCAGTGATAATAGGAAGTAGTATTTTTTTCAATTAATATTCTCCTTTGTTTTAAAGCGTAGACTTAGAATAACAGGTCTATATGACAATAATGTTTCGGTGGCATAGTAATTGTGTTACAAAAACATTTCATTGAAAAATAAACTAGGTAAAAGGAATGATATTAATTTGAACTTTTATCACGAAATACTTCACGATTTTCTATAAAATTTGGAAGATTACTTGATTTCATAATGTATTTTGTATGAATATGGAAAAATAAGTGGAAAAAGTATGGGCTTAAAAGCCTATTTTATGGTTTTGTCATTTTAAGAGGATATGACGAGTCATTTTTGAAAGAAAAGGCTGTCAATTATATGGGAAGAAGAGAATTTTCCGTTTTAAGAGGTTAGAAGTGACGTTCACGATGGATTCTTCTATAAAAAAGAAGCCGAACATATCGGCTTCTTTCTATACTTATTTTTGTAAAATGAATTCAGAGGCAAAATCAACGAGCATTTTTTGATAGACTACGACGGATTCGAGATTGACGCATTCCCGGTCACCATGCCAATTCTCTCCTTTTGGACCGAATTCGATGGCTGGGATGCCGTACGCTGCAAAGAAGATGGTGTCAGCGGAGCCATGTTGACCGAAGACGACCGCTTCCTGTTTCGTGTTCTTTTCGATAATCGGACGGAGTAGGGTGATGTAAGGATCGTTTTCTTCCGTATTAACGGGTTTACTATACATGTTAATATGGACGTTCTTGCCTACCACGGTTTCGATTTGCTCGACGATTTCCTCCATTGTCTGGGTCGGAAGATAACGAATATCGAGACTGAGTAAACAAGCATCCGGTACTTTATTGTACACATCTCCGCCCTTTATTTTTGCGAGATTGAGAGAGGGGGAAGCGTAAAGGGGGGTATGTTCCCGTGTGAAAGGAAGGGCCTTGATTTTCGTATAGATATCATAGGCCTTTTCGATGGCATTGACACCTTCCCATGGACGGCTTCCATGTGCGGATTTACCGGAAACTTCGATATCGAGGCGAAGGGAGCCCTTAGCCTGTAGGCCGATGCCTAACTGCGTGGGTTCTGCACAAATGACGAAATCGCCTCGATATCCATGCTTCGCTAGGTAGCCAGAGCAGTTCAAGCCCCCGATTTCCTCATCGGAAACGATTTGTAGCTGGATTTTCAACCCTAAGTCCCTATCTTTCAATTCGGCGAAGGCGCACATCATGCCTGCAACCCCCGCTTTCATATCGGCCGTTCCACGGCCATATAAGTTTCCTTCATGCACCTCGGGGAAGAATTGATTAGGCGTCCCGCTCACTACATCGACATGGCCATTCCATATCAATGTTTTTTCTCCACTCCCGATTTCGCTAACGAGCATTTTGTACCCGTTATTTTCAATCACATCCACAGTCAATCCCTGGCCCTTAAGCCAACCGGCACAGAAATCCACTGCTTCATTGGCCCCTTCTTTAGAGGAACTGTCAATGGAGACTAAATCTTTCAGTAAATCGATAAGCATTAAAAAAAAACCTCCTATAAGTATGCAAACTATAATTTTATATACCCTTATAAATGGGCTTGAACCATAAATCTTTTCCGGTGGAAATGCGTTTAGTGCTTTGGATTCCGGGGGTATGTAAAGAGGGAGCGACAAACAACATTCTTTAAGGAGGATGATAGATATGGATAAACGTATAATTGGAGTTTATGATACTGGATCAGAGGCCATTCAGGCAGTTGAGGCATTACAGGCTCAAGGATATACTCAAGATGATATTTCGGTGGTTGCTAAAGATAAAGAAGAACTTAGAACGGTGAAAAAAGAAACAGGAACGAAAGTAGAGGAAGGGCTTGCTACTGGAGCTGCCACTGGTGGAGTTCTAGGCGGAACAGCTGGATTCTTAGCGGGAATCGGTGCTTTGGCCATTCCAGGAATCGGACCGGTACTTGCGGCTGGACCGATTGCAGCTACATTAGCTGGTGCGGCAGTAGGAGCTGGTACAGGTGGTTTGGCCGGTACATTGATTGGCCTCGGTATCCCTGAACGTGAAGCCACTCAATATGAATCGGATGTTAAGAATGGGAAACTGCTTGTATTGGTGGATGCCGATGCGAAAAGGGGTAACTCTTCATACACAGGTATTACTGAAACGGATGAAACGCTTACGAATAGAAGAAGACCACTTTAATTTAGAGCGTGTAAAAAGAGCAGGGCCTTTTGGCTTCTGCTCTTTCTTTTGTTTAGTAGCTGAATTTCTGGATCTCCTTATGCATTTCCTGCGATAGGCTGTCCAATTCCCCAGCCAGGGCATTTAATTGTTCCATGGAGGCATTCGTCTCTTCAATTGAAGCGGACACTTCTTCTGTGCCGGCAGCTGCCTCCTGACTAACGGAGTTTAATTGTTTCGCGTTGCCTGACATCACGGCAATCTGGGCAATCATTTCGTGCATGGTACTTGTTATTTCATCAAAGTTACTGAATGTGGTAGAGATGATTGATGCAATATCGCCAAAGGCCACTTCGGTGTTAGTGACGGATGTACTCTGATGATCGATTTTCTGGTTGACCTGATCAATCAAGCTAACCGTATTTGCGGTATCAGTTTGCATGGCAAAAATGATTTCTGCTATTTCCTTTAAGGAGTGTTCCGTTTGTTCGGCCAATTTTTTCACTTCATCGGCAACGACGGCGAAACCTTTTCCATGCTCGCCTGCCCTGGCTGCCTCGATGGCTGCATTCAAGGCGAGTAAATTGGTTTGCCCGGCAATCCCTGTTATGGTTTTGACGATATCGCTAATCGTATGGGATCGAACATCCAGTGATTTTACGGCTGTACTCATCTGATTGGAGATCTGGGCTGTAACATCGAATTCTTGTTTTAGGCCCTGAACGGTGATCATTCCATTTTCCGATGCCTTGAACATGTCATCGGAGGCAAGCGACATTTTTTCTGCCTGATTTTCCAGGTTGTTGATTTTGTCGGCCATGAGCTCTATGGCCGTTTCGTTATCTTGGCCGACTTCGATCTGATCAATGGCACCTGAAGCGATTTGTTCCATCGTCATGGCGACCTCGTTTGCGGCAGCCGAATTCTCTTCGGCACTGGCAACGAGCAACATGGAGGAATCGGCAACCTTATTGGAAAGGGCATGGACATTTTTAAGCATGGCACTCATATTCTCTGCTAAGGTGTTGGTGTCTTCTGCAAGCTTGCCGAGTTCGTCCCCACTGGAAATGGAAATCGTGGAGGCGAAGTCACCGCCAGCCATTTTCTTGATGGATTCTTGAAGGCGTTTAATGGGCTTTGTCAAAGAACGTGTGATGAAGATGGAAAAAATGGTAGCCAAAGTAAAAGTGACGATCATGGCCAGGATATTGTGCATGACCATAGAGCTTGCACGGTCCACCACTTCATCTCTATCCACGACTCCAGCTATTTTCCAACCAGTAGTAGGACTGGTTGAGTATCCGATGATTTGCCTTTTACCCTCAAAATCCAGGATCATAGATCCTGATTCACCTTTCATTTGCTGAAAAATGGGTTGAGCCGAAAGATCCTTCATGATTTTCGATTGATCAGGGTGGGCAAGGATAGACCCTTTCTCATTCAGTAGAATGGCATATCCCGTTTTCCCGAATTTCGTCTGATTGATCGTATTCAGTAACGTTTCCATCGCGATGTCGACACCAAGAACGCCGACCAATTTATCGCCATCATAGATTGCTTTTGCTGCCGTGATGATAAGGGAATTGGTCGCAGTATCCGTATAAGGCTCGGTCCATATGACTTCATTCTTTCCTTTCAAAGCGGCTTGATACCAATCTTGTTGCCTTGGGTCAAAGTCACCAGGTAAATAGGCTTTAGGGAAGATGATCGTCTGTCCTTCCTTCTCCGTCCCCATGTACAAGCTGATGATCTCTTCATTGGTCGTTTGGGTATTGGTAAACTCGGTAAGTATGGAATCAGCGTCTGAATGGGGTGTGGTCATGGCCATATCTTTGCTTATCCTGTCTAAATTCTTTTCCTTTTCTTGGAAGAAGCGATCAGATACTTCATTCATTGATTTTACTTGACCTTCTGTCGTATTTTTCAGTTCATCTGTCGTTAGTTCAATGCTTTGATCATAGGCTACGTAGGATATGAGAAATCCGCTAATAATAATTAAAGCTAAAAAGGGTATCAGTATTTGTTTTTTAAGAGAATTGAAGTACCAGTTTTTCAGACGTTTCATAGGTTTGCTCCTTTATATCTACTTCTTATGAGTTCTCTAGATATTTCGGCTTAGCTTCCCTATCTTTTAGTTTTTTTAGAAAATTCATAAGAATGACTTATATTAGGAGGTAAAGTGATTGAAACAGGAAAGAAAATATTATCCAAGAAAGGAATTTTACTGGTAGAATAATCAGAAAGCATAATGAAGGGGGAATGGTGAGTTGAAAAAAAGATTAGGATGCCTTCATGCCCATTATTCAAATATAGAATATATTGAAAGAGCTCTTTCAATCTATGACATCGATCTCATGCATTTTGTGGACTCTTCCATAATGTATCGAATGACTTCTGTTGGGAATTACGATAAAACAGAAGCAAAGAAAAAAGTAAAAGAGCAACTGGATTGGATCGCTCAATGTGAAGTGGATGCTATCCTAATTACTTGCACGAACTATATCGCCCTTTTACAAGACCAACGTATGGTAGCATCCGTGCCCATCATTAAAATTGATGAACCTTACTTCGAATACATCTGTACGCTATCTCAACCTCAGATTCTCCTTTTTACGAACCCAGCAACAGTTAACGGTACCGTGGGGCGTCTTGAAAAGTATGCGGAAATCCATCAAAAATCCTTGGATTTGGAGATTATGATCATGGAAAATACTTTCGAATTAATCATGAAAGGATTGAAAGAAGAGTACAATGCTGAAATCATCAAGGTCTTACATCAACTCGTTCAAGATGATCAAAAGGCAATTTCTGTTGCTCAATTATCAATGGTGGATGCAGCCAAGCGATTCGAACAGCAGACATCTCATGGAATGATGAATCCATTAAAAACAGTAGTGACCTCCATTGTCAGCCAATTAGACTTACAAAAAAAGAGCTGACTGGATGCAGTCAACTCTTTCTTCTGGTTGGTTATTCGACTTGAATGTTTTTCGTGCGATCAATATACCATGTGTAAAACTCGTCGGCATATTCAAGGGAAACATCTTGTAGCTTGGTATGATGTACCGGCTTGGAACGGTTAATGGTTTCGATCGATGCGAGCCCAAAGCGTTTTTGCAGTCTTGAGCGTTCGACTTTAATCTGAATGACCTTGCTTCTTTTCGTGATGAACAGGGACGTTTCCAAACTTCCTGATTTAAATTGAATGAATTCGTCATGTAATAAATAGCGGCCATTTTTGTAATCTATGATTCTCGATGTATAAATGAGTACGAAAAGAATCAAGGAAATATACCATATCGCTGGCTTGAAAATAAAAATGGCAACCGTCACAACTATCCAGATATAGCTTGGCCTTAGCATTCGCACGATGAAAGCTTGTTTCGATAAGGGGTGCATGGAGCGTTCCACCTTGTAAGAAGGCAAAATCTCTTCGATTATGGCATGGGCACGGTCAACCGATAAAAATGGATAGAGCGTATTCGTTTCCAGTTTTTCATCTCCTGTACTTCCCGCGCTTATCAGTTTCACCTCCGCTAATCCAAGCATTCTTTTGATGAGGGATTGGGTGATTTCCACCGCCTGCACTTTTTCTTTCTGAATTGAAAAGGCAGATTCATCGAGCACCCCTTTTTTTATATACACACGTTTGGCATCCGATGAAATTTCATACTTCCCATACTTCACGAACGTCGATATAATTCCAAAACCAACGGCTAATATTACTAAAATGATGGAGGAGATGGTTATGGTTATCCATGAATTCAAAAACGATGCCACAGCCCCTTCGGCATTTTCCAGATTGAAAAAGTCATCAAGTGTTTTATAAATCGTAGCGACAATCGGAATGATGGCCAGGAAGCTTAGTGACGTGAAGGAAGCTTTTAACACATCCCGTTTAGTCGGTGTGAAATGTATGGTTTGTTCAGCACCCGTTTCTTTCAAGCTGTCCTCTTCCAGATGATCTTCTTCTACAGCCGGGATTTCTTGTGAGGAAAATTCCGTTTCAAGTCGTTGGGCTTCTTTTAAAGAAATCGCCTCAAACAAGACAGAACCTTGGTCACCAGTCATTCCCGTTTCGAACGTTAAAGAAGTTAAGTGGAAAAACTTATGAAGGACGGTTGTCCGTCGTTGGACGTTTTGTACTTTGTGAAGCGGAACTGTCCGATAGGACTTGGAAATAAGCCCGGACTTGATCTGAATGTTTCCTTCTTTTATATGATATGTATAGGTGAACCAGTTCAAAGTCAATGAAATGACCTTCCATACGAAGTAAAAGAGATAGATGAGTTGCAGCACGATCATATAAACCTTTTCCGTACCAAAATTCAATACATAAAGGAGGATAATTAAAAAGAATTCCTTCTTCAGCACATTCCACATTTCAAATGGGATTTTGAGCGGGTGTAACCGTTTGGATTGTTCCGCCATGTCATTCCACTTCCTTTATCTTGGCGTAGTGCGCAATTTTATCTCGAAGTTCATACGCCTCTTTCTCCGGAATGGCGGGTATGGTATGTGAGTCGCCCATGGTTCCGATACTAATCGTATAAAGGCCATACTTCCGTAGAAACGGCCCCTGGTTCAGCTCGACCGATTGAACTTTCGTCATCGGGATGAGTTCATGGGATTCGTACCACGCCCCATGTTTCGTTTGGATGAATTCTTCGCTTACGTCATATCGCCAATATTTTTGCAATAAAATGGGGGCGATGATGATGGACCAAATGGCGGAAAAGCATTCGATGATGGTCAGTCCGATTAAAACCCATCCAATCCACTCTTTCCAGGAAAAATAAGTATCAACGAATAATAAGATGCCGAGTATGACGAGAATAATGAGGTTGGTGATGGTTTCCGTCATCCGCCAAACCTTGATGGATTCTTTCGAAATTTTCTTTGTTGGCGCTTGAATCTTTGAATACATATGTTCACTCCTTACTGTGTCATTACTTTTATACGGATGATTCTTAGTAAAAGTTCCCTTTAGGGCTAAAAAAGTCCCTGAGGTGAGGCTTTCCTGGAATACGGAATACTGTGTATGCCTGATATGAAGGGACATGTGAATGAAATTTAAAAGTGGGTGAAATGGATTTGACCTTTATAAGGAAAGTATACATTATTTTCTTTCTGTTTTTGATGTGCTTTTTTAATGGGGAAACGATGCAGGCTGCTTATGAAGAGGAATCGATGGCTGGTGAAATCAAGCGTATCGTACATGAGTCGCCTGCTTTAACCGGGGCCTTAGCCGGAATTTCAATCCGTTCGGCAGATACAGGGGAATTGGTGTATGAGCATGATGCGGATATAAGGATGAGACCGGCATCGAACATGAAACTTCTGACAGCGGCAGCGGCACTTGAAACGTTAGGGGAGGAACATGTCTTCCAAACGGAACTATACATAAAAGGCATTCAGGTCGCGAACGTCCTTCAGGGGGATGTCTATTTGAAGGGAAAAGGAGACCCAACCCTTCTTGAAAAGGACTTTGATGGTTTGGCGAAGGTGTTGAAGCAACATCGAATCCACTATGTTCATGGAGATCTTATCGGCGATGATACATGGTATGACGATGAAGGCCATTCGCCTGATTTAATACGAAGTGATGAGCAAGAGTACTACGGGGCGGCCGTTTCAGCCTTAACCGCCGCACCCGATGAGGAGTATGATACCGGGACTGTCCTTCTGGAGATATCACCAGGGAAAAGGGCTGGAAAAAAAGCAACCGTGACGATGCAGCCGGAAACGGACTATGTAACAGTCGTTAATGAAGCGATAACCGTAGTAGCGGACGGAAAGCAGAAAATAAAGGTCGAACGCGATCATGAGCGAAATGTCTTGACGGTAACGGGGACAATGCCGGAACATGGCTTGCCGACAAAAGAATATATGGCGGTGATTGATCCTACCAAATATGCCCTAAGATTATTTGAACAATCGATGGAACGGCAAGGCATCAAGGTGTTAGGTACGACCAAACAAGGAAAAACACCCGCACAGGCTAGGAAAATTGCCAGCCATGATTCGATGACCCTTTCACAATTGCTGGTTCCTTTCATGAAACTGAGCAATAACACACACGCTGAAGTTTTGGTGAAGGAAATGGGAAAGGCAGCGAAGGGAGAAGGCAGTTGGGAGGATGGATTGAAGGTAGCAGAAAGTAAGCTCGAGCTGATGGGGATGGACACGCAATCGACCATGATGCGGGATGGTTCAGGGATTAGCCAGGTCAATCTGATCTCAGCGAACGAATTGACCAAACTCCTTTATTCCGTTCGGGAAAAAACATGGTTTCCTTCCTATCTCAATGCACTGCCGGTTGCTGGGGTTAAAGAAAAGATGATAGGCGGTACATTAAGGAATAGGATGGAAAAGACGGCGGCCGTGGGAAATGTCCGCGCTAAAACGGGGACGATTTCCGCTACGAGCACTTTGTCTGGATATGTGACCACCAAAAGTGGGGAAGGCATCATCTTTTCAATTCTTTTGAACAACTTCGTGGAGGAAAAGGGAATCAGGGACATCCAAGATAAAATAGTGGTATGGCTAGCGGAACAGGAAGATCTGTTAGAAAGAGAGCGTTGATATTCGTTTAAAAACATATGCTTGTAATTCAAAAAAATCCGCGATGAGAAGATCTGCTTCCACCAATTCATTGACAGTCGCAAAACCAAATGGACAGCTGACGGCCACTAATCCATTTTCCTTTGCAGCTTCGATATCGGACTTTCGGTCGCCAACCAGGATGGCTTCTTCAATGTTATAGTTTCTCAACAACATGTGAACTAAATCCGTTTTCGAGCCTTTCAATGACCTTTCGATACTGTAAATGTCCGTAAGGTATTCATGCAGATGAAAATATGTACAGATTTCTTCCAAATACTTTTCAAGTCCGTTGCTGGCTATGAATATTGGAATACCTTGTTGTTTAAAGACTGACAAGGTCTCGATGACGTTTGGGTAAAGCTGACCTTTTCCTTCTTTGATCTCTTGATTCAAACATTCAAGAAAGAGTCGGTCGGCTTGATTCCGAATAGACTCGGCGTGATTTGGCAATAAGGTTTCCCATACGACCTTTAGTGGAACCCCCATGATTTTTTGGTATGTGGCAAGAGGGGCTTCTCCCTGCCAATTTCCTTCTGACCGAAGGACTTTGAACGTTCTTTCAAGTGATGAACCTAAAATCCTATTGGTTTGAAACAGGGTGCCGTCCATGTCGAAGATGACGGCAAAGGGAATGGAATTCATATTTTGTACCTTCTTTCAATTTTTTTGCGCGCCCAAGGAGGGTTTCTTGGGAGGGTGTAGAGAAATATATAGGAAGAGGAGGGGTTTGATGAATTTCCCAACAATTCGTGGCCAGCACACGATTTCCCAACTTATTGCTGAAATCCAGAATTCCCCTGGAAACCGAAGGCCATATTTAGTTGCCATAGATGGTCGCGGTGGTTCGGGGAAAAGTACCCTTGCTGCCTATATAAAAGCTCATTGTCAGGATGTCACAATTGTTCATATGGATGATTTCTATTTTCCTTCTTCTCAAAGGGCCCAGTTGCCTCCAGTCGGGAATTTGATTGGTGTGAACTACGATTGGTCCCGTGTCTTCAGTCAAGTTTTGGAACCGCTTACCTCAGGGAAAGAAGCGGTCTACCAACGTTATGATTGGGAATCGGATGCAATGGCTGAGTGGCATACCATCCCAGTGGGTGGGACTGTCATCATTGAAGGCACATACTCTACTCGCTATGAATTGGCTGCCTTCTATAATTTTACCATTTGGGTGGAGTGCCCCCGGGAGAAACGATTAGACCGTGGAATTGAGCGTGATGGGGAAGAGATGCGTTCCATGTGGGAAGATAACTGGATGGTCTATGAAGATCTCTATGTCGATGCACATCTTCCACGAGATAGGGTCAACCTGATTGTGGATGGAACGAGATGAATAGAGTCTCGTTCCTTTCCTTTCTCGCGGATGAAGGTCTTGTACCCCGCGTCCATTTCCCCTAGCTATCCTTCATCGATTCCGGTTTTTGTCATAGAATAGGAAGGATGAGGCTGCTTTTCATTGTAAGGGTTTACCTGTAAAATTCATATTGAATATTAATATTTAGATAAATTTCTCTAAGAGACAGAGATAATGGAGGAGAAGTATGTTTACTAATGATGAACAAGCTGGTGTATATAAAGCGATTTATAGCCGGAGGGATATCCGGAGTTTTTTACCCGATCCCATCTCAAAGGATACCTTGCATAAGATTTTGGAGGCGGGACATCATGCACCGTCTGTTGGGTTCATGCAACCATGGAGTTTCATTGTCGTTTCGGACCAGGAGATTAAAGAGCGGTTGGCCTGGGCCGCGGATAAGGAAAGAAGGGCGCTTGCGGTTCATTATGAAGGGGAAAAAGAAAACAAGTTTCTTAGTTTGAAAGTAGAAGGCTTGAAGGAAGCCCCCTATACGATTTGTGTGACCTGTGATCCGACGCGGGGTGGATCTCATGTGCTTGGACGCAACTCCATTCCTGAAACGGATATTTTATCGACGGCCTGTGCCATTCAGAATATGTGGTTAGCCGCCTGTGCGGAAGGGTTGGCGATGGGCTGGGTCAGTTTTTACAAGAAGAATGATATCCGGGACATTTTGGATATCCCTCCACACGTGGAGCCTGTCGCGCTCATGTCTGTTGGCTATACCGATCAATATCCCGATAAACCGATTCTTGAAACGGCCAATTGGGAAAAGAGACGGTCGATGGATGATTTGATTTTTAAAGATAAGTGGGGCCAAAACTAGACCTTGTAAGGATCTTGTAGAAAGCTGGTGTTTCGTTTTGTATATCTATCGAGGCGAGGAAATAAAAAGAATCGATCGAACTGCAGCGGATCATGGACTTGAAACGTTTACGCTGATGGAAAATGCGGGACGGGCTTTATTTGAAGCCATTGTCAAAAATGTGAGCAAATCGCAGCGAATCTTGATTCTTGCGGGAAAAGGGAACAATGGCGGAGATGGAGTGGTTCTCGCCCGTTATTTAAAGCAACATGGTTTCATATGTGAGCTCGCTATCCCACTAGGGGAACCTGTTTCTGAGACTGCAGAGCGCCACTACCGCTATTATCTCCACTGCGGATTTGAGGTATCGGAAATCAGTGAGGATTATGATGTGTTGATAGATGCGCTGCTTGGGGTCGGAGCGAGGTTGCCACTCCGTAATGATATCGAACAGCTGATTGATTGGATGAATGAGCAAGAGGCCGTTCGGATGGCAATCGATATTCCGACAGGCGTTTTGGCGGATACCGGTGAAGTGGAAAAGGCTATAAAGGCTGACCGAACATTCACGCTCCACGGGTACAAACCATCGGCGTTTCTCGAAGGAAGTGTCGAGTATTATGGTCAGACCGAAGTGCTCGATATTGGCTTGCCACAGACATCCAATTGGCAAGTATGGACCAAAGGGGATATTGCCGCAAGCTTCCCGAAGCGAAATAGTGCCTCGCATAAGGGGACATTCGGGACGGGACTGTTGATAGCGGGTACGGATGAAATGCCGGGAAGTGCCATGCTGGCGAGCCTTGCCGCGATGCGGAGTGGAATCGGGAAACTGACTGTGGCGACAACAAGGTTCGCTTCAGCAATTATCGCGAGCCGGGTGCCGGAATGTACATTTTTACATGATGGACTGGAAAAGGTAGCGGCTGGAGCGATGCCTAAAGGGATAAGGGGAGTGGCAATCGGCCCAGGATTGGATAATGAGGAAAAAATCGAACGGGCGTTACATGAAGTAATGAAAAGGGACCTGCCGATCATTATCGATGCAGGAGCCCTTAAGAAACGCGACTATCCCATGCGTGAAGCGATGACGATCGTCACGCCCCATCCTGGTGAGTTCAGTAAAATGACGGGTCTTCCGACGAAGGAAATCCAGAAAGACCGCCTGCGCCTCGCATCTGAATATGCGATCTCGAATAAGGTGACCGTTGTACTCAAAGGAAGAAATACGGTGATGGCGTTTCCCGATGGCGATGTATGGGTGAATTCGACCGGCAATGATGGACTTGCCAAAGGCGGGACAGGTGATACCTTGACTGGGATGATCCTTGCATTTATCTCATTCTATGAAGATAAGAAAGCGGCCGTGGCCAATGCTGTATACTGTCACGGGGTAAGCGCGGAGCAATGGAGTGAAACGAGGGCGAAGAGCAGTCTGCTCGCAAGTGATGTGAGTGAAAACTTGGCCTATGTGTTGAAGGAATTCGAATAGGCACTCGCTGATGGACGACATGAAGTGAGTGCTCGATAACAATAAAATAAAAAGAAAGTACCATGAAAAGGTAGGGAATCAAAAACTAGCTGTCATCTTAGCAGCTAGTTTTTTTTGCTCGTATCCCCGCCTTTTAGTGGGTCCCGGTATGCAGGTCTTCATGGCATGTAGCGATATCCTGGCTAAAGATTTTCGAAGTTTATGGGATAAAAAAAATACAAGAATAATACAATGTTAAATGAAATATTTCAGAAAATTAACTAGATAGAGAGGTTGACTTATCTCCTGATTATTTCCTGAATGGTTATGTTAGAACACAGTACCTCGGCATGCATCTTGTTAGCAGAATACATATCTCTGTATTAAAAATATCAGTAGAGAAGGGTGTTTCTACATGGTGAAAGAAAAGACGGATATTCAGCAATTGATTGATTGGGATAAAAAGCATTTTATCCATCCGACAACAGCGATCGAACAACAGCAGCAAGATGGACCGAGTTTCATTTTTACCGAGGGTAAGGGGATTTACCTAACGGACATCATGGGCAGGACGGTTATCGATGGGATGTCTTCCCTTTGGAATGTGAATATCGGGCATGGGCAGGACGAAATTGCCAAAGTGGCGAAGGAACAGATGGAGAAATTGGCGTTCACCTCTAATTTTGCCACCTTCAGTAATGAACCAGCCATTCGGTTGGCTGCCAAAATCGCTTCCATCGCACCCGGAAATTTGAATGCCGTGTTCTTTACGTCCGGAGGGTCGGAATCGAGTGATACGGCGATCAAGCTTGCGCGTCACTATTGGATCTTAAAAGGCCAGCCTAACCGGCAAAAAATCATTTCCCGTTCGAAGTCCTATCACGGGGTGGCGATGGGAGCGACTAGTGCCACGGGATTGAAGCCTTTCCGCGACTTCACGAATTCCCTTGCGCCGGATTTCTATTATGTGGATGGTTCCTCCATTGAGGAATTGCGCAAGACCATTGTACAGGAAGGACCGGAAACTATCGCTGCTTTCATAACGGAACCGATACAAGGGGCTGGTGGCGTGAATATGCCTCCTGAAGGCTACTTCAAGGAAGTCAGGGAGATTTGTGATGAGTACGGCATTTTGTTGGTGACGGACGAAGTCATTACCGGTTTTGGCAGAACGGGTGCGTATTTCGGAATCGAGCACTTCGGGGTCATACCAGACATGATGTGCTTTGCCAAAGGCGTGACTAGTGGATATGCCCAATTGGGCGGTGTTGTCCTGAATGATAGGATGTATCAGGATTTCATAGCCCTTTCTAAAGGGACGCTTTTACATGGCTACACGTACAGTGGCCACCCGATGGCTTGTGCCGTTGCGTTGAAAAATATCGAAATCATTGAACGGGAAAACTTAATTGAAAACTCGAAACAACGTGGAGTGGAATTGCTTGCAGGCTTTAAAATGCTTCAAGCTAAACACCCCATAATCGGGGATGTAAGGGCACTTGGACTTATTGGTGGCATATCGATCGTCAAAGACAAACAAACGGGGGAAAAATTCGAAACCCCTTTGGCTCCACGGATCGTTTCGGAGGCCGCTAAAAATGGTTTAATCTGCCGATCTGTTACATTCGATCAAGATACGCTCGTGTTTGCACCACCTTTGATCATCACTAAAGCAGAGGTAGGGAAGTTGATCGAAATCTTGGACGATACATTTGCGGCTATCGAAAAAGAAGTTGTATAAGACGTGAAGAGGATGGCATTCGAATCAACCAGGGTGGTTCGGATGCCACGAAAAAGGCTGCTTCCCCAGAGGGAACAGCCTTTTTTTGTGGAGCGAATGAATCCAGAATTTGAGTCAATATATTACAAGAATCGAGGATATTTCCCGGGAAACGAGTGAATGCGAGAAATAAAATCATCATTTACACTGCTTTTTCCACATCAACACGGCCGGAAAAGAAGACGGCACCATTTCCCATATCGGAGAGCCGGTCTGGCGTGAGGGCATTGATATGCTGATTTCTGCCAGGTGTATTTGGCCATATGCCTTGGCTGACTAGGACACCGGCCAGGACATTTTCTCCTATGACGGCTTTTAATACACATTCGCCTCGTGCATTCCAGATACGGACCATATCGCCGTCTGTTATCCCTCGTTTTACTGCGTCTTCCGTATTCATATGCAGTTTTGGTTCTTTTTCCATCGATATATGTTTCTCATTATTGGAAAAAGTCGAATTCAGGAAATTATGGTTCGGCGCCGGTATGAATAAGAACGGCAGATCGCTGTCTTTCGCGATGGGTGTATAGGTAGGCAATGGTTCGTACCCATGCTGTTTCATCCGTTCGGAATAGAGTTCGATTTTGCCGCTCGGTGTCGGCAGTTTCCCTGGGAAGAGTGGTCGCATCTCGGCTTTTACAAACTGATGTTCAGAAAGAGCTTCATAGTTGATGTTTCCTAAATAAGGATTCTCGGGGAAGTCGAGTGCTTGACGGATCATGTCTTCCTCAGAGTCTTGAAAAGCTTGGTCCTCGAATCCCATGTTAGCAGCCAACAGCTTGAACAATTCCACATTTGATTTGGACTCTCCATATTTCTCCATGACTGGCTTTTGAATTTGTATGTAATTATGCCAGTAGGAAGTATAAAAATCCTCCGTTTCATAGGATGAAGAGGCGGGAAGGACCAGGTCGGCATACTGCGCCGTTTCAGTTAAGAATAAATCATGGACGACCGTGAATAGGTCTTCTTGCATAAGTCCTTCCTTAACCTTGTTTGCATTGGGAGCGACAAGGGCAGGATTGGAGCTGTATACAAATAAGGAACGAATCGGGTTCTCCTTATCTAAAAGGGCTTCTCCGATTTGATTCATGTTGACGATGCGAGTAGTCTTGTTTCGCAAAAGCTCAGGGCGTTGTAAGGCATCTTTGTTAAATGCCAAATAACCGGAGTTCCCTTTCATCGCCCCACCGCCTTTAACACCCCACTGTCCGGTAAGGGCGGGAAGGCAGGCGATGGTCCTTACAGCCATTCCGCCGTTATCGTGATGCTGCAGGCCATTACCGATTCGAACGAATGATGGTTTGGTCTGTCCATACATCCGGGCTAATGTATAAAGGTCTTCGATTGGAACGCCCGTGATCGTGGAGACGGTCGCCGGGTCATATTGGCGGACATGCTCACGCAATTCGTCAGAACCGACCGTATAGGCGTCTAGGAAAGGCTGATCGACCATATTTTCGGCATATAAAATATGCATGATGCCAAGGGCAAGTGCACTATCCGTACCAGGCAGGATGGGGATGAACCAATCAGCCCACTTCCCGGTCTGGTTTTTATGGACGTCGATCACCACAACCTTGGCGCCATTTTTCCGGGCCTGCTGGGCAATTGTCACTTGGTGCATATTGGTACTCACGGCATTAATCCCCCACATGATGAAAAGCTTTGTGTCGATCGTTTCCTCCGGATCGATTCCGAACGAACCGCCCATGGTATAACTGTAGCCGACCGAACCGGCAGAGTTACAAATGGAACGCTCCAGCCTACTTGCCCCAAGTTTGTGGAAGAAGCGACGATCCATGCCTTCAGCACTGAGGTTTCCCATGTTTCCATAAAAACTGTAGGGGAGGATGCATTCCGGTCCATGCTGGTCTATCAAGGCCTTCCATTTTGACGTGATCATCCCGATCGCTTCGTCCCAACTAATGGGGGCGAATTGCCCTTTTCCTTTTGGACCGATTCGCATAAGCGGTTGCGAAAGACGATGCGGATCATATAGACGGGCTGTCATATTCCGGACCTTGTTGCAGATATTTCCTTTTGTGACCGGGTGTTTGGGATCCCCCTGGACTTTCACGATTTTTCCGTCTTTTTTGTGAAGGAGTAAACCGCATTGATCGGGGCAATCAAGTGAGCAAACCGATGGGAAGATTCCATCCTGTTGTTTGAAATAGGGTTGCATGACTTTGTCCTCCTTGTTTTTTGGAACGCTTTTTTGAATAGTCTATTAATTGTATATTTTAATATATTGGGTATTAGAAAGAACTACTTAACTTATGTTTTTTTTTCTGATAAGCTTATTTTAATAAAATGAGCCTTCTCTATCGAAAGGTTCGTAAGTAATGGAGGAAGAATTTTTGGAATATGGAGCAATCGTTTCAATTGTCATATACATGGCAGGTATGCTGTTAATCGGGTACCTTGCTTATCGAAGGACCGCTAACCTGACGGATTACATGCTCGGAGGAAGAAACTTGGGTCCGGCTGTAACCGCTTTAAGTGCCGGTGCTTCCGACATGAGCGGATGGTTGCTGATGGGCCTTCCTGGAGCCATGTACTTGAATGGCTTAAGTGCCGGGTGGATCGTCATCGGTCTGTCAGTAGGCGCTTATCTAAACTGGTTATTCGTGGCGCCAAGGCTTCGTACATATACGGAGATCGCGAATAATTCTATTACTATACCAGACTATTTGGGGAATCGGTTTAAAGATAGCTCCCGAATTTTAAAAGTGGTATCGGCTTTAGTCATTTTAATCTTTTTTACTTTCTACACCTCTTCCGGTATGGTAGCAGGCGGGGAGCTTTTCCGGACGGCCTTTAACCTGGATTACCGATATGGAATCTGGCTGACGGCAAGTGTCGTCATTCTTTACACGTTATTCGGTGGCTTCCTTGCCGTGAGTTGGACGGATTTTGTTCAAGGAACCATCATGTTCATTGCCTTAATTCTAGTACCTGTCGTCACCATTGTAAATATAGGAGGCTGGACTCCAACATTTACGGAAATAAAATCAATTGATCCGACCCTTTTGCATGCGTTTGAAGGAATGTCGACGATTGGGATCATTTCGTTGCTGGCATGGGGACTTGGTTATTTTGGCCAACCGCATATCATCGTCCGATTCATGGCGATATCTTCCGTGAAAGAATTGAAAAGTGCCCGTCGCATCGGTATGGGCTGGATGGTGTTCGCCATTGTAGGTGCCATGTTCACAGGATTGGTCGGGATTTCTTACTTTAGCAAGGCGAATGCGCCTTTGGGGGAAGCGAATGCAGAATCAGTATTCATCCTCCTTTCTAAAGAGTTGTTCCCGTCTCTAATTACGGGATTCTTGCTGGCGGCGATTCTATCCGCAGTCATGAGCACGATCGCTTCTCAATTATTGGTGTCGGCAAGTGCGTTGACGGATGACTTCTATAAACAGTTCGTTCGTCCAAATGCTTCAGATAAGGAATTAGTGCTGGTTGGACGGTTGGGCGTATTGGCGATATCCGTGATTGCCCTTGTTTTGGCGTTCAACCCGAGCGGGACCATTTTAAAATTGGTCGGGTATGCTTGGGCAGGTTTCGGCTCGGCATTCGGACCGGTCATTTTACTGAGCCTATTCTGGAGAAGAATGACAAAATGGGGAGCACTGGCTGGAATGGTCATCGGTACGGTAACCGTGATCGTATGGGAATCCATCGACAAGTTCGCGGAAGTCTACGAAATCATACCTGGCTTTATCGCAGGTACGCTTGCCGTCGTGATTTTCAGTCTGTTATCGGCGAAACCTTCTAAAGAAATAGACGAAGATTTTGATCAGGCTGTTAAAAACCTGACTAAATAGAATGCGCTGTTCAATTGAATGGATGGCACTCTCTTTTCAATCATTAGCAAAAACATGGTACAATAGCTGTAAAGTCCTTATGTGTAGTGCATGAGGACTTTTTTTTGAGTGAGTTGGGAATAATAAGCCAAAAAATAAATATAAAGGATACGCGATGAACCATTCACATAAAATTGCAGGTAAAGTAGCTATTATATATATGATCATTGGGGCCTTATGGATTTTTGTTACCGATTACATCTCGATGTCCCGCGCAAAAGAGAATGTTCACACCTATGCGATGTTCCAGCATTCGAAGGGGTGGATCTATATATTCATAACCGGGATCATTCTCTATGTCATCATCCGGTATTGGACAGGGAAAATGTTGCGGTCCCAACAGGAATTCAACTTGAAGGATGAGCAGTATCAATCCTTGTTTAAGCACAATCCAGATAGTGTTCTACAATTGGATCTTGAAGGCAGGATCATGTCGGTTAATCCAAAAGCCGAAAAGTTCCTCGGGGTCCGAGGTGAGGCATTAAAAGCAAAACAAGCGGGATACTTCATCGATTTGATCGAAAATGAAAAAGCATCTGATTATTTTATCAAGTCTTTGGAGGGAGAAGCTGTACACTTCGAAACGAATATCCAGAGGATGGATGACGAAAAGCGAATCATGCGTGTCACCTTTTTGCCCATCATTGTCCACAAGGAGTTACTTGGAATCTATGCCATCGTCCGGGACATTACCAAGGTCCGGCGTGAAGAGGAATTGATGGTCATGTCTGAAAAGCTCTCCGTCATCGGGCATCTCTCGGCAGCCGTGGCACATGAAATAAGAAATCCGTTGACATCATTAAAAGGGTTCGTGCAATTAATGGATATGACCAAGGAAGTCGACCCGTTGCATACTGACATCATGTTAAAGGAAATTGAACGCATCAATATCATTTCGAGCGAGTTGCTCGTCCTTGGCAAGAAACAGGATGTCACCTTCCGTAAGCTGGACCTTGGGGATTGCCTGCATCAAGTGTATACACTCATGAAAGCTGAATCGAACCTGAACAATATTGAGATGGCCATTGAAGTGAAAGGGGCAGACCCCGTTTTAGTCATGGCCGATTCGATCGAGCTTAAACAGCTATTCATCAATCTCATCAAGAATGGCATCGAGGCTGTTGGTGAGAATGGAAAAATTGACATATCCCTGCAAATCATCGATGATCATGCTATAGTCATGGTCAGTGATAATGGGATCGGGATGGAGCCGGAGCGGTTGGAGCGAATTGGTGAACCGTTTTATTCGATAAAAGAAAAGGGAACGGGAATCGGGCTTACCATCTGTCAGAAAATTGTCCATCGATTGAATGGTGAGATGCGATTTGAAAGTGAGAAACATAAAGGGACGACGGTGACAATTCGGATTCCGTTGGCTACTACCCTATAACAAATGGTACTATAAAGGATATGAAAAGTTTTTTTATTAAAGGAGAACGATATGAGCGAATTACCTGTATTACTGAATGATAGAAAGCCATTTATCCAGGAAGTCTGGAAAAAGTCAGGCTTTGCACAACTTACGCCGGTACAAACGAAAACGATTCCTGTCATTGCACAAGGAAAAGACGTCATGGCCGAATCTCCAACGGGGACGGGAAAGACACTTGCTTATTTACTGCCATTGCTTGAAAAAATAGATCCTGAAAAAAAATCCCCCCAAGCTTTAATCTTGGCTTCATCACGGGAATTGGTGATGCAGATCAATGAAGAGATTCGGATTTGGTCGGAAGGTAGCGGTATTTCTGGAGCAGCCTTCATTGGTGGTGCCAATGTGAAGCGTCAGTTGGACAAACTGAAGAAGCATCCACAAGTGATTGCGGGAACACCAGGCCGTGTCTATGAATTGATTGCCCAAAAGAAGTTGAAGATGCATGAAGTGAAAACGATCGTACTCGATGAAGGAGATCAATTGATCATTCCCGAGCATATGCAAACAATCAACAATATTATCAAAACGACGCTTAAGGACCGCCAAATCATGGTGTTCTCGGCGACCCTTCCCGAAGAAACGGAAAAAGTGGCCCGAGGATTCATGAATGAACCAGAATTGATCAAGGTTGATAAAAGTGAAAAAATGGATTCGAAGGTCGATCATCTTTATTTTGTAGTCGAAAGACGCGAAAAGTCCAAAATCTTGGAGAAAATCACAAGATTGAAAGATGTGAAGGCATTGGCCTTTTTGAACGATATTGCCGAGCTTAGCGTGTTACATGAGAAGCTTAAGTTTAAAGGCATCGAAATGGGCGTACTTCACGGGGAGTCGAATAAAGTCGATCGTGAAAAAGCGTTGCGTAAGCTTCGTTCTGGAAAGTCACCGATGTTGATTGCAACCGATGTGGCGGCCCGTGGACTTGATATTAAAGGACTGACAGCCGTCGTTCATATTGATATGGCTGAAAACATTGACCAATATATTCATCGGTCTGGTAGAACGGGACGTGCCGGAGCGGATGGCACGGTCATCTCGATCGTGACGGAAAGAGAAGAGCGTGAGTTGAAGAAAATGGCTCGCGAACTTGAAATCCCCTTAACGAAAGTCACTTTCTATGGTGGGAATATCGTAGAAGAAGAATAGGCATGAAGAATGGAGATGGCCATGAAGGCTGTCTCTTTTTTTATGTTCTGTAGCGTAATCCGGCTATCCTCATTTGACGTTCCTATTTGATAGATTGCAAGCTTTTTAAAGGAAAACTGGCCGCTTCACAAGCTTTGTGGATGATTAACAAGGGCAACAGGACTGATCCTGTACGAATGCCCAGGCGACTTACATTGAAAACGCTTCCAAAATATGTTTTTTTAACATATGATAGATATAGCTATTTGGATAGGGGGAGTTAGAATGGGAGAGAAATATAAGCATATTGAAACAGCTGTGATTCATGAAGGATATGATTCGAAGGAGCATTTAGGAAGCTTGACCACACCTTTGTTTCAAACCTCGACATTTACGTTCGATACGGCCGAACAAGGGGAAAACCGGTTTGCTGGTTTAGAAGATGGATATATTTACTCGAGGCTGGGAAATCCGACGGTTCGGGTGCTGGAAGAGAAGATTGCGGCCTTGGAAGGCGGGGAAGCGGGACTTGCGTTCAGTTCAGGGATGGCTGCCGTGTCTGCGGTCCTTTTTGCTTTGACCAAAGCCGATGACCATATCGTTTGTTCAAAAGGGTTGTATGGATGTACTTTCGGCCTTCTTCAACTGATGGAGGAAAAATACCGGATCACCCACGATTTTTGCGATATGGAAACGGAGGACCAGCTAAGGAGCATGATCCGTCCGAATACGACCTGCATCTATGTTGAGACGCCGATTAATCCGACGATGAAAATGATCGATTTAGCATTGGTCATGAAAGTCGCCAAGGAGAATAATGTGCCTGTTGTGGTCGATAATACGTTTTCCACTCCATATTTACAGAAGCCACTGGAATTTGGATGTGATGTCGTCCTTCATAGTGCTACGAAGTATCTTTGTGGACATGGGGACGTTGTGGCGGGTCTGATTGTCGGAAAGAAGGAGTTTATCAATCAGGTGGCCATGACAACACAGAAGGATATCGGAGGGATTATTTCGCCATTTGATGCATGGTTGCTGTTGCGGGGATTGAAGACGTTGCCAGTCAGGATGGATCGTCACGCTTCTAATGCAACGGAGATCTTTCGCATGCTGAAACAGCATCAACGGGTTAAGGCCGTCTATTATCCAGGCGACGCAGAATCAGGGGATTATCGGATCATGGAAAAACAGATGAAATCCGGTGGAGGCATGATTTCCTTTGAACTGGAGGGGACAAAACAGGATGCCCAACGATTCCTCAATAACTTGAAGCTTATAAAAATCGCGGTCAGCCTAGGAGACGCTGAATCCTTGATCCAGCATCCCGCTACGATGACACACTCGTCCATCCCAAAAGAATCAAGAACGCAGATGGGCATCACCGACCAACTCATACGGCTCTCCGTCGGCCTAGAATCCTGGCATGACATCTGGTCTGACCTTGAACAGGCGTTTTAGGGGTCTGACCCCTTTTATTTCCTGAATTATTTCCTGAGGTTCCTGATCAGGACGGTTATGGATAGGATGAGGATGAGGGCGGCCAGGATATAGGATGTGGTGGTGATTGTCGGATGGGGCGTGCTGTTCCTTACGCCGATTCCGATGATGGCCCAGACGAAGACGAGTGGGTAGCACCAGTCCTTGTTTTTAATGGCAAAGATGAATGCCAGAGCCGTGGCTACGAGTAAGAGGGCGATCGTCCATGCTACATCGGAAAACCCGAAACCATTCCAGCCGATATAGGTCAGATAGTAGGAAATGTTAGCAATGGTCGCGACGCTCACCCATCCTAGATAGACGGAAAAGGGCATCAAGTCGAGAAAGGCATGCCTCACTTTTATAATGTTTGTGTAAATGACAATCAAGGTCAATAAAAGTGTAATGATGATGATGACGGATAACAGGAAGTATTCGTAATGCCAAGCTAATAGCCAGGCTCCGTTAAATACACAGCTTAAGGCGAACCATGGGAAAGAGACCATATATGCGGGACTTGTTTTGTGTTTCCCCATAAACTGTCTGGCTACCCAGATGGCAAGAAGAAAATAAATCAATCCCCATATCGAGAATACATAGCCGGCTGGGGTAAAAAGAACGTCCAGTTTCCCGGAAACTTCCCCTGAGGTTTGGCCGTTGAAGGGAAGGTAATTAGCCAGGAAATTCATCGTGATGACGAATAGATAGGCAACAAGGTTGATAAGAACAATTAGCATGTGTCTTCCTCCTTTGAATGAAATTGGGACATATTATCTTATTCCTTTTAAATTGGAGAGATAACCTTTTTTAGCACATCGGAAGGAAGGATTCTTACTTGGTGGATAAAAGATGGTATTCAATTGTCTGTAAAGGGATAAAGGTACAACACGTCTAAAAAATAAGGACCTTGCTACTTTTATTGCAGCAAGGTCCTTTAAAGGTGTTTAATTAATTAGTGAAATTAGGATTTAGCGTTAACAACCGTTTCATCCTTTTTTTCGGGGGTTACATATTCTTCTTTTAATATGGAATAATAGGCGCTGTCTAATAATGTACCCTTCGTCATGTGGCTTTTACGGTGAATCCCTTCACACTTCATGCCTAAGCGATCCAATACTTTCCCGGATGCGGCATTTATCACATCACATTCAGCAAATACTCGCTCCAAATCCAAAACATTGAAGGCTAATTCCAGTATTGATTTTCCCGCTTCGGTCATATAGCCTTTACCCCAGAAATTCCGGTTTAAAGTATAACCCAGTTCTCCACATTTGTTCGATTCATGCACTCTGAATTCGATAGCCCCAATCATTTTGTTGTCTTCCTTTAACACGAGTGCATATTTGCCGATAGGCTCTTCCAAGAAATAGTTCGCTATGAAGTTCTTAGTCTGGTCCAAATCTTTATGTTTGTCGTAAAGGTAACGTGTCGTTTCTTCATCAGATGTATATTCATACATATCTTCAGCATCATCAAGCGAAACCGGACGTAAGATGATACGCTCACTTTCGATATGATTGTGCTGAACCATTAAAAGGTTTGTCTTTCCCATTTGAATTCCCCATTTATTCTTGATTTTCCAATTATTATAGCATAATTCAGTACGTTTAATAAGAAAATAATGGAATAAAATTCTAGCATCTCTCTTGGATCGTGTATACGAGATTCGTATGATGGCAGGGATCTATTGATATGTAAGCACCACGGCTATAGTCGCTTACATAGGATGGATTCCTCCCTTTTCTTATAGGATTTGCTTGCAACTATCGATTCATTTTAGGATAGATGTTTTACATCCGTACTTTAGAGTGTTAAAATAATAGAAGATTCAAAAAATAGTTAGTCCTTCGGGGTCGGGTGAAAATCCCAACCGGCGGTGATGAAGCAATTCTAAGCCCGCGAGCCTGATAAAGGCAGGATTTGGTGAGAATCCAAAGCCGACAGTACAGTCTGGATGGGAGAAGGACGTGTGAAATCCAAGTGTATACGTACGCCTATTTTTTCAGAATATGAAATGATGGGTTTATTAGGTATACCATTTTTTTCACTCATTTCTCCTGCTAACTCCTTAGGCCATCCTAAGGGGTTTTTTATATGTGTATAAAAGGGGGAGAAACTATGTTTACCGGAATCATTGAGGAGATCGGCACGGTTCATTCCATGAAAAAGGGAAGAAGCAGCATGGAACTGGCCATTTCCTCTAAGAAAGTACTGGAAGATGTCCATCTTGGAGACAGCATTTCCGTTAACGGGGTCTGTTTGACGGTGACTTCCTTCACACAGACTTTATTTACGGTCGATGTGATGCCTGAAACGGTGAAAGCTTCATCGATCCGGATATTGAAACCAGGTTCAGAAGTGAATCTTGAACGTGCGATGAGTGCTAATGGACGTTTCGGCGGCCATTTCGTTTCAGGTCATATTGATGGAACGGGCACCATCATGAAAAAAGAACGAAAAGAAAATGCCGTCTATTATGTGATCCAACTGGAAGAAGGGCTCAGTACATACTGTATGCCAAAAGGATCTGTTGCCATCGATGGGACAAGCTTGACGATATTCGGCATCGAGGGAAATTTGCTGACTGTATCACTCATTCCCTTGACCCATCAGGATACCATTTTGGGCAGGAAGGCGGCAGGCCATATCGTAAACATTGAAAACGACATGTTAGGGAAATATATCATACATCAAATGAAAAACAGCGAATCAAAACCAGGACTGGATTTAGCATTCTTGTCTAAGCATGGATTCTAATAAATGGAGGTGTACAGGATGTTCCATACCATTGAAGAAGCGATTGAAGATTTGAAAGCTGGGAAAGTAATCATCATTTCCGATGATGAAGACCGCGAAAATGAAGGGGATTTCGTGGTGCTTGCAGAAAAGGCGACACCCGAAGCCATTAACTTTATGGCGACGCATGGCCGTGGGTTGATTTGTACGACGATTACCCAACAGTTGGCGAAAAAGCTGAACTTGCATCCGATGGTCAATGATAACACCGATCATCATGGGACGGCCTTCACCGTAAGTATCGATCATAAAAGCACGTCTACCGGAATCAGTGCGTTCGAGCGGTCCATTACCATCCTTGAGCTTTTGAAGGAAGATTCGGTTGCCGAGGACTTTCAACGCCCGGGGCACACTTTTCCGTTGATAGCCAAGGCAGGGGGCGTGTTAAGCCGCACGGGACATACGGAAGCCTCCGTCGACTTGGCCAAGTTATGTGGGGCTGCTCCAGCAGGTGTCATTTGTGAAATCATGAATGAAGATGGAAGCATGGCACGTGTATCCGACTTGGAACTAATTGCGGATAAATTCAACCTGAAATTCATTACGATTGCGGACTTGGTACAATACCGTAAGCAAAAGGAATCATCGCAAGAACAGGTATACATTCAAAATGCATGATGTTTTTAAAAAATGAGGAGGAAATAGACATGGGGAAAATTATCGAAGCACAATTAATCGGATCGGGACTGAAAGTGGGAATCGTGGTTGGAAGGTTCAATGAGTTCATTACAAGCAAGCTATTGGGCGGAGCATTGGATGGTCTGAAACGCCACGGTGTTGACGAGGATGACGTGGACATCGCTTGGGTGCCAGGAGCATTTGAATTGCCGCTCATTGCCAAGAAACTTGTGAACACGGGGAAATACGACGCAGTGATTGGATTAGGGACGGTCATCAGAGGTTCTACTTCGCATTATGATTATGTCTGCAATGAAGCAGCGAAAGGAATGGCCTCCGTTGCTTTGGATACCGGCGTTCCAGTCATCTTCGGATTATTGACGACGGAAAATATCGAGCAGGCCATCGAACGGGCCGGCACGAAATCGGGAAATAAAGGATATGAAGCAGCGGTCAGTGCCATAGAAATGGCGAACCTTGGAAAACTGATTGAACAATAAATTAGATAGAAAGCCGCGGAAGGGCAACCATCCGCGGCTTTCTTCTTGAACAAACAAATTACTTCTCGCTGACTGTCAGCTTTTCCAGCCTTCTTAAAAGGTCTTCAAAACTGGAGAAGTTACTTTCCATTTGGGTAATGAGGGTATTCTGATCCACCACGCTCGCGGCGACTTCCTCCAGGGAAGCGGCATTTTCCTGTACGATGCTGGCAATATTGGTCACTTCATTCGTTGCCGTACTCGAGTTTTGCGTCAAAGCTTGAAGCATGGTTTGAAGTTTGATCGATTGTTCCATGACTTGGAGCGTGTTTCCTTCCATCTCTTTGAAAACGTGTTCGACATCTTCGGAGTTTTTCTTTATCATGCCTGCAACATCCAAGCTCTGATTCACGCCATCTGTCACCTCATTAGACTTGATGGAGATATGATGTAAGATTTGCTGGATTTGATTGGTCGCCTGTCGGCTGTTTACAGCAAGCTTCCTGATCTCATCCGCAACCACGGCAAAGCTCTTCCCATGTTCCCCCGCTCGTGCCGCCTCGATGGAGGCATTCAAGGAAATTAAGTTCGTTTGGTCCGAGATGTCTTCGATTGTTGCCAGAATCGTTTGGATCTGCTTATTTTGTTGATTCAATTCTTCCATTAAGAAGGCGGTCTGTTTAGCCTTTTCCCCCACGGATATAATATCTTGGGCAAGGATGATCATCGCCTGACGTCCATCTTTGGTGCTTGATTCATTTTCTACCGTATGGACTTTCATTTTATCGGATGCAAGGGTGGCCTGTTGAACCTCTCCATCGAATGAATCGATGGAATCTTTCACCTCATTGGCGCTTAATGCCTGGGATTCAATATTACTTGTGACTTCTATAAAGGCATTCGTGATTTCCTTGGAGATATTTCCAGTGACTTGGACATTGGCTTGCAGCTCATTGTAAAAGTCGGTCAATCCATGAACGGATTTGGTGATTTCGTCAAGCATGTCCTTGGTCTTGATTTCCGTTTGTCGGCTCTTAGCAAGCTCGACCAAAGCGACATTAATCGAAGCACTACCGATTAAACTGAAAAAGACGGATAAAATGGCAGTTAAAATAAATAAAAGAATGATACCAAGTACAGTGACGCCCTTTTCAGATAAAACCATGGAAAAAGGTTCTGACCATAAAATCAGGTAAATCAGGAACCCTGAATATAGGACGATCGACAAGATGACATGATAATAATCGTAATAAATGGACGCAAAAAGAAGCCCTAGATATAACAGGACCAATGACAAAGGGCTACTGGACTGGATGATGATCGAAGCGAATAAAAGGTTGATCGTGATGCCGATAAGATAGGGCACCCCGAGTGTCCATTTTTTTTGCTTGATCAAAATGGAGGCCACAACGGCGGGGATGATGCTAAAAAGGGCAATGATTCCAATGTTTAGAGTCGGTATGCCGACTGTGAATGAAAATAGGAGGCCGGCAGCAATCGTGAATAGTGTATAGATGATGATGGCCGAGTGTCTTGAGTTATTTATTATTTCTCTTGATGCACGATCTGATCTGAACTGATACATTGTCATACCTCGATTTCTATTTAGTAACTCATCTATATTACGATGTAAATATTACAAAATAAAGAAAAAAATTGAAGGTGTCCGATTTTTTTTTACGTTCAAAGCGGTTTTGGGTGGAACCGTGTTAAAATAGTCGGATGTGATTATGCTACAATTGTAAAGATTGCAATTGAAAATCATTTCTTAGGGAAAAGTAAATATATCAGTTTTTAGGAGGGGTTTATGTGTACTATCTTTTTACACATAATGATTTAGACGGGGTCGGCTGCGGAATCGTCGCGAAGCTTGCATTCGGGGAAGACGTGGTAGTTAGCTATAATTCAATCGGCCGCCTTAATCAGAATGTCGAAGCATTTCTTGAGCAGGCGAATATCGAGGATACATTGATTGTTACCGATCTTTCGGTAAATGAAGATAATGAAAAAATGATTACGCAATTCGTTGAGGATGGAGGACATGCACTTTTAATCGACCATCATAAGTCGGCACTGCATTTGAATGAACATGACTGGGCATCTGTTACGGTTGAACAGGAAGACGGCAAACAAACGGCAGCCACTTCTTTATTCTATCAATATGCGGTGGATCAAAAGTGGCTGGAGCCTTCCCGGATTTTCTCTGAATTCGTTGAATTGGTTCGACAATATGATACATGGGAATGGCAGGCCAATAATAATGTAACGGCCAAACGGTTGAATGACTTATTCTTCATGATTCCGATTGAAGAATTCGAAACGAAGATTGCACATAAGCTCTCATCAGCTGAAAACTTCGCGTTTGATGAAGTGGAACAGACTCTTTTGGGAGTGGAAGAGAGTCGTGTGGATCGGTACATAAATAGGAAAAAAAGAGAAGTGTATCAGGCTACGGTCGGTCCTCATACAGTTGGGGTGGTCCATGCCGAGTCTTACCATTCGGAATTGGGTAATGAGCTATCAAAAGAATTTTCCCATCTGGATTATATTGCGATCCTTATGGTCGGAAGCAAAAGAATCAGTTTCCGCACCATCCATGATGAGATAGATGTAGCTGAGGTTGCAGGGAAATATGATGGGGGCGGCCATCAAAAAGCCGCAGGTTGTACGATGTCGGAAAAAGCATACAGCCAATTCGTTGAGAAGACATTCTTCTCTGAACCGATTAAGCGCGACGCTCATAAGAACCAATTGAATGTGAAGAATTCACCAGAAGGTTGCCTATATTCAACGAGAGATAAACAGGATATCTTCATTTATGAAAATGATGAAGAAGAAGAGTGGATCATTGAAGTGAATGGAAAACTGATAAAGAAATCGTTTGATACGTTCGAGGAAGCGGAAAAATACACGAAACGTAAATATGTAGCCTGGCTTGCGAACGATGAAAGATACGAAGAGTTTGTGAATAGAGGGTAAGGCAATGCAGCTGTCCAAATTTGGGCGGCTGTTATTTGCAGTTGTTATATGGAGGGAAAAAAACGAGGGTAGTACCTTAGTTCTTTTCTCCTAAAAACGCTTGACAAAGATTCGATTATACTGAATAATCTTATTGTTAAGTAGTTGATAACGATTATCAATTTCAGCGTGAAAGGGGAGGTAATGATTACATGCGAATGAACGTTAGTAACGTTGAAGTTGGATACGACAAAAAAGTGATCGTTAACGGCTTGACGATTGAAATTCCCGATGGCCAAATTACTACAATCATAGGATCTAATGGGTGTGGAAAATCAACGTTATTAAAAGCTTTAACAAGAATCATTCCCTATCAAAATGGACAGGTCTTTCTTGATGGAGCAGAAATACAAAAAAAGAATACGAAAGAATTGGCGAGGGAACTGTCGATCTTGCCACAAACACAGGATAGTGCAGTAGGACTTTTAGTCGAGGAACTGGTTTCATATGGTCGTTTTCCATATCAATCAGGGTTCGGTGGCCTAAAAAAAGAAGACAAAGAAATCATTGATTGGGCCATGAAGTCTACTAATACATATGAATTTAGACACAACTCTGTAGATGAACTTTCCGGAGGTCAAAAACAGCGGGTGTGGATTGCCTTGGCACTTGCGCAAAACACGGACATCATTTTTTTGGATGAGCCTACAACCTATCTGGACATGGCCCATCAACTTGAAGTATTGGAACTTTTGCAGAACTTGAATGAAAAGGAAAATCGGACCATTGTGATGGTTCTACATGATTTGAATCATGCAGCCCGGTTTTCACATTTCATGATCGCTCTTGAGAGTGGGAATTTAATAAAAGCGGGCACACCAGAAGAAGTGATGAGTCCAGATGTACTGAAGAAAGTGTTTAAAATTGACGCGGAAATCAGTAAAGACCCCCGTACAGGTAAACCAGTTTGCATCACATACGATCTAATAAAAGGAGAATGAACATGAAAAAATGGCTTTTATTCTTAGTTGCAGCATTAATGGTTATTTTAACGGCTTGTGGAAATGATGAATCATCGACTAAAGAAACAACGCAAGGCAAGGATGATGCAAAAAAATCGGGTACGATCAGCTATAAATCGGAAAATGGTACGGTTAAAGTTCCCGCCGATCCAAAACGCGTAGTCGTTTTATCGTTATTCGTGGGAGATTTAATGGAAATGGGTATCAACGTAGTAGGTATGGATTCATGGTCAAAAGATAACCCGGATTTCGCTAAAAAATATCCGGATGCTGAAGTGGTAGCGAGCACGGATTATGAGAAAATCATTGAACTTGATCCAGATTTGATCATCGGTTCTAATGATGTGGAAGACGTTAAAAAATTACAAGAAATTGCACCAACCGTAATCTTCACATACGGTGCTTTGAATTACATCGACCAACGTATCGAAGTGGGTAAAGTAGTCAATAAAGAAGAGGAAATGACTAAGTGGGTTAAAGATTTCCAAGCACGTTCGAAAGTAGTAGGAGACAAAATCAAAGATAAAATCGGAGAAGATGCTACTATAACGGTTGCTGGTAACTCTGATAAGCAAATCTATTTATTTGGCGATAGCTGGGGACGTGGAACGGAAATCCTGTATCAAGAAATGGGATTGAACATGCCGAAGGCTGTTAAAGATGTTGCCCTTGAGCCTGGATTTTTTGGAATTTCCGAAGAAGTATTAGGTGACTATGTTGGGGATTATTTAGTTCTTAATTTAGTGAAAGAAGGACAAGATACTTCATTCATGGACTCTACTTGGTACAACAAAATACCGGCGGTTAAAGATAAAAAGGTATTTTATGCGGAAGGTTCTGCATTCTATTTCGCCGATGCCCATTCTTTCGATAAACAACTAGACTTCTTCGAAGAATCTTTTCTAGGTAAATAAGGGGAGATTCGATGAAAGTCTCCTATTCTATTATAAGCAAAATGGTTTTATCGTTCGTTGTTTTGATGGTGGTCGTGGTCTTGGCGTTAGGGTATGGTGCAGCAAATACGAGTTTTCAAGATTTATATGAAGCTGTTATCGGAAGAAGCGGTGGACCCTATTATGATGTGCTAAGAGAAATTCGTCTTCCTCGTGTCATCGCGGCATTCTTCGTGGGAGCCGCGTTGGCAGTTGCCGGGGCCATCATGCAAGGGATGACAAGGAATCCTCTTGCCGATCCGGGTCTACTCGGTCTGACTTCAGGTGCTACTTTAGCTCTTACCCTGGTATTGGCCTTCATTCCCGGAATCACCTTCTTAATGCTTATGTTCAGTTCTTTTATAGGTGCAATGATTGGTATGCTACTTGTATTTGGAATAGGTATCACGTCTAGAAACGGTTTATCTCCGCTAAAGCTCGTTTTAGCGGGAGCGGCCGTTTCTCTCTTTTTACAGGCCATTTCAAGTGGTATAGCCATTCTTTTCAATGTATCGAAAAATGTCAGTACATGGACGGCTGGAGGGTTGATCAGCACAACATGGGATGCTTTGATCATTGTCCCCTTCATCATCTTTGGTTTAGTGTTGGCGACTGTCTATAGCAAACCATTGACCGTCCTTAGCTTAAATGAAGAAGTGGCGAAAGGGCTTGGACAGAAGACGAAGAAGATCAAAGTGATTTTGATGTTCATGGTCATCGTTTTAGCAGGAACGGCAGTAGCCCTGATAGGGAATTTGTCGTTCGTGGGCTTATTCATTCCACATATCGTCCGGAAGATCGTGGGGGCGGATTACCGTTTGATTATCCCGATGTCGATTATAATCGGCGGGGCCTTCATGGTTCTAACGGATTTCATTAGTAGAATCGTAATTGCTCCATTGGAAATCCCCATTGTTGCATTGGTCTCATTAATCGGGTTCCTATTCTTCCTGGTCTTGGTAAAGAAAGGAGGTCGAACTTTCTTTGCGTAAAAAAAGTAATGTACGATGGATGTATAGCTTAACGACCCTTTTACTGATCATAAGTATCCTTGCCGGCATCAGCTTAGGACCTTCCTCAGTCGGTATCTCTCAAATCATTCCGACGATATTGGGGGATGGGACATTCAAAGAGGAATTCATTCTCTTTTCCGTTCGGTTTCCTCGCGTCCTGGTCCTAACTTTAGCAGGGATGTCGCTGGCATTATCCGGTGCCATTTTACAGACATTGACCAAAAATGATCTGGCTGATCCAGGTATTATCGGTATCAATGCTGGAGCAGGGGTTGCAATTACCTTATTTTACTTGTTCGTTGATGCCAATTTAGACTCCTATACCTATCAGTTACCGGCAGTAGGTTTCTTAGGTGGGATCATTACAGCCGGGCTGATCGTCCTCTTCACGTTGGACAGGAAAAACGGTATCCAGCCGATCAAGCTCGTGCTGATGGGGGTCGGGTTTGCCTCAGCATTATCGGGATTAATGATCATCCTGGTTTCAAGCGCTAAACAGGAGGATGTCCAATTCATCTCCAAATGGCTTGCAGGGAATATATGGGGAGCCGATTGGCCCTTTATTCTAGCGCTTCTTCCCTGGCTACTGGTGGCGATACCGTTTTTACTTTGGAAGCAAAAGGCAATGAATCTCCTCGCTCTTAATGAAACGGTGGCGAAAGGGTTGGGCGTTTCCCTGAACCGGGATCGGGCCCTTTTGCTGATCATTGCGGTAGCATTGGCGGCTTCAGCGGTTTCGGTCGTTGGGAGTATTAGTTTCATTGGATTGATTGCTCCACATATCGCCAAACAGTTGGTCGGTTCCAAGCATCAGAGCTTTTTATTCTTATCTCCCATAATTGGTGCAGCCATCTTAGTTTTCGCTGATACAATAGGCCGCATCATTTATAGTGAACAAACCATTCCAGCTGGAATCATCGTCGCTATTATCGGAGCTCCTTACTTCCTATATTTATTAAGGAAGACAGCTTGATCGGATGAAAAAACCAGGTTTCCATGAACTGTGCCCCATAAAATGGACAGTCTAAAAAAATACCTATAGTTTAAACAGCTAAACGATGACTCCTGTATTGTGCAGGAGTCATTCTAAATTTAGCTCCATTGGTACGATTTGTATTGAAATTCCTCTAAGCATAACTCCTCAATTTGAACAACTATAAGTGCTAACTGTGATCTAGAATGAAGGAATTATCGACTAAAGGGAAGTTTACTGGCATGGATCTCGACTCTTTTATTGTTCAACAGTTAGATATGGAGGATGAAGATATTGGGCCCGTTCATGATCCAGATATTGTGTATCTAAAAAGATAACGGCTTTTTTGATTTTTCAAAAGTAATCTCTCCAATGGATACCTTGAAGAAAAACTGAAGAAAAACTGAAGAAAAACTGAAGAAAAACTGAAGAGCATAAGGGATTTTTGCTATCACCGAGGGTGCTAGGTTAGGCAAAGCCTAACAAAAACGTGATAGCACGAAAATCGCATGTGCAATACGTTTGCAATACACAAGCAATACATTTGTAATACACTTTTCCCTTATGTGCAATACATTTGCAAGCATGCTTGCAAATGTATTGCAGCGATATAAATGACCTTAAAATTCAAGAATACATAAACCGATAAGTTGAATTATGTTAACTGGATCTATTTTGCCCTTTATTGAGGGAGGTTAGTTGAACAAGGATTTTTCATTATAAATACCGAATAAGAAAAGTATAGATATAGATTTAAACAATTTAAGAAGGTGTAATATGGAAAGACCTTTAGGAATATCTTTTATTAGTT